>DATKFM010000262.1:0-22185 GCA_035544395.1 Verrucomicrobiia bacterium
CAACTCCCGATGGCGTTTCGACCGGCGACTACTCGGAAGCCAGCGCTATCGAGTATGCGCTCCTGGTTCTGAACGTCGCAGACATCGTCGTCTGCGGCCATTCCGAGTGCGGGGCGATGAAAGCGATCCTAACGCGCAACCCGACGCTGAGGGCGCCGAACCTCGACCATTGGCTGAATCACGCCAAGACCGCCGCCTTTCGGCTCGAACATGAGGAGGCGCTGGACACCGGCCTCAAACCTTACGATCGGCTGTCGCAACTCAATGTGCTCGTGCAATTGGAGCATCTGATGTCCTATCCCATCGTGCGGGAACGGGTCGCGGCCGGGAAGCTTCATCTCAGCGGTTGCTGGTTCGATATCGCAACCGGCGATATGTATGCATATGAGCGCCCCAGCCAGTCGTTCGAGATCATCGATCGGCAAGAGGCTGAACGGTTGATCGCGCGCCTTGGGATGCGCGATGGCGTTGTGCCGGTCACCTGAGACGCTTGCCTCGCTGCTTCGCGAGCGATTTCCGCCCGATCCCCCGCAATCTGGCATCCTTCGAGATTCGCCCCCTCCCAAAGTAGGGGGGCGAACAAGGTTAAAACGGCGCTGTCTTTGTTGACCCCGTTACGCGTTGCGGAGGAAATCTATGACCAGGGCGGGAATACAAGCAAGAAGCCAATACCGCCGGCGCTGAAACTACGATGAGGGATGGACCCATGACATCGACAACAAGTGAACCCGGTTATCGTCTGCCCAGCGGAAAGGTCATTACCAAAAGCGAGGAACGGCGCGTGATTTTCGCCTCCTCGCTCGGCACCGTGTTCGAGTGGTACGATTTCTACCTCTACGCAACGCTAGCCCCGTTCTTTGCCGCGCTGTTTTTTCCCAAGGGCAATGACACGGCGGCCCTGCTGGCGGCCTTTGCGACCTATGCTGCGGGCTTCCTGGTCCGTCCGTTCGGCGCAATCTTCTTCGGCCGCATCGGCGACATCGTCGGGCGCAAATATACCTTCCTCGTCACCATCACCGTCATGGGCGCCGCGACATTCCTGGTCGGCCTGCTGCCAACCTACGAATCCATCGGCATCCTGGCGCCAATCGCCCTGGTGACCTTGCGCCTGCTGCAGGGCCTGGCCCTCGGCGGCGAATATGGCGGTGCAGCGACCTACGTCGCCGAGCATGCGGCGAACGACCGCCGCGGCCTGGCGACAAGCTGGATCCAGACGACGGCGACTCTGGGCTTCTTCCTCGCCCTGGCCGTGATTCTGATCTGCCGCACCGGCATCGACAAGGAAACCTTCACCAGCTGGGGCTGGCGTATTCCGTTCCTGGTGTCGTTGGTCCTTCTGGTGTTCTCCATCTATATCCGGCTCAAGCTGAACGAGTCGCCGGTGTTCCAGCAGATGAAGGAAGAAGGCCGCGGCTCGAAGAAACCGCTGACCGAAAGCTTCTTCCACTATCCGAACAACAAGTATGTGTTGTTGGCCCTGCTCGGCGCGACTGCCGGTCAAGGCGTCGTCTGGTACACGGGCCAGTTCTATGCGCTGTTCTTCCTGCAGATCACGCTGAAGCTGGACTTCACCTACGCCTACATGCTCGTCGGCGCCTCGCTGCTGATCGGCACGCCGCTGTTCATCTTCTTCGGCTGGCTATCCGACCGGATCGGCAGGCTGAAGATCATCCTGGCGGGCTGCGCCATCGCGGCGCTGACATACTTCCCGCTGTTCGCCGGCCTGACCCACTACGTCAATCCGGAGCTGGAAGCATTCCAGGCCAACACCAAGATCACGGTGGCGGCTGACGATTGCAGTTTCCACATCTTCGTCTTCCCTGGCACCGTGTTCTCGGACTGCGACAAGGCGAAGGACTTCCTGACCAAGTCGGGCCTGTCTTTCGAGTCCGTGCCGGCGGTTCCCGGCCAGACCGTGGTGACGACGATCGGCACCACGGAGCTGCAGGGCTGGGATGAGGCCAAATACAAGGAAGCGCTGGCAGCCGCGGGCTACAAGCCGTCGGCCAATCCGGACAACGTGAACTGGGGCATGACCCTGCTGATCCTGGTCATCATGCTCGTCTACGTGACCATGGTTTACGGGCCGATAGCGGCGTTCCTCGTCGAGTTGTTCCCGACGAAGATCCGCTACACCTCGATGTCGCTGCCCTATCACATCGGCAACGGCTGGTTCGGCGGCATGCTGCCGCTGCTGGCCACGGCGATGGTGGCGTCGTCAGGCAACATCTATCACGGCCTCTGGTACCCGATCATCGTCGCCATCATGACGCTGGTGATCGGCGTGCTCTTCCTGCGGGAAAACAAGGTTGTGGATATCCACAAGTAGATCCACGACCGATCAAATCAAAAGCGCCGGGCTGCGAAAGCGGTCCGGCGCTTCTTTTTTGACGCCGAGCAGCCACGGCTGGCGGCTCAGTTCGGGGAACCGCTGTCCCGGCGGATTGTTGGACTCTTTGACCAGCCATTAACCAATCTATGGCAGGCTCAAGTCACAAGTGTTCGCAACCCATGATCAGGAAGCAGCCTTGCAGCAGATACGTCGATTGGCAGCCTTGTCCATTCAGCGCGACTGTTTCGTCGCCGCCGGCTGCATTTTCTGCCTGATGTTCGCCTTATTTCCCTTTGCCGATGTAGCGTTGCGCACGGGCGCCGTCATGACGGGCATCCTCGCTCTGGCGCTGATGATCAGCGCCAGAATCATGCCCGAGCGAAACTATCGCCAAACGGAAATCTGGCGCAGCCTGGAACGGAATCCCGGAATTCCGGAAGCCCTCGCCGGCCGGGTGATCAATGAAATTCTCGCGCGCGAGTATCGGCGCCACGCTGAATTCGCGACCTGGGCCGCCGCCGGCCTGTGGGTGGCCGGCACCCTGATCGCCTACAGCTAGGCGGCCGCGCTCAAGCTTTCGGCAGGGCTTCCAGGATCGTCGCCGCGGTGCGCCGCGCGAGGTCGTCGATCGCGCGCAGGTGATCCAGCGATTCCAGCGGTTCCGCCGGCAGTTCTTCCAGCGTGCGCTCAACAGTTTCCGCAATCTGCAGGAAGCCGATCTTCTCTTTCAGGAAAGCCGCGACAGCCACTTCGTTGGCTGCGTTCAGCACTGTCGGCGCCGTGCCGCCGGTATTGAGCGCCTCGCGCGCCAGGCGCAGCGCCGGGAAGCGGATGGGATCCGGCGCTTCAAAGGTGAGCGAGGCAATCTCCGCCAGATTCAGCCGCTTCGCAGGGCAGTCGATGCGGTGCGGCCACCCCAGCGCATAGGCGATGGGCGTGCGCATGTCCGGCGAACCCAGTTGCGCCAGCACCGAGCCGTCGCGATAGGCCACCAGGCTGTGAATCACCGATTGCGGATGCACGACGATGTCGATCTGGTCGCCCGGCAGCGCGAACAAGTGGTGCGCCTCGATCAGCTCCAGCCCCTTGTTCATCATGGTCGCGGAATCGACCGAGATCTTCGCGCCCATGTCCCAGTTCGGGTGGGCCACCGCCTGCTTCGGCGTCATCTTCGCCATGGCCGCCTTGTCCGTGGTGCGGAACGGGCCGCCAGACGCCGTGAGGATGATCTTCTCCACCGCGTCCTTCTGCTTGAAATCGAACACCTGGAAGATGGCGCTATGCTCGGAATCCACCGGCAACAGCACCGCACCATAGCGGGCAATTTCCGCCATGATCAGATCGCCGGCACAAACCAGGGTCTCCTTGTTGGCCAGGGCTACAACAGCGCCGCGGCGCACCGCGGCCAGGGTGGCCTCCAGGCCGGCCGCGCCGACGATGGCCGACATCACCCAATCCGCCGGCCGTGCGCCTGCCTCGGCCACCGCGGTGGCGCCCGCCGCCGCCTCTATGCCGGTGCCGCTCAGCGCCGCCTTCAGATCCTTGTATTTGCCGGCGTCGCCGACCACCGCCTGGCGCGGCCGCAGCCGCTTTGCCTGCTCGGCCAGCAGTGGCACGTTGCTGTAGGCGGTCAGCGCCTCGATCTCATAGGCGTCGGGGTTGCGGTCGATCAGGTCGATGGTATTGCAGCCGACCGAGCCCGTTGAGCCCAGGACCGTGATCCGCCGCCGTTCAGTCTCCGGCTTTGCCGCCGCCATCTGCATCGATTGCTATCCCTCGCCGTGCCGCCAAGCCCGCCGTCCAGCCCCCCGTCACAGCGGTTTGCTAGCGGTAACGACGGCCAGCGCGCCTTGCAAGAAGAAACCCATATGCCCGCGGGGGCGGGTCTGCTCATTGCGCCGATCAACTTATTGATATAACTTGATAATACCTATTACGGATTGCGCGGCGTCGGCGCCGCAGGGGTCTGCTCAATGGTCTTATGGCTGCTGACGCTTCTGCCGCTGCTGGCGTGGGTCTATCTCCTCGCCTTCCATGGCGGCTTCTGGCGCAGCGATCAGTATTTCGTCCCATCGGGCATACCCGGCCCGCCGATATGGCCGGCGGTCGCCGCCATCGTTCCGGCGCGCAATGAGGAAGAGACCATCGCCGTCGTACTGCAGAGCCTGATGGCGCAAGATTATCCCGGGCCAATGCAGATCATCCTGCTCGACGACCGCAGCACCGATGCCACCGTGGCCCAAGCCCGATCCGCGATCGCCGCGGAGACGCCGGCAGACCGTTTGATCGTGCTTACGGGAGATCCCTTGCCCGGGGGTTGGGCTGGAAAACTCTGGGCGCAGCAGCAGGGCATTACGCAGGCGGTGCAACGCCAGCCCGACACCAGCTTCTTCTTCTTCTGCGATGCCGATATCGTCCACACGCCCGATACCCTGCGTGCGCTCGTCAGCAAGGCAGAAACAGATCGCCGCGATCTTGTCTCGCTGATGGCGCGGCTCAATTGCCGCAGCCTGTGGGAGAGGCTGCTGATCCCCGCTTTCATCTTCTTCTTCCAGAAGCTCTATCCCTTTGCCCGCGCCAACGATGACGCGTCGCCGATGGCCGCGGCGGCCGGCGGCTGCGTGTTGATCCGCCGGTCGATGCTGGAGCGGATCGGCGGCCTCGCCGCTCTGCGTGGCGCGCTGATCGACGACTGCACGCTGGCGAAATTGGTCAAGCGCGCCGGCGGCAAAATCTGGCTCGGCCTGACCGACAACAGCCGCAGCCTGCGCGACTATGACGATCTCCAGCCGATCTGGATGATGGTGGCGCGCTCGGCCTTCACGCAGCTCCGCTACTCCGCCTGGCTGCTGGCCGGGACGGTGCTCGGCATGACGCTGGTCTATCTCCTGCCGCCGTTTCTGGCTCTGGCCTATCCACTCCATGGACAGGCATCGATTGCGGCCCTGGCACTCGTGACGCTGCTGCTGATGGCATTTGCCTATCGCCCGACGATCGCCTATTTCGCTTTGCCGCCGGGTTGGGCACTGACATTGCCGGCCGCCGCTTTCCTCTATATGGCGATGACCTTGGATTCGGCGCGGCGCTATTGGTTCGGCAGCGGCAGCCACTGGAAAGGCCGCGACTATGGCCGTCAGGCCGGCGGCGCCTAAAGGGAAGCACAGGAATTGACGACGGCGGTCGAGATACCCTCAGGCAAGCATGCCGGCACGGAAAACTTTCCCGTCGGCTCCTGGCTGCTGCCGGCGCGGTTGCGTCCCCATGTGGCTGTGTACTACGCGTTTGCCCGCGCCATCGACGACGTCGCCGATAGCGCCGAACTGCCGGCCGAGGAAAAGATTCGACGGCTCGACGGCTTTGCCGCCGCGCTGACGGGTGAGCACCAGGATCCCGGTTATGAAAAGGCCGTTCGACTGCGCGCCAGCATGCTTGAAACCAACGTCACGACACAGCATGGGCTCGATCTCGTCGCCGCCTTCAAGCAAGACGCCATAAAGCTGCGTTACAAGGACTGGGACGACCTGATGGGATATTGCATCCTGTCGGCGTCGCCGGTCGGCCGCTATCTGCTGGACCTCCACGGCGAGTCCCGCGCCGGCTATCCAGCGTCCGATGCGCTATGCAACGCATTGCAGGTTCTCAACCATCTGCAGGATTGCCAGGATGATTACCGGCTGCTCGATCGCGTCTATCTGCCGCAGGATTGGCTACAGGCGGCGAAGACGAACGTCGAAGAACTGAACGCGCCGCGGTCTTCCGCCGGCATGCGCGCGGTGATCGACCGCTGCCTGGAGAGCACCGACCGGCTCATCGTCCTCGCCCGCACTCTGCCGCAGCAACTAACCAGCCGTCATCTCGCCATGGAGTCGGCTGTCATCGTGCGCATCGCCGAGAAGCTTTCCGCGCTGCTGCGCCGGCGCGATCCCCTGGCGATGCGCGTCAAGCTGTCGAAGCCGGCGTTCCTGGGCTGTGGCCTTCACGGCATTCTCCACGGGCTGCTGACGAAGCGCCCGGCCGCCGCGTCCACCACTCTCGCTGCGCCCAGCGGCCGGCGCCGCCCATGAACAGAAGAACGCTGGTGACCGGTGGCGGCGGATTTGTCGGCCGCCATCTGGTGCGTCTGCTGCGCGAGCAAGGCGACGACGTGCGCGTGCTGGATCTGGCCGGTGCCGAAGGATTGCCTGAAGGCGTCGAGATCATCACCGGTTCGATCCTCGATTCCCGCAAGCTGCGCCAGGCCATGGCCGGGAGGGACCGTCTGTATCACCTGGCCGCCAATCCGAACCTCTGGGCCAGGGATCCCGCGATCTTCATGGCGACGAACTATCGCGGTACGGTCGCAGTGCTGGCGGCAGCCGCTGAGGCAAAGCTGGAGCGGATCGTCTATACCTCCACGGAATCGATCCTGAAGAGTTTCCGCCGCCCGACTCCCGCGACAGTGGATGAGACCGTTTCCTGGACCGTCGACGACATGCCGGGACCCTATTGCCGGTCGAAGTTCCTGGCAGAGCAGGCGGCCATGGAGGCGGCGAAAAAAGGACTGCCCGTCGTGATCGTCAATCCGACGCTTCCCATCGGCGCCGGCGATGTGCATCTGACGCCGCCGTCGCGGATGCTGCTGGATTTCATCAACGGCAAGGCGCCGGCCTATTTCGATTGCGAGCTCAATCTGGTGGATGTCCGGGATGTTGCCCGGGGCCATATCCTGGCGGCGGACAAGGGCCGCATCGGCGAGCGCTACATTCTGGGTGGCCGCAACATCCGCATGAAGGACCTTCTGGCCCTGCTCGGCAAGCTGGCCGGGCGGCCGATGCCGGATCGCAGCGTTCCCTATTGGCTGGCCTGGACCACCGCCGCGATCAGCGAACTCATTTCAAATGTCACAAAGAGGCCACCGGTCGCCCCCCTGGCGGGAGTCAGGCTGGCCCGCACACCCATGCGTTTTGATTCGGGCAAGGCGATCCGCGAGCTGGGAATGCCGCAGACGCCGTTGGAGGCCAGCCTGCGGCAAGCCGTCGATTGGTTCGCTGAACGGCAACTGATCCGGTCGTGACCCCTGACAGCCCGTATTAATCATTTGATAAGATTTGATAATCTACCGTAACACTGGTTAAGAAAGCGGTTCACATAGCCGATTCCGATGCGCTATGTTCCGCCTCAGACGGGGGAACTTGGGGAAGCCGGGCGATTTTCATCGCATCACCGGCCTTGCCCCTTCATTGAAAGAGCTGCGGGGACATGGATAAACATAATCGCGTGACACTTCTCGACCAGGTGAACGATCCTGCCGATCTGCGCGGGATGAGCGTGGAAGAGTTGAAACAGCTCGCCGACGAATTGCGGCGCGACCTGATCGAAGTTGTTTCGGTGACCGGCGGACATCTCGGCGCCAGCCTCGGCGTCATCGAACTGACGGTCGCTCTACATCATACATTCGATACGCCGCGCGACCGGCTGATCTGGGATGTGAGCCATCAATGCTATCCGCACAAGATGCTGACCGGCCGCCGCGACCGCATGTTGAGCCTGCGCCAGGGCGGCGGCCTCAGCGGATTCACCCGCCGGGTCGAGAGCGATTACGATCCCTTCGGCGCCGCGCATAGCTCCACCTCGATCTCCGCCGGACTCGGCATGGCTGTGGCGAGTGAGTTGTCCGGCAAGAACAACAATGTCATCGCCGTGATCGGCGACGGCGCCATGAGCGCCGGCATGGCTTATGAAGCCATGAACAATGCGGGCGCGATGAACACGCGCCTGATCGTCGTGCTCAACGACAACGACATGTCGATCGCCCCGCCGGTCGGCGCCATGAGCGCCTATCTGACGCGGCTGATGTCGTCGCGGCAGTTCCGCTCGCTGCGGGAACTTGTGCGCAACACCCTGCACAAATTGCCGCGCCCGGTGAGCGAACGCGCCGAGCGGGCCGAGAGTTTTGCCCGCGGAATCGTCACCGGCGGCACGCTGTTCGAAGAGCTGGGCTTCTACTATGTCGGCCCGATCGACGGCCACAATCTCGACCATATCCTGCCGGTGCTGAAGAACGTCCGCGACTCCGACGTGCCCGGCCCGGTGCTGATCCACTGCATCACCCAGAAGGGCAAAGGCTATGTGCCCGCCGAGAAATCCGCAGACAAGTATCACGGCGTGAACAAGTTCGATGTCGTCACCGGCATCCAGGTGAAGGTGCCGGCCAAGGCGCCCGCCTATACCAAGGTTTTCTCCGACACCCTGATCAAGCTGGCGGAAAAGGACGAGAGCATCGTCGCCATCAACGCCGCGATGCCCTCGGGCACCGGCCTGGACAAATTCGCCGAGAAGTTCCCCAAGCGCTGCTTCGATGTCGGCATCGCCGAACAGCATGCGGTGACCTTTGCCGCCGGCCTCGCCACCGAAGGCATGAAGCCGTTCGCGGCTATCTATTCCACCT
Organism: Verrucomicrobiia bacterium; assembly: GCA_035544395.1. Lineage (GTDB taxonomy): Bacteria > Pseudomonadota > Alphaproteobacteria > Dongiales > Dongiaceae > DATKFM01. Next base: position 8,760 of record DATKFM010000262.1, read on the forward strand.
TCCTGCAGCGGGCCTATGACCAGGTCGTCCATGACGTGGCGATCCAGAAATTACCCGTGCGCTTCGCCATCGATCGCGCCGGCCTGGTCGGCAATGACGGATCCACCCATGCCGGATCCTTCGACGTTGCCTATCTCGGCTGCCTGCCCCATTTCGTGATCATGGCGGCGGCCGACGAGGCGGATCTCGTGAACATGATCGCCACCGCGGCAGCCATCGACGACCGCCCCAGCGCGTTCCGCTATCCCCGCGGCGAGGGCCTGGGCATCGCGATGCCGGACGTGCCGACGCCGCTGGAGATCGGCAAGGGCCGCATCATCCGCGAAGGCACGGCCATCGCCATCCTCAGCCTGGGCGCCCGTTTGCAGGAATGCCTCAAGGCCGCCGACGAGTTGCAGGCCCACGGCCTGTCCACCACGGTCGCCGACGCCCGCTTCGCCAAGCCGCTGGATACCGACATGATTCGCCGCCTGGCCCGGGAGCATGAAGTGCTGATCACCGTGGAAGAGGGCTCGATCGGCGGCTTCGGTTCCCATGTGCTGCAATACCTGGCGACCGAGGGGCTGCTGGACAGCGGCCTCAAGATACGGCCGCTCTGCCTGCCCGATATTTTCATCGACCATGACAAGCCCCACGCGCAATATGACCTGGCGGGCCTCAATGCCCGTCACATCGTTGCCTCGGCCTTGAGCGCATTGGAGAAGGACCTCGCGGCCCGCAGCCTGTCGCGGGCCTGAGCCAAAGCGCTACGGCGGCCGCAATTGGGAGCGTCCATGAGTAAACCGGCGGCCCTGGACATGCCGGCTGTCGCATCGGCCGAAGGCCATGTGACGGACGTGGTGCATCAATCGCGCACCTCTTTCTATTGGGCCATGCGCCTGCTGCCGAAGGCCAAGCGCCAGGCGATGTTCGCCGTCTATGCCTTCTGCCGCGTGGTCGACGATATCGCCGACGGCGACCTGCCCGCCGGCGTGAAGCTGAGCCAATTGCAGGGCTGGCGGGAGGAGATCGACCGCCTCTATGCCGGGACACCCCGCCATCCGGTGGCGCAAGCGCTGCACGAACCGGTCACGACGTTTGATCTCGCCCGCGACGATTTCCTCGCCATCATCGACGGCATGGAGATGGATGCGCGCGGTCCAATCGTCGCGCCGCCGATGGCCGAGTTGCGGCTCTATTGCGCGCGGGTCGCCGGTGCGGTCGGATTGCTCTGCGTGCGCATATTCGGCGCGCCGCGCGCCGAGGGCATCGCCCTCGCCGACAACCTGGGCGAAGCCGTGCAGCTCACCAACATCCTGCGCGACATCGCCGAGGATGCCGGGCTGGGACGCCTCTATCTGCCGCGCGAGCTGCTGGCGCTCCATGGCGTGACCAACACCACGGCGGTGGCGGCCATGCGGGACCCCCGGCTCGCCGGCGTCTGCGCCGAGATCGAGTCGATTGCCGAGCAGCGTTTCGCCGCCGCACAGAGCCTGCTGTCCAGGCTTTCCCGCAGCGACATGCGGCCCGCCCGGCTGATCCTGGTCGTCTATCAACGCCTGCTGCAGCGGCTCCATGCCGGCGGCTATCGCAACCTTGAACAGCGGGTCTCGCTGTCGAAGGCCGAGAAGCTGTGGCTCATCGCCCGCCACGGCATCTTCTAGAATCATGGCAACGGTTCACGTCATCGGCGCCGGCCTGGCCGGGCTGAACAGCGCATTGCGTTTGGCGGAAAAGGGCGTGGCCGTGCGCCTCTATGAAGGCAGCAGCCATGCGGGCGGCCGCTGCCGTTCCTATCACGACGCGCAATTGGACCGGGTGATCGACAACGGCAACCACCTGATCTTCGCCGGCAACCATGCCGCGCAGCGCTATATGCGAGCCATAGGCTCGACCGACCGCATGATTGATACGGGCGAGGCGGTTTTTCCGTTTTTCGACGCCGAGAATGGCGACAGGTGGACGGTCAGGCTGAATGCCGGAAGGCTGCCCTGGTGGATTTTCTCAGCTGCGCGGCGCGTCCCCGGCACCAAGGTCACGGACTATCTGGCCCTGCTCCGGTTCCGCAAGGCCGCGGCCAATGACCATGTCACCGATGTTGTGGACGCGAGCCATCCCCTTTACCGCCGGATGCTCGAGCCCTTTGCGGTTGCCGTGCTAAATACCGCGGCCCACGAGGCGGCGGCGCGGCTGCTGTGGCCCGTGATCGTCGAATCCTTCGGCCAGGGGGGCGCTGCCTGCCGGCCCCTGATTGCCCGCGCCGGCTTGTCCGACGCGCTCGTGGAGCCCGCCCTGGCGCGTCTGAAGGCCCAGGGGGTGGAGCCCGCCTATGGCCATCGCCTGCGCGCCATTAACCTGGAACAAAACAGGATTGGAGTCCTGGATTTCAACAGCGCCGAGGTGCCGGTGCCGCCGGGCGACCTGGTGATTCTCGCTGTCCCGCACCGCATGGCCGCGGAACTGGTTCCCGGCCTGAAAGCGCCGTCGGAGAGCCGCGCCATCGTCAACGGCCATTTCCGTCTGCCGCAGCCCGTCAGCGAGCCTGATGGCATACCATTCCTAGCCATCATTAACGGCACCGCGCAGTGGTTGTTCTTCCGCGGCGATGTCGTTTCCGTCACCGTCAGTGCCGCCGATGTGCTGGTGGACACAGACGCGGAGGAGATTGCTCTACGATTATGGAAAGACGTCGCGGCGGCGACCGGTCAGCCGCAGCAACCCCTGCCGCCTTGGCGTGTTGTAAAGGAAAAGAACGCCACCTTCGCCCAGACGCCGGCGCAGGTCGCCCTGAGGCCCCCGGCGAGGAGCGAATTTACCAATCTTTTCTTGGCCGGTGACTGGACCGATACTGGCCTTCCCGCCACCATCGAAGGGACCCTCAGATCGGGTGAATCAGCCGCACGCTTGGCTCTTGCCGAAATGGGGTCAGTAACGTAGGTATCCCTTTGGAGTCATTGGATCGTCATTAAGCATTCAATATCAATAGCAAGCATGAACATGTTCGAATCGGTTGCCAGACAGAGATCGACCCCGCTGCCCCAGGTCGATCCGACCAGGGTTACGCTGGCCGAAATGAGTCTGGGGGAAATCGATCGCGCGGTCCGTGAAACATCGGCCGATCTGCAGGCGCGCCAAAACGAGGAAGGCGACTGGTGCTTTGAGCTGGAGGCGGATGCCACCATCCCCGCCGAGTACATCATGCTCGAGCATTTCACCGGCGAGATCGACGACAGCATCCAGAAGAAGCTCGCCGTCTATCTGCGGACGACCCAGGCCGACCATGGCGGTTGGCCGCTGTTCCATGGCGGCGAGTTCAACATCAGCGCCTCGGTGAAAGCCTACTTCGCGCTGAAGCTCTGCGGCGACGATATCGAGGCGCCGCACATGCAGCGCGCCCGCGAGGCCATCCTGAAGGCCGGCGGTGCGGCGCGCGCCAATGTCTTCACCCGGTTCGCGCTCGCGCTGTTCGAGCAGGTGCCGTGGCGCGCGGTGCCGGTGATGCCGGCGGAGATCATGCTCCTGCCGCGCTGGGCGCCGTTCCATCTCAGCAAGGTGTCGTACTGGTCACGCACGGTGATCGTGCCGTTGCTGGTGCTGACCGCCCTGAAGCCGAAGGCCTTGAACCCACGCGCCGTGAACATCCGCGAGCTGTTTGTGGTGCCGCCGGAGGAAGAGCGGACCTATCTGACCAACCCGACCGGCAGCGCCTGGGGCAATTTGTTCCTGGCCATCGATAAGGCCTTGCGCATCTGCGAGCCGCTGCTGCCGAAGAACGCGCGCCAGCGCTCGATCCAGGCGGCAATCGACTGGATCGCCGAGCGTCTGAACGGCGAGGACGGGCTGGGCGGCATCTTCCCGGCCATGGCCAATGCGGTCATGGCCTATCGCAGCCTGGGCTACGCGCCGGATCATCCGCAGCGCGCGATTGCCATGGACTCGATCCGCAAGCTCCTCGTGCTCGGCGAAACCAGCGGATATTGCGAGCCCTGCATGTCGCCGATCTGGGACACCGTCCTGGCGATGAATGCGCTGATGGAAGCGGGCGTCGACGGCGAAGACGAGCGCCTGCGCCGCGCTGCCGACTGGCTGATCGAGCGGCAGATCCTGGAAGTGGTCGGCGACTGGGCCGTGCGCCGTCCCGGCCTGCGTCCGGGCGGCTGGGCCTTCCAGTACCGCAATGATCATTATCCCGACGTCGATGACACCGCAGTCGCGGGCGTCGCCCTGCTGCGCACCGGCCTCGCCGACAGCGATCCCAGGGTCAAGCTGGCAATCGAGCGGGCGATGGAATGGGTCATCGGCATGCAGAGCAAGAATGGCGGCTGGGGCGCCTTCGATGCCGACAACACGCACTACTACCTGAACCACATCCCCTTCGCCGATCACGGCGCGTTGCTTGATCCGCCGACGGTGGACGTCACGGCGCGCTGCCTGAGCTTCCTGGCGCAGGCCGGACTGCCCCGCGACCACCAGGCGGTCCAGCGCGGCCTAGCCTACCTGCAGCGCGAGCAGGAGGATGACGGTTCCTGGTATGGCCGCTGGGGCACCAACTACATCTACGGCACCTGGTCGACGCTCTGCGCCGTCAATGCCTGCGGCGAGGACCATGCCAGCCCCTACATCCGCAAGGCGGTCGAATGGCTGAAGAATCGCCAGCGCGCCGATGGCGGCTGGGGCGAAGGCGGTGAAACTTACTGGAAGGAACGCCGCGACCACACGGTCGCCAGTACCCCGTCCCAGTCATCCTGGGCGGTCCTGGCCCTGATGGCGGTGGGCGAGGCCGACAGCCCGGAAGTGCGCCGCGGCATCGACTATCTGATGCGGGCGCCGCGCGAGGGCGCGAAGTGGCAGGAGAACTGGTACACGGCCGTGGGCTTCCCGCGCATCTTCTACCTGCGCTACCACGGCTATAGCGCCTATTTCCCGGTCTGGGCCCTGGCCCGCTTCCGCAACCTGATGCGCAGCAATTCGCACCAAGTGACCTGGGGCATGTGACGGGCATCGACCGCCCGGCCATCGGCATCGTCACTGGCCTCGCCTTCGAGGCCAACAGCCTCAAGCGCCATCTTCCCGAACCACAGGCTTTCGCCGTCGCGTGTTCCGGCGGCGATGCCGCGCGCGCCCTGAGCGAGGGTCGGCGGCTGATCCAGGAGGGCGCCATTGGTTTGGTCAGCTTCGGCACCGCCGGCGCGCTGGCGCCCGCGCTGATGCCGGGCGAGGTGATCGTGGCGACGGAGGTGATTGCCGCCAGCGGCGGCGCCGTGGCGGCGGAGCGTGCCTGGTGCGATGCGCTGGCCGCCGCAGCCAGTGCCCAGGGCCTGCCGCTGCATCTTGGGGCCATCAGGGCTGTCGATCAGCCGGTGGCGTCGGCAGAGGCCAAGACAGCCCTCCATCGATCCTGCGGCGCCCTGGCGGTGGACATGGAAAGCGGTGCCGTGGCGCGCGCGGCACGCGATGCCGGACTGCCCTTCGCCGTTCTTCGAGTGGTCATCGATGCCGCCGGACGCGACCTGCCGCCGGCGGCCATGGCTGCCATGGCGCCAGGCGGCGGAATCAATATCGGGGGCGTGGCCCGCGAACTCTGGCGCGAACCGCGCCAGGTCGCCGGCCTGATCAGCCTGGCGCGGGATGCGGCGGTCGCCCGCCGCGCCCTAGGCCGCGCTGCTGCGCTGCTTGGCGCCGTCCTTCTTCGTTGAGATGGTGGCCAGGGCGGTTTCCACCTGCTTCTCGAACACATATTCGGCCGGCCGCGCCTGATCCAACGCGATATCCGGCGCCATCTCGCCGTCGGTGCGCACGCCGAACAGCGCCACCTTCATGGCCTTCCATGGCCGCGAGAAGGTGTCGTCGACGGCGGTACCCTCATAGCCGCAATGGACCATGCAGTCGGCGCATTTCTCATAGCGCCCCGTGCCGTAATTATCCCAGGCCGTCGTCTCCATCAGCTCCTTGAAGCTGCCGACGAAGCCTTCGCCCAGCAGATAGCAAGGCTTCTGCCAGCCGAAGACGTTGCGCGTCGGGTTCGACCAGGGCGTGCAGTGATAGGATTCGTTGCCGGCGAGGAAGTTCAGGAACAGCGACGACTGGCTGAAGCGCCACTGCTTCTTCTTGTCGCGGCGGAAGATGTCGCGGAACAGGGTCTTGGTTTTCTGCCGGTTGAGGAAGTGCTGTTGGTCCGGCGCCCGCTCATAGGCATAGCCCGGCGAGATCGTCAGATTGTCGAGCTTCAGGTCTTCCATGCAGTAATCGAAGAACGCCGCCATGCGCTCGGGATTGGCATTGTCGAACAGCGTGGCGTTGGCGTTGACGCGGAAGCCCTTGGCCTTCGCCACCTTCACCGCCTCCACCACCTTGTCGAACACGCCGTCCTGGCAGACCGACTTGTCGTGATCGCCTTTGTCGCCATCCAGATGGACCGAGAAGGTCAGGTAGGGCGACGGCGTGAACAGATGCAGCTTCTTTTCCAGGAGCAGCGCGTTGGTGCAGAGGATGACGAACTTCTTCCGTTCGATGATGCCGGCGACGATCTCGCCGATCTCCTTGTGCAGCAGTGGCTCGCCGCCGGGGATCGCCACCATGGGCGCGCCGCATTCATCGACGGCGTCCAGGCATTCCTTCACCGACAGGCGCTTGTTCAGGATGGCGTCGGGATAATCGATCTTGCCGCAACCCGCGCAAGCCAAATTGCAGCGGAACAGCGGCTCCAGCATCAGCACCAGCGGATAGCGCTTGGTGCCGGTCAGGCGTTGCTTCATCAGATAGGCGCCCACGCGCGCCATTTGGATCATCGGGACTGACAATTTTTGACCTCGAGCGCTGGATTGCGAAACGTCAGGAAAAGCTGGATCAACTCGCGGCGTGCGACGTGCGCGGCGAACGCTCCGGCGGCTTGTGGGCCTTGCCGTACTTCGATCCCGCGACATCCCACAGCATGTTCGGCAGCTTGAACTGCACGTTTTCTTCAACACCTTCCAGGTTCTGCAGTTCCAGCGGACCGAACTCCGCCAGGCGTGCAATCACCTGCTGCACCAGTTCCTCGGGCGCCGAGGCGCCCGCGGTGAGGCCGACAGTTTTCTTGCCGGTGAACCAATTGGGATCGATATCGTCGGCGGAATCAATGAGATGGCTCGGCACGTTCATCTCCGCGCCGATTTCCCGCAGACGGTTGGAATTGGAGCTATTGGAGGAACCCACCACCAGGATGAGATCCACATGTTGCGCCAGCTTCACCACCGCTTCCTGCCGGTTCTGCGTCGCGTAGCAGATGTTGCGCACATCCGGGCCGACGACCTGGGGGAAGCGCTCCTGCAGCTTTTCGATGATGGCGCGGGTATCGTCCACCGACAGCGTGGTCTGCGTGATGTAGGCGACCTTGTCGGCATTGCGCACGGTGAGCCGGTCCACATCCTGAACGTTGGAGACCAGATGCACGCCGCCGGGAATGCGGCCGCGGGTGCCCTCGACTTCCGGATGGCCCTCATGGCCGATCAGGATGACGTCATAGCCCTTCTCGGCATAGCGCTGGCCCTCGCGATGGACCTTGGCCACCAGCGGGCAGGTGGCGTCGATGACCGGGAGTTCGCGCAGGCCCGCCTCATCGGCGACCTTCTGCGACACGCCATGGGCGCTGAAGACGGTGATGGCGCCATCGGGAATTTCGTCCAGTTCGTCGACGAACCGCGCGCCGATGCTGCGCAGCTTTTCCACCACGCGCTTGTTGTGCACGATCTCGTGCCGGACATAGACCGGCGGGCCGTATTTCTCGATCGCCAGTTCGACGATTTCCACGGCGCGTTCGACGCCGGCGCAAAATCCACGGGGCTGAGCCAGAATTACTCGCATGTCGCTGCCGAATTCCCCTGATGCTGGGCTTGGCGCCGCTCGCGCACAAAACCACGTTGGGCTCCGGCCCCCTCGCCGAATCCCGGACTAATCGGAACTAACATAGCCAGTTAGCGCACGCAAACAAGAGTAAATCGGTCCGAATTAACCAAAAGCCGACTCGATCCAAAGGAATTATTAACAAATCGGATCAATCTGTTAACCGGTGCGCGGCCGCTTCTGCCGCCGGTGCAGTTCCAGGAGGGCGGGCAGGACCAGCAGGGTCGCCACCAGCGACCAGAAGATGGCGATCGCCAGCAAAATACCCATGCTCTGGGTGCCCCGGTGAGACGACAAGGTCAGGCTGCCGAAGGAGGTGACGGTGCTGGCGGCGGCAATCACCGTGGCCAGCGGCGTGCTGGTTTCCCACAGTTTCGCATTCGGCCCCTCTTCCCGCGCCCGCAGCAACAGATGGCTGCAGCCTGCGAGGCCTATTCCCAGGATCAGCGGCAGCGTGATGATGTTGGCGAAGTTCATGGGAATGCCGAGCACTGCCGCTGTCGCCGCCGTCAGCAGCCCCGACAGCACCAGCGGCAGGATCGTCAGCGCCGTATCCACGACGTCCCGCAAGACCACCAGCAGCAGCACGGCAATGGCGAAGATCGCATAGATTGTCGCCTTGAGCATCGCATCGGTCACGGCGCGGCCGGCGCCGACATTTGCGACGGCCGGACCGGTCGCCGTCGGATCGATCGCTTGCATGCTGTCGACGAACGCCGGCACGTCGACCGTACCCACGCCGCGATCGTCCTTGGCCACCGCTTCGACCCGGAAGAATCCGTCCGGCGTTACCCAATTGCGCCTCAAGAGCGGCGGCAGCGTGTCCAGGCTGACCGGCCCGGCCATCATGGCGCGCTCCAGCTGCTCGAGGAACAGCGGAAAGAACCGGAAGATGTCGGCATCCGCATCGCGCATATCCTCGTCGGAAGCGGCGCTGAGTTTCGTCAGATCCTGCGCGAACGTGGCGAACACCGGCGCCTTGTCGCCCAATGCGCCGCCGGCAATGGCCTTCTGAATTTTCTCGACTGTCGCTTGAATTTCGCGGCGCATGTCCGCCGGCGCCGGCGGCGCCGCCGCCGCGATGTTCAGGATCGGCTCCATGAACAACGCCATATCGCCGATGATCGCCAGCTTTTCTTCCTGATCCTGCGGCACATAGGTCTCGATCGTCGTCACCTTGGCCACCGAAGGATCGGCTGCCAATTTTGCCGCCAGCTCCGGCACTCGCTTTTCGCCCTTGAGGATATAGTCCACCGGATAGGCGGCGACGTCGCCGTCGGCCACCAATTCGCGCAGCGTCGTTACGGATTCAGTTCCGGGATCCTTGAGATTGAATGTGTCGGGATCGAAGTACAGGCGGCCGAGGGGCAGGACCGCGAGGACGGCGGCGACACCGGCGAGAACGACGATGAGGCCGGCATGATGCCGCAATCCCGACTCCGCCGTTACGGCCGCATCCAGGATCCGCCGCGGCCGTTGCGGCAAGGGCCGCAGCGACAGCAGCGCCGGCATCAAGGTCAGCGTGACCACCAGGGCGATCACCATGCCCATGCTGGCGATCACGCCGAGCTCCGCGAGCCCGACATACTCCGTCGGCACGAAGGCAAGAAATCCCGTTGCCGTCGCCAGCGCCAGGAACAGCAGCGCCGAACCCGCGCCTTCCGCGGAGTCTCCCAGGGCCTTCAAGTGCTGTGCGCCCGAGTCGATGCCTTCGCGCACCCGCAGGCCGAAATGAATCACGAAATCCTCCGCCAAACCCACAAACAGCACCGCGAAGGCGACGGAGATGAGATTGAGTTCCTCGAATGCGACCACGGCAAAGAAGGCGGTCCAGATCAGGCCGACGACGATGGTCAGAAAGCCCGTCGCCGCGAGCCAGATCGAACGCAGCCCCCAGACCAGGATGAAGGCCAACAGAACCAGCGACAGCACCGCAGCCGCGCCGATGCCCCTGGTGGCACTGCCGATCTCTTCATAGGCCAGCATGGCTTCGCCGGTGAGCCGCACCTTGACCTGCGCGCCGATCGGCGCCGGCAATTCCGCGATCGCGGCCCTGATGCGGCCGAGCGCGGCAGCCACGGGCTCGAGGGCGTGGAAGTCCTGTACCGGTTTCACCACCAGCAGCTCGCGGGCGCGGTTGGGCTTGTCGCCGGCCGCCATCAAGCTGCGCCAGGACATGGCCTCCGGCTTGCCGGCCAGGCGCGCCTCGATCGATTTCGACACCGGCTCCAGCAGCCTCGCTATGCCCGCTGCTTCTGCCTGCCCCCGCGCAATTGCATCCAGCGCGCCGCCGACGAGGCTGGCCAAGCCCCGCAGATTCGGGTCCGCGGCTAATTGTCCCAGGAGCGGCTGCGCCTCAGCCAACTGGTCGGCAATATCGGCTAATTCGTCGGTTTCCAGATATAACAGGCCGTTCTGGCGGAAAAACATGTCCCCGGCGGGCCAGAACGTGTATTCAACTGCGGCCTTATCGGCCGATATAGAGCGATAGAGCGCGGTGGCTGCAGTCTGCGCATATTCGGGGCTCGTCCCGTCGATAACCACAAGTATGACATTGTCCTGCAGGGGAAACTGGCTGTTGAATTGATCGAACGTCTCCTTGTATGGCACGTCCTCACCGATCATATCCGACATGTCGGAGTTGACGGCGATATGGGTTGCCACATAGACAGCAGCGGCGATTGTTGCGGGTACCAAGAGCGATAATGTCAGCGCCGGCTTGCGCGACACGGCGAGTACCCACCAAGTAAGGACCTGCACCGCCCGCCGATTAATGATAGTCAGCATTGCCGGGCTGCCTTAACGTCCGATGTCCGGCCCACGCCGACCCGTTCGAGTCCTGCAAACAAAGGAATAATTATGCCCTTGCGCTTCCGGTTCGTTCTCTGGGTCGCGGTCCTTGGCCTGATCTGTGTCCAGCCCCAGGCTTCCGCCGCCTCTCCGGCCAGCGACTCGATCGCCGGGCTCAATGCAAAATTCCTGGATGTCATGAAGAAGGGCGACACTCTCGGCTATGCCGGGCGGTATAGGGAGTTGGAACCGGTGCTGAGTCAGACATTCGATTTCAGCGAAATGACACGCGTCAGCACGGGCCGGTACTGGAATGATATGACGGACTCGCAGAAGCAGGTCCTGGTGGAAGCGTTCGAGGACTATTCTGTAGCGACCTACGCCTCGCGCTTCAAGAGCTACTCGGGCCAGAAATTCGAGGTGCTGGGCGAGGAGGCGGGTCCGCGCAAGAGCGTCCGCGTCAACAACCAGATCATCACCAGCAGCGGCGAACCGATCAGGATCGATTACCTGATGCGGGACAGCGGCGGCTCGCTGAAAGTCGTCGATGTCTATCTGAAATCCTCGATCAGCGAGCTGGCGACGCGGCGGTCGGAATTCGGTTCGGTGCTGAGCAAAAAGGGCGTCGACGGCCTGGTCGCGGCTCTGAAGGAGAAGGTCGGCGAGATGGAAAAGGAAGGCCAGACCGCCAGCACGCAGTAGCCCGCCTTTAGGCTCCGGCGCGACAGCCTGCGCCCGCTCCGCGAGCGTAGGCTGGGCCCGGCAGGACTTGAACCTGCAACCACACCGTTATGAGCGGCGAGCTCTAACCAGTTGAGCTACGGGCCCGGCCGTCGCGGGTGATAGCGAAAAACCGACGGTATGACCAGCGCGCCCACTTGAAGCGAGCCGCGCGTCCAAAGCTCAAATCAGCGATATAGGGCCTTCAGCCGCGTTCCGCCCTCGCTCACGGCCTTGAGCGCCGCAAGCCCTTCACTCTCCAATTGCCGGATGCGCTCGCGCGTGAGTTTGAACCGGCGGCCGATCTGCTCCAGCGTCATCATCTTGCCGTCGTCGATGCCGAATCTGAGGCGCAGGATTTCCGCCGGCCGCGGCTTCAGTTCCGCGAGCAGCTCCAAGGCCGGCCAGGGCCGGCGCACCACGGCGTCGCGCAAGGATTTTGACAGCCGGACAGATGCCGCTTCGAAGAGCCGCACTGTCGCCAAGCCAACGGTTTCAGATTGGCTCTGCCACCAACTACCCATGACCTACCGGTACGCCGACAAATAATGGGTAATCAGGTATCCAGGAAGCTCCGCAGCTTGCGGCTGCGGCTGGGGTGCTTCAGCTTGCGCAGCGCCTTCGCCTCGATCTGGCGGATGCGTTCGCGCGTCACCGAGAACTGCTGGCCGACTTCCTCCAGCGTGTGGTCGGTGTTCATGCCGATGCCGAAGCGCATGCGCAGCACGCGCTCCTCGCGGGGCGTCAGGCTGGCCAGCACGCGGGTGGTGGTCTCCCGCAGGTTTGCCTGAATCGCGGCGTCCACCGGCAGGACCGCGTTGCGGTCCTCGATGAAATCGCCGAGATGGGAATCCTCCTCGTCGCCGATCGGCGTTTCCAGGCTGATCGGTTCCTTGGCGATCTTCAGCACCTTGCGCACCTTCTCCAGCGGCATGGCGAGCTTCTCCGCCAATTCCTCCGGCGTCGGCTCGCGGCCGATCTCGTGCAGCATCTGGCGCGACGTGCGCACCAGCTTGTTGATCGTCTCGATCATATGCACGGGGATGCGGATGGTGCGTGCCTGGTCGGCGATCGAGCGGGTGATCGCCTGGCGGATCCACCACGTCGCGTAGGTGGAGAACTTATAGCCGCGGCGATACTCGAACTTATCGACCGCCTTCATCAGTCCGATATTGCCTTCCTGGATCAGGTCGAGGAATTGCAGGCCGCGGTTGGTGTATTTCTTGGCGATGGAGATCACCAGGCGCAGGTTCGCCTCTACCATCTCCTTCTTGGCGCGGCTTGCCTCGCGCTCGCCCTTCTGCACCGTATTGACGATGCGGCGGAGATCGGCGACCGGCAGACCCACCTGATCCGACACCGTGGAGATGTCGTGACGCAGGTTCTTCACCTCGTCCTTGTACTTCGTCAGCAGCTTCTTCCAGCCCTTGCCGGTCAGCCGCGACACCCGCTGCAGCCACTTGCTGTCGTTCTCGGCGCCGTAATGGCGTTGCAGGAAGTCCTCGCGCGGCACGCCGCTGTCGATGGCATAGCGCAGCAGCTTGCCTTCCATGCCCATCAGCTTGCGGTTGGTGTTGTAGAGCTCGTCAACCAGCATCTCGATACGGCCGTTGTTCATCTTGATGCCGCGCATCACTTCCATGAGCTCGGCCTTGAGCTTCTCATGGGCGCGCTCGCTCTGCGGGGCCGGCTTCTCGCCGCCGCGCACGGTTTCCAGGCGCTTCTGCTGCTGCTTCTCCAGCTTCTTGTAGAGCCCGGCGACGGAATCGAACTTCGCCATCACGCCTGGCAGCAGCTCCTGCTCCATGGCGGCGAGGGAGAGATTGTTCTCTTCGGCATCCTCATCGAGATCGTCGAGCCCCTCGAGATCTTCCTCGCCGGCCGGCTTGGCGCCGGCGACGGGCTTGCCCTTGATCACCGGCGGCGGAGGCGCAACAGGCGCCGGCGCGGCCGCAGGCGCCGCCGGCACGCCACCCGGCGGCATCGAGGCCGAGCGGATGGCCTTCTCGCCATCGGGCGTCGCGCCATAAGTGGCGTCGAGATCGATGATGTCGCG
>DATKFM010000263.1:0-2830 GCA_035544395.1 Verrucomicrobiia bacterium
TGTGTCGCGGCAACAGCGCCGGCCCAGGCCGGCGCCAAAACGATAATCCCCGGAGGACCTTATGTCGTTGAAAAAGCTTGCTTTAACCGCCACCGCCCTGGTGGCGCTGGGCGCCCTGCTGCCGCTGGCGCCGGTCTCTGCCGCCGACATCACCGTGGCGGTCACCGCCATCGTCGAGCATCCCGCGCTGGATGCCTGCCGCGACGGCATAAAGGATGAACTCAAGGCCCAGGGCTTCGAGGACGGCAAGAACATCACGTTCGTGTATGAGAGCGCCCAGGGCAATCCGGGCACGGCGGCGCAGATCGCGCAGAAATTCGTCGGCGAGAATCCGACCGTCATCGTGCCGATCTCCACGCCGTCGGCACAGGCGGTCGTGGCGGCGACCAGCGACATCCCCGTGGTGTTCACCGCGGTGACCGATCCGCTGGGCGCCAAGCTGATCACAAATCTGGAGAAACCCGGCGCCAATGTCACGGGCATGAGCGACCTGTCGCCAATCGCCAAGCATCTGGCGCTGATCAAGGAAGTGACGCCGAACGCCAAGAAGATCGGCGTGCCCTTCAATCCCGGCGAGGCCAATGCGGTGACGCTGGTGGAACTGCTGAAGAGCGAAGGCGCCAAGATGGGCTATGAGATCGTCGAAGCGCCGGCGCCGAAGTCGTCGGACGTGCTGGCGGCGGCGCAAAGCCTCGTCGGCAAGAGCGACGTGATCTATGTGCCGACCGACAACACAATTGTGTCGGCGCTCGAAGCCGTTATCCAGGTGGGCACCGACAACAAGCTTCCGGTGTTCGCCGGCGACACCGACTCGGTGAAGCGCGGGGCCATCGCCGCCGTCGGCTTCAACTACTACGATATCGGCCGCCAGACCGGCCAGATCGTGGCGCGGGTGCTGAAGGGCGAGAAGCCCGGCGACATTGCCGTGCAGGGCGTCGAGATCACCGAACTCTACGTCAACCCGGGCGCCGCCGCGCAGATGGGCGTCGAGCTGTCGAGTGACCTCGTCGGCCGCGCCAAGGAAGTGGTGAAGTAGGCTGCGTCCCGCTACTCCCCTCTCCCCTTGGGGAGAGGGGATTTCAATAACGACTGCACTCTCTTCTCATGTCCCTGATCCAGTTCCTCGGCGCGATCGAGATCGGCCTGGTGTTCGGGCTGGTGGGACTGGGCGTGTTCCTGTCCTTCCGCGTACTGAATTTTCCCGATCTCACAGTCGACGGGAGCTTTCCGCTCGGCGCCGCGGTCTGCGCGACGCTGATCGTCAACGGCGTCAATCCCTGGCTCGCCACGCTGGCGGCGATGCTCGCCGGCTCATGCGCCGGCCTGGTCACCGCGCTGCTCAACCTGCGATTCAAGATCCTGCATCTGCTCGCCAGCATCCTGACGATGATTGCGCTCTACTCGATCAACCTCAGGATCATGGGCAAGCCCAACGTCGCCGTCATCGGCGATCCGACGATCATCAAGCAGCTCGCCTTCATCGGACTGCCCAATCCGCAATTGAAGCCGCTGATCGCCGCCGTCATCGTCGGCATCGCGCTCTTCCTGGTCATCCGCTTCCTCGCATCGGATTACGGCCTGGCAATGCGCGCCACGGGCGCCAATCCGCGCATGGCCCGCGCCATGGGCGTGGAGACGCGGCAGGCGACCTATGTCGGCATGGCCCTCAGCAACAGCCTCGTGGCGCTGGCCGGTGCGCTGTTCGCGCAGATGAACGGCTATGCCGACGTGACCATGGGCACCGGCGTCATTGTCGTCGGCCTTGCCGCCGTCATCCTCGGCGAGGCGATCTGCGGCACGCGTTCAATTGTCGTCTGGGCCATCGGCTGCGTCATCGGCTCGCTGATCTACCGGATGGCCGTCGCCTTCGCGCTGAATTCGCAATTCCTCGGCATCACCTCCTCCGATCTCAATCTCGTCACCGCGGTGCTGGTGGCGATCGCGCTGATCCTGCCGGGCGCGCGCAATCCGCTGAAGGCGATGATGAGCCGTCGAGGCGCGCCATGATCCGGGTGCGCGACCTCGCCGTCACTTTCAACCCCGGCACGCCGATGGAAGCGCGGGCGCTGAACGGCATCGGTGTCGACATCCCCGCCGGACAATTTGTCACCGTCATCGGCTCCAACGGCGCCGGGAAATCCTCGCTGCTCAACGCACTGGCCGGAGATGTCACACTCAGCACCGGCCGTATCATGATCGGCAACGCGGAAGTCACCCGCTGGCCGGCGACCCGCCGCGCCGGCTTGATGGCACGGGTGTTCCAGGACCCGAAAGCCGGAAGCTGCGAGGAGCTGACCATCGAAGAGAACCTGGCCATCGCCGACGGCCGCGGGCGGCGGCGCGGCCTGGGCCTGGCGATCGACCGGCGGCGGCGCGGCGACTATCGCGCCCGACTCTCCCGCCTCGGCCTCGGCCTGGAAAGCCGGCTCGGCGACCGCATGGGCCTGCTGTCCGGCGGCCAGCGCCAGGCGGTGAGCCTGTTGATGACAACGCTGCGCCCAATGCGCATCCTGCTTCTGGACGAGCACACGGCGGCGCTGGACCCGCGGACGGCGGAGTTTGTGCTCGACCTCACCCGCAGCATCGTCGCCGAACAGAAGCTCACAACCCTGATGGTCACCCACTCCATGCGCCAGGCGCTGGATTGCGGCGACCGCACGCTGATGCTCCATGAAGGCCGCGTGGTGTTCGACGTGGCCGGGCCGGAGCGGAAAGACCTGGATGTGCCGGACCTGCTGGCGCTCTTCGCCAAGCACCGCGGCCAGCAACTCTCCGACGACAGCCTGCTATTGGGTTGATCGACTCCCCTCGGAGCACCTTCGCGGCGAAC
>DATKFM010000264.1:0-3768 GCA_035544395.1 Verrucomicrobiia bacterium
AATTCAGACGATCTTCGATCTCTTCTGAGTGCGGCCAGCGCCAGCCCGCACCGACGTATTGAGCGCCACGGCGGCGCAAATGAGCGCCTTCAGCGCCTTCTCGTCGATCTTGTCGCCCTCATGGATATCGATGGCGCGCCGGACATTGCCGTCGAGGCTGGAGTTGAAGAGGCCGGACGGATCCTCCACCGAGGCGCCCTTGGCGAAGGTCATCTTCACGACGCTCTTGTAGGTCTCGCCGGTGCAGATGATTCCGGCATGGGACCAGACCGGGACGCCGCGCCATTTCCATTCCTCGACCACAGCGGGGTCGGCCTGCTTGATGAGTGTCCGGATCCGCGCGAGCATCTCGCCCCGCCAATCGCCCAGCTCCTTGATCCGCCCATCGATCAGCCGGGAGGAAGAGTCTCCGACTTTACCTTCCTTCAAACTGCTCGTCTTCGCCTTCTTCAGCATGATTGATATCGCCTTCTCCACAATGGTTGTCTTTTACCCTGGCCGCTTACGCCCGGCGCGCGCGTCGTCCTGGCCGCTCACATCCGTTCGCCCGGCAATTTGCTGGCTTGCTTAACCCAGGCAGCGAACTGGGTTTCGTCGAGTTGGTCGTCCTCATGGATGTCGAGATAGCGCACGTCCTTCTGCTTGGACTCGCCGGGCGGGACAGGACGCAGCGCCGCGCCGCGGAAGAACGCCACCTTGATGTACCTGGTGAAGCAGTGCACGCCGAGGAACCAGCCCTCGCCCTCGATGCCATAGAGGGGCGAGTTCCATTTTACTGCCTTGTACACGCCGGGGACGGCGCGCGAGATGAGTGCGTCGAGGCGGCGCCCGACGTCGCGTTTCCAGCCCGGCATGGCCGCAATGTAGGCCTGCACGGGGGCGTCGCCATAGGCTTTCGCGATCTGCGGATTGCCGCCGGAAAGCAGCTTCGGCTTCGCAGCGGTCCGCTTGGCGGCGGTCTTCTTCGCGGCCTTCACCGGTTTCCGGGTTGCCTTTCGGGCCATCATGTTCACTCCGACAGATGAGCTCACATCTAATCTTGAAGAAAGTGGATGCGTAGTCAATTTCTCTGCAGCCGAAATTCTTGATATCGAGGATAATGGTCCTATATCGATCATGCCGCCGAAATCAGCGGCCTTGATGTTGGACATTGTCTATCTGTATGCCGCGCGGCTCCCGCTGACGAGTGCGCCGCCGGCACCATTTGCCCGACAATATTTCATCGGCGGGTGAGGAATTCGCACGCGAACCCGAGGACCGGTGATTCCCTTGCATGGCATCGTTCCGCAAAATCAGGGTCCCCCAGTTGCGCCGCCGCAATTCCCGCACAACGCCTTGTGCATGATGACGAAAGCCGGATTTAGCGATGTCACCGCTGAAAAAATGTTGCAGACAGATCAAGGTTTTACGCAAGCGGAGATAGCGCAAGATGCACACGTGAAGGTCTCACGCGAAGGGAAATTTTCTTGACGCGAAGGCGCGAAGCCTTCGTGCCTTCGTGACTTTGTGATGAAACTAATCTCCCTACCCCCTGAGCTGGATTCGCCGGTAGCTCAATGCCTCCGCGACATGCTGCCGGCGGACGGAGGCCGCGCCATCCAGGTCGGCCAGGGTGCGGGCGACGCGGAGCACCCGGTGATAGCCCCGAGCGCTCAGCTTGAACCGTTCTGCCGCCTCGGTCAGCAGCTTGCGGCCCTCGCTGTCGGGCGCCGCCACTTGTTCCAGCAATTCGCCGTCCGCTTCGGCGTTGGTGCGGATGATCTTGCCGGCGAGGCCGGCCTCGATGACCGCGCCATGGCCATTGCCCGCCGCCGCCGCATTCACCGAAGCGAAGCGCTCGGTCTGCCGCGCCCGCGCCGCCGCCACCCGCGCACCCACTTCGGCCGATCCCTCCGCCGGCGGCGGCAAGGAGAGATCGCTGGGCGAGACCGCCGGCACTTCCACATGGAGATCGATGCGGTCGAACAGCGGGCCGGAAATGCGGGACTGATAATCCTCGGCGCAGCGCGGCTGCCGCGAGCAGCCCTGCTGCGGGTCGCCCAGATAGCCGCATTTGCAGGGGTTCATCGCCGCGATGAGCTGGAACCGCGCGGGATAGGTGACATGGGCGTTGGCGCGGGCGACGCTGACCCGGCCGGTCTCCAGCGGCTGCCTCAAGGACTCAAGCGTCGGCCGCTGGAACTCCGGCAGCTCGTCGAGGAACAGCACGCCGAGATGGGCCAGCGAAACTTCGCCCGGCCGCACCCTCAAGCCCCCGCCCACCAGCGCCGGCAGCGAGGCCGAGTGGTGGGGATCGCGGAACGGCCGCGTGCGCAAGAGGCGCCCGTCGGCGAGCTGTCCGGCCAGGGAATGCACCATGCTGACCTCCAGCGCCTCGGCCGGCGCCAGCGGCGGCAAGATGCCGGGAAGCCGCGCGGCGAGCATGGATTTGCCGGAACCAGGCGGTCCGATCATCAGCATGTTGTGGCCGCCGGCCGCCGCCACTTCCAGCGCCCGCTTGGCGGATTCCTGGCCCTTGATGTCCCGGAGGTCGGGCAGCGAGCCCACGGCCTCCGCCAGCTTCGGCTGCGGCGGGGTCAGCACCTGGCTGCCCTTGATGTGGTTGATCAGCGCCAGCAGCGTCGGCGGCGCCAGCACCTCGATCTGCCCCGCCCAGGCCGCCTCGCCGCCTTGCGCCGCCGGACAGATCAGCCCGCGGTTCTGGCTCGCCGCATGGATCGCCGCCGGCAGCACGCCGGCCACCGGCGCGATCGAGCCGTCGAGGCCCAGTTCGCCCAGCGCCGTGTAGTTGAGCAGTGCATCGGCCGGCAGCACGCCCATGGTGACCAGCAGGCCAAGGGCAATGGGCAAATCAAAATGACTGCCTTCCTTGGCAAGGTCGGCCGGCGCCAGGTTGCAGATGATGCGCTTTGACGGCAGCGCCAGGCCGATTGCGGCGAGCGCGCCGCGCACCCGCTCCCGGCTCTCGCCCACGGCTTTGTCCGGCAGGCCTACCAGCATGAAATTCACCAGCCCGCCGGTCATGCCCACCTGGGCATCCACTTCCCGCACATCGACTCCCTCGAAGGCCACGGTCTTGATGCGGGCGGTCATGATCCCGTGTGATGGTATGCGCGCTGGGGTTGCGACGAGGGCGAGGCCCTACAACCGCCCGATCTTAGTGGCGCGAGAGCGGCGCGGCAAAGTCCTGATTGTGGCCATATGACGCCGATGCGCTGGCGGCGGCGGCGCGCTATGCTGGCTTACCCGTCACCACTGCAGGAGCGTCCCGCCATGATGACTGCCTATCTCGTCGGCATGACCGCGAAGGCGAAAACGGATTCGGTCTCGGTTGATGCGGAGGATGCGCTGATCGCCGCGCTCAAGGTGAAGCACGATTACCCGGCGGCGATGATCACCTATGTGCGGAAGCGCAATGCCCGCGGCGATCGCCGGCATCCCCATGAGGGGCTGGTCGAAGGCGAAGTCCGGCGGCGGAAGCCGGCTTAGAAGTAGGCCGAGCGGACGATGGTGGCCTGGATGGCGGCCGCCGTCTCCTGGCTGTTCAGCTTGGCCCGGGCGCCCGCGGTGACCTGCTTGTGCAGGTCCAGGATGGTGCGGCTGCCGGTACGCTCGAACAGGAACGGGAACAGGCCGTGCATCATGCAGGCCATGCCGGCCAGGATCATCCGGCCGCCCACGCCCGTGGCAAAGGCGAAATGCTCGCCATAGGTCTCGCCCACGGCGGCGGGGTGACGGGTGAAGGCATCGATCGGCGACATGAAGGCG
>DATKFM010000265.1:0-18988 GCA_035544395.1 Verrucomicrobiia bacterium
GGCTGACCGCACCGCTTCGCCCCACAGGTTGAACAGGCGGGGTTCCCTGCCGACCTCACTTCCGATTGCCGGCCCGCAGTCGATGCCGATGCGGAACTCCTGTCGGTGATCGCTGTCCTCGAACAGCTCCAGGCAGTGATCGCGGATCGCCAGCGCGACGTCGGCCATGAGCAGCGCGGCCGCGGTATCCGGCGTATCGAAACCGGCGGCGCCGATGATGTCCTGGCCGACAATCTTCAGGTAGGGAACATCCCGCTTGCGGGCGATCTGTTGCAGGGTGCAGGCGATCTGATCGGAGATCGAGTTCTCTGCGGATGCCGCCCGGATCGACAGGGCGACGGGATCAACGAGGTGCACCACCATGATGGCAACATTCGAGTAGACTTCACCCTCGATGGCCGCCGGATCGATGCCGCGGCTGGCCAATTCGGCGGTGTAGCTGCGTTTTGCTTCCGGTACCGGGGCGATAGCCGGTTTGTTTGGGGCGGAAATGCCGGCCGGGGCTTCTACCGGCACGTCGGCGATACGCAACGCCACCATGTGAGCCACCGCGCGGACGAATTCACGTGCTTCCGCCAGGCTTGGCGTATCTTCCAGCGCGACCGCGCCGGCCACGCGATCCGCATGCTTGACCGGAACGACGAACAGCGACCGGGTGCCCAGTGGCCGCATCACCACGCGCTCGAACTCGGCAGTACGCCGGTCGGCCGCCGCATCGTTCACTTCCAGTTCCTCCCCGCCATGCAGGTAGGCGAAGAAATTTGGCAGCTCCGCTTTATGCAGCTCTAATCCGTCGACGTGACCGTGGCCATCGCGCTCGAAACTGTCCTCGCAACACAGGACGCGCCCGGCCTCGTCCAGCCGCCAGATACTGCACCGGCGGGCGCGAGTGACCTCAGCCAGAGTTTCCGTCAGCGCCCGCGGCGGCTCATGCCGCGACGAATCGAAAAGTTCGGCATCAGCGGCAAGCGTGGCGAATGCTTCACTCTGCCGGTCGATGGCGCGCTGGCGGTCGCGCAGGAGCCGCACCGATTTGTCGGCGCGCAATCCCTGATGCACGAGCAGCACGGCAAGCAGCACGGCGATCCCGATGACGGCTGCCGACATCAGCATCGCATCCCGGTTGTTGCTGGCCACGAAGCCGACCAGCTCGTCCTCCGGCACGACCACAAGCACGGACCAGTCGCGGCCGGCGGTGGGCAACGCCGTGGCGGCCGTGATGTATCGCCGGCTCCCTACATCGACGACGCGCCGGCCATAACCTTCGATGCGGAAGCGGTCATAAGCCGCCGTCAAGGCGGGATCGCCAAGCTCATGAATATGGGCCGTGAGGAGTTCTCCGGCCGCATCCTTCCGCACGACGTCGCTGCCTTTCGGCGTTGCGATGGCTTTGCCGGATCCGTCCATGATGATTGCTCTTCCAGTGGCTCCGATTTCGATCGAGGCCAGGAATCGCGAGAGATCCTCCAGCGTGATGTCGGCGCCGACGACCTGCAGCCGGCCGTCCGGGGCCCGAAACCGGGTTGCAGCGGTCAGGCCGGGCTTCTGATCGGTGAAGAAGATATAGACCCCGGTCCAGAACATGCCGTCGGCTTCAGCGGCGCCCGTGAACCAGGGCCGGGTGCGCGGATCGAAGTTATCGGCCGGATCCTCCTTCCGTCCGGTCTCGACGCCCTCGGCATTGCGGTGAATCCAGGCGACGCGCCGCGGCCCGGGGTCATTCGAGATGACCTTGATGTCCGTTCCGCCGGCTTCGCCGGTCCGGACCATGATGTAGTTACCGTCCTCATCGGCGAAACTGAGGATGGCGAGCTGCGGCGTTTCCCGCAGCAGGCTGCTGCCCACTGACTCGATCGCCGGGAGGCGATTCATGATCGAGTCCCCCGTGACGACGTCGCGCGCCACCGCCACGGCGCGCGCCGCCGGATCGAGGTAGGATGACACCGCATGGGCGATGCGGTCGTCGAGGGCCGTCAATAGTTCCTGCGACAACGCTAACGCGTCACGGCGATTGGCCCGCTCGGAATAGAGAGCGATGCCCAGGATCGCCGCAATCAACAAGACGACTCCGGCGATGGGGAAGCCGATCCGCAGAAAGCCTTGGCGTTTGCGCCGTCGCTCGCTGAGGGGGTCTATGCTGGTGTCAATTACCTGAGCGCTGATCGTCAAACACGCCTCCGACCTTCAGTTCGCAGCGCCAAACCCCGCACGCGTTCTGACGAAACAGCCCATTGCACATGCTTCGGCACATGAAATGGCAAATCTGCTCGCAACAGATGTGGCAAGCTTGTGTTACTAACTCACCGGACGCCTTTTTGATCCGTCGGGAGTATTCCCAGACATCAAGAAAATTTGCCGTGCTGGCCGGGCCGGCATCTCCGGACTGCGGCATCCATGAATGCCAAAACGTCGACGGCGCTGCATGCCGAAGATGGGCAGCGGCACTGGTAAGTCAATCAGGAGAGTATCCGCTGCAGGTCGCGGCGGCCGCGTCAGCCAGCTCTACCTGAACCCCGGCTCGTCGAAGCTGCGCAGCTTGCGGGAGTGGAGCTGCTCGACGCCCTGGCCGCGCAAGATGTTGATGGCCTCGATGCCGATCTGCAGATGCTGCTGCACGCTCTTGCGGTAGAAGGCGTTGGCCATCGACGACAGCTTGATCTCGCCATGGAGCGGCTTGTCGGAGACGCAGAGCAGCGTGCCGTAGGGGACGCGCAGCCGGAAGCCGTTGGCGGCGATGGTGGCGCTCTCCATGTCGATGGCGATGGCGCGGGACTGGCTGAAGCGCCGATAGAGCTCGTTGTAGCGCAGTTCCCAATTGCGGTTGGCCGTGGTGGCCACGGTGCCCGTGCGCATGCGGGTCTTCAGGTCCTGGCCGCGCAGGCCGGTGATGCGCGCCACCGCCTCCTGCAGCGCCACCTGGATCTCGGCGATCGGCGGCACCGGCACCCAGAGCGGCAGGTCCTGGTCCAGCACATGATCCTCGCGGATGTAGGCGTGGGCCAGCGCGTAGTCGCCCAGCTTCTGCGAGCGCCTCAGCCCGCCGCAATGGCCGATCATCAGCCAGCAATGGGGCCGCAGCACAGCCAGGTGATCGGTGATGGTCTTGGCGTTGGACGGGCCGACGCCGATATTGACCATGGTGATGCCCAGCCGGTCCGGCCGCGTCAGGTGATAGGCCGGCATCTGCGGCAGATGGGCCGGCAACGTGCCGCTCGCCGTCTTGTCGCTCTGCTTGGCGTTGGGAATGATCACGTTGCCCGGCTGCACGAACGTTTCGTACTCGCCGCCGTCGCGCATCTGCGCCTTGCCGAAGGCGACGAATTCATTCACGTAGCGTTGATAGTTGGTGAACAGCACGAAGCGCTGGAAATGCTCGGCATCGGTGCCGGTGTAGTGGTACAGCCGCTGCAGGGCGAAGTCGACACGCTCGGCGCTGAACAACGCCAGTGGCAGCGGCTCGCCGCCAATGGGCATGAAGGTGCCGTTCGCCACCTGATCGTCGATCGAGCCCAGGTTGGGCATGGCGAATACCGCTTCGAGACGCGGCAGCAGCTCGGGTGTCAGCCGCGACGTGGCCTGTTCGATCACGAAGGGCAGGGGCATGCGCCGGTCGCTGACGCCGATCTGCACGGGCACCGCGTGGTATTTCAGCAGCAGCTCGATCTGCTCCCGGTAGTAATCGGCGAAAAGATCGGGGCGGGTGAGGGTAGTGCCGTAGGTGCCGGCATAGGGCAGGCTGCCATAGGACGGCCGCCCGTCCGCCAGCAGATCGTTGATGCCAACGGTGACGCCGAGATAGGGATAGCAGCCGTCCGTTGCCGGCTCGCCGTCATGGGCGCCGGAGAGGAATTTCTCGAAGCGGTCGCGCACGCATTGCCGCGATTTCTCATAGATCTCGCCGATGGCCTTCAGCGCGCCTTCGACGTCGCGGTAAGGCTTCAGGTCGCGGACATGCGTATGCCCAGTGTCAGGCATCGGCGGGTTTCTCCCCGGCGGCCGGCGGCTGCAGGCCGAATTCGTCCACAACATCGAACAGAATCTCGAATTGCTCAACCATGGCCTGGACCCGGGCGGGATCGGCCAGGCGCTGGCCGAGCCTGGTCACTTCGAAACTGTTGCTGCCGCGGCCGATGGCAATGATCAGATCGCTCTCGAGGAAGCCGACGCGCAGGTCATCGGCATCATCCCGCGCCGCCAGTTTTTGCACGGCCTGCCGCGCGCGCGGATCGAACAGGCGGCGCGCAGTTTCGCGAACTGACACATGGACCTTGAAGGCGGCATCGAAATCCGGATCGCCCACGCCGATGGCGGACAGCGTGTCGGCATCGAGTTGGGCCTCGGCATCCCTGGAGCAGAGCGCCGCGCGCTCATCCTCCGGCCGTCCCGAGGGGAAGGACAGCAGCAGGCCGCGGAACACGGTGACTGTCTTTTTGTTCTTGCCGGTGCCTGTGCGTCTTGTCAGATGCGCCTCCGTCATCTGGAACGGCACGCCCTTGATTTCACCGCTGAGGCCATCCTCGAAGCTGGCGCTGTTATGGTCGGGCAACAGGCCCAGATCGTCGAATCGTAGCGTATCGGCGCCGGCCGGCTTCGGGTCATAGGCGAAGCCGAAATGCGCGGCCAGTTTGCCCATGACTTCGTTTTTCACGTCAGAGGCGAGATTCATCAGCGGGACATTGCCGGCAACGAAGATGGCAAAAGCCGCGAAGAATGCCGCGACGAACCAGCCTTCGCCCCAGTCGCGCGTGGCGACGAGATATACGAACAGCGCCAGTCCGGCGAAGCCGCCGCCGATGATTATCAGGCGCAGCAGTTGCGCCTTCCGCCGCCGCCCTTCCTGGCTTTCCAGCCATGGCCCGATTTCCTGGGCATAAAGTTCGCCCAGCTTGAGGAACTCCGGCCGCGGCGGAGTGGCGATGTCAGAAGTTGTATCGGGCCCTGCCATGATGCGCTGTGATTCGAATCAGGAGCAGCAGGATAGGCCGATTCTCCCGGGACCTCCACAGCGCGTCACCTGCAGCGACTAAACCCGATGCTGCTTGAGCGCCCGGTTGACCGCGCTCACCACCGCCTGCAGGGACGCGCTGACGATGTTGCCGTCGATGCCGACGCCGAACAGCGGCTTCTCGCCATCGATGCGCATCTCCACATAGGCGGCCGCGCTGGCGTCGGCGCCGCCTCCGATGGCATGTTCGCTATAGTCGATCAGCTTGAGGTCCTTGCCGCTGAGCTCCCGCAGCGCATCGACGAAGGCGTCGATCGGGCCGTTGCCCTTGCCCTCGACACTGCGCTTCTTGCCCAGGTCGGTAATCTCCGCCGTCATCAGCCGCGCGCCCTTGGCGCCGCTGTCGGGCAGAGTCTGGTGGCTGACGAAGCCGAAGCGGCCATTGCCGGGCAGATATTCGCGTTGGAACGTGCGCCAGATATCACCTGCTTGCAGCTCCTTGCCGCTCTCGTCGGCGCGGCGCTGGATCACCTGGCTGAACTCGATCTGCAGCCGCCGCGGCAGGCGCAGCCCATGCCCCTGTTCGAGGATATAGGACACGCCACCCTTGCCGGATTGGCTGTTGATGCGGATCACTGCCTCATAGCTGCGGCCGAGATCGCTGGGATCGATGGGCAGATAGGGCACGTCCCACTGGCCGCTGTTGCTTTTCGCCTGGGCTGCCAGGCCCTTCTTGATCGCGTCCTGGTGCGAGCCGGAGAAGGCGGTGAACACCAGCTCGCCGGCATAGGGATGGCGAGGATGCACGGGCAACTGGTTGCAATGCTCGTAGGTCTGGATGATCTCGTCGATATCGTGGATCTCGAGCTGGGGATCGACACCCTGGGTCAGCATGTTCAGCGCCAGATTGACCACGTCAACATTGCCGGTGCGCTCGCCATTGCCCAACAGCGTGCCTTCCACCCGCTCGGCGCCGGCCATTATCGCCAACTCGGCGGCGGCGACGCCCGTGCCCCGGTCGTTGTGGGGATGGACGCTCAGGGTGAGGCTGTCGCGGTTCTTGATTTTGCGGCCGAACCATTCGATCTGGTCGGCGAAGATATTGGGCGTCGCCATCTCTACCGTGGCCGGCAGATTGAAGATCATCTTGTTCTCGGGAGTAGGGCCCCAGGCGTCCATGACTGCCTCGCAGATCTCGACGGCGTAATCCAGCTCGGTGCCGGTAAAGCTCTCCGGCGAGTATTGCAACACTACTTCGGTCTCCGGCACCGTCGGCACCAGTTCCTTGATCAGCTTCGTGCCGTTGACGGCGATGGCGGTGATGCCCGGCCGGTCGAGCCCGAACACCACGCGCCGCTGCAGGGTCGAGGTGGAGTTATAGACATGCATGATGGCGCGCTTGGCGCCGCGGATGGCGTCGAAACTGCGGCGGATCAAATCTTCCCGCGCCTGGGTCAGCACCTGGATGGTGACGTCGGCGGGGATCATGTTCTGCTCGATGATCTCCCGCACGAAATCGAAATCGGTCTGCGAGGCCGAGGGGAAGCCCACCTCGATCTCCTTGAAGCCCATCTTGAGCAGCAACTGGAACATGCGGTGCTTGCGGTCGGCGCCCATGGGTTCGATCAGGGCCTGGTTTCCGTCGCGCAAATCGACGCTGCACCAGATTGGCGCCTGGTCGATCACCCGCGACGGCCAGCGTCGGTCGGGCAAATCGATCGGCGGAAAGGCGCGGTACTTCTGGATGGGCATGGTGGTCATGGTCTGTCTCCTGCTGGGGGCGCCGCGATCGGGCGCATCGATGTCGATAAGGGGCGTGATCAGGAGGCCGCCGGTCAGAGCAGGCGGCCGCCCCTAAGTCGCAGCAGGACGAGGCAAGCAATCGGCGCGGCCGGGAATGGCGCGTGATCGCATAGGATTGAATGATCTGCAGATGGACAGCGAAATGCGGACATTTGGGACACCACGATTCGGGTTCGGCGAAGCGACGCAACTCCCGGCGCCCCCAGGGACGCCGGGCGCTAAAGTCGCAGCGCGCCCCGGTTCGTGATGCAGCTATCCATGGCCCCAGGGTAGGGAACGGGTCCGGCGCCGTCAATCGGCGATTCGCGGCATGTACCAAACCTGAGACTTTAGACAGCCTTGTGTCATATTGCGGGAACCGCAACAGGGGTCGCGGCATTTATCCGTAGCGGGGATTCAGCCGTCCCTCTATGTTGCTGATATGTATAGCACTGCAGACGGGTTTGCCGATGAATGTCATGCCGGAGTCTCCCATGGCCGCTGAAAGCGGCCGTAGCCGCTACCGCGCCCGCCATCGCCGCAATATCCTCTGTGTCTTTCCCGAATACGCACCGTCCTTCGGCACCTTCCAGCACGCCTATAAGCTGATGCCGGGCGTGCGCGGCTTCATGCCGCCCCAGGGCCTGCTGTTGATCGCCGCCTACATGCCGGCGGAATGGGACGTGCGCTTCATCGATGAGAATATGGGCCCGGCAAGTGCCGCCGATTTCGCCTGGGCCGATGCGGTGTTCATCAGCGGCATGCATGTGCAGCGGCCGTTCATCGACGGGATAAACCGCAGGGCTCATCGCGCCGGCAAGCTGACGGTGTTGGGCGGTCCATCGGTCTCCGCCTGTCCGGAATATTATCCCGACGTGGACCTGCTGCATCTGGGTGAGCTGGGCGACGCGACGGACGCCATCCTCGCCTATGTCGACGATCAGCCGGCGCGCCCACCGAGCCAGATCGTCTTCCGCACGGAAGACCGCGTCGCCCTCGATGCCTTCCCGGAGCCGGCCTATGACCAGGTCGATGTCAGCAAGTATTTCCTGGGCTCGGTGCAGTTCTCCTCCGGCTGTCCCTATCGCTGCGAGTTCTGCGACATTCCCGCTCTCTACGGCCGCAATCCCCGGCTGAAGACTCCTGAACAGATCTGCCGGGAGCTGGATGCGATCGTGACCAACGGCGCCAAGGGCGCAGTCTATTTCGTCGACGATAATTTCGTTGGCAACAAGAAGGCCGCCCATGACCTTTTGCCTCATATGATTCGCTGGCAGAAGGACAGGGGCTATCCGCTCCGCTTCGCCTGCGAGGCGACCATGAACATGGCGCAGATGCCGGACCTGCTGGGCATGATGCGCGAGGCCAACTTCCACACCGTCTTCGTCGGCATCGAGACGCCGGAGACCGAGGCGCTGGCCCAGATGGACAAGAAGCAGAACCTGCGCCTGCCGATCCTCGAGGGCGTGGATATCCTGAACAGCTACGGCATGGAGGTGGTGTCCGGCATCATCATGGGCCTGGACACCGACACGCCGCAGACCGGCCGAAACATCCTGAAATTCATCGAAGCGTCGAACATCCCGTTGCTGACCATCAATCTGCTCTACGCCCTGCCGAAGACGCCGCTGTTCGACCGGCTGAAGCGCGATGGGCGGCTGTTGCCGGAGGCTGTCGCGGCACGCCGCGCCTCGAATGTGGATTTCCTCATGCCCTATGACGACGTCATGGCCATGTGGTACGACACGATCACAAATGCTTATACGCCGGAAGCGCTGCTCAAGCGCTTCGAGCACCAGACCAAAACGACATTCCGCAACCGGATCCATGTGAAGCCGAAGCCGAGCTGGGCCCTGATCAGCCATGGCATCCAGATCATCGGCCGCACCCTCTGGCATGCGGGCGTCACAGCGGAATGGCGCAACGAGTTCTGGAAGCTCTGCGGCCCGCTATTGCGCCAGGGCCGCATCGAGGATGTGGTGCATATCGGCATCGTTGCCGTTCACTTGCTGACCTTCGTCGATGACATCAAGCGCGGCCGGCACGAGGCGGCGTTCTATGCGGACACCAACCTAAAGCGGGAGCCGACACAGGAAGCAGTGTCGGCGGCGGCGTAGGCAGTCGCAGGTCCTGCGACGTGGCTACTTCCACGTAGCTCGCCCACTCCCCGGCAGCCCATACTCGCGCCACTTGCGAGTGACGAGGTCGACGATCTCATCGTTCATGCGAATCTTCCTGCCCCACTCGCGCTTGGTTTCCGGCGGCAGCTTGTTGGTGGCGTCGAGACCGATCTTGGAGCCGAGGCCGCTCTCGGGCGAGGCGAAATCCAGGTAGTCGATCGGCGTGTTCTCGACGATGGTGATGTCCCGCGCCGGGTCCATGCGCGTTGAGATTGCCCACATCACATCCTTCCAACTGCGCGCGTCGATGTCGTCGTCGACGACGATCACCCATTTCGTGTACATGAACTGCCGCAGGAACGACCAGACGCCGAACATCACGCGCTTGGCATGGCCGGCATAGGCTTTCTTCATGCTCACCACCGCGATGCGGTAGGAGCAGCCTTCGGGCGGCAGCCAGAAATCCACGATCTCCGGGAACTGCTGGGTCAGCAGGGGCACGAACACATCATTCAGCGCCTCGCCCAGGATGCTGGGTTCGTCGGGCGGCCGGCCGGTGAAGGTGGAGAGATAGATCGGCTGCCGCCGCATGGTGATGGCGCTGATGGTGAAGACCGGGAACTGCTCGACCGAATTGTAATAGCCGGTGTGGTCGCCATAGGGACCCTCGTCGCGGTAATCCTCCAGCGACACATGGCCTTCCAGCACGATCTCCGCCTCAGCCGGCACCTTCAGCGGCACGGTCTTGCAATCCACCAGCTCCACCTTGCGACCGCGCAGCAGCCCGGCGAACTGATACTCCGACAGCGTGTCCGGCACCGGCGTCACCGCCGCGAGGATGACGCCGGGATCGGCGCCGATGACGGCAGCGGCGGGGAAGGGCTCGGGCCGCTCCTTCTTCCAGCGCGCGTGATGCTGGGCGCCGCCCCGATGCTTCAGCCAGCGCATGAGCGTCTGGTTCTTGCCGGTCACCTGCATGCGGTAGATGCCGAGATTGAAATCGTCCTCTTTGCGCTTGCCCGGACCCTTGGTGACGATCAGCGGCCAGGTGATCAGCGGCGCCGGCTCGCCAGGCCAGCAGGTCTGAATCGGCAGCCGGCCGAGATCGATGTCGCCGCCCTGCAGCACGACCTCCTGGCAGGGCGCGCCGCCCACGGTCTTCGGCTTCATCGCCATGACCGTCTTGACCATCGGCAGCATGTCCAGCGCCTCGCGCCAGCCGCCAGGCGGCTCGGGCTGCTTCAGGAAGGCGAGAGTCTCGCCCAGTTCGCGGAGTTGGCCGGGCTCGCGGTCCATGCCCCAGGCGACTCGTTCCACCGTGCCGAACAGGTTGACCAGCATGGGCATGTCGTAACGGCGGCCATCCTGCCCCACGACATTCTCGAACAGCACCGCCGGCCCGCCTTCGGCCAGCAGGCGCGTCTGGATCTCCGTCATCTCCAGATAGGGCGACACGGGTGCCGTGACGCGCACCAGGCGTTTCTCCCGTTCCAGACGGTCGATGAAATCGCGCAGGGAGGAATAGGGCATGCAGGCTACCAGGGCCGATTCGAGGGATCGGCCTAGACAGGCCGCATCTCCGCCGCCGCGTCAAGGCGACAGGGCCGCCGCAAAAGAGCACGGGGCGGACCCGGGTTACCGGATCCGCCCCGCGTGATTTGGAAGCAGGGGGAACGATACGCATGGCCCGGATCTTGCGATCCGGCAGAGCCACCGGCCCCGTCGGGCCGGAGGCTGATATTCCGGGATTACTGCGGGCGGCCGCCGTTGCTGCCAGTGGTGCTGCCGACGCAGACCGTGCCGATGTCATCGAAGGCGCAGGTCACGTTGGTGCCGTTGGTCTTGCTGCAGTTGATCGCCTTGCCGCCGTCGGAGCTGGCGCTGACGATGCTGGCATTGCCGCCCTGGCTTTTGCAGTTGGACACGAACTGGCCGGCGCCCAGGTTCTCCGGGAAATCGACGAAATCCCGCGCGATTGCCGGCGCGGCAAACAGGCCGGCGGCCAGGGCAAACGCGGCGTAAGAAATCCAGACGTTCCGAGACATGACCTCAACCTCCTGTTGAAACCTTGGCCGGCGGTTCGCGGCCGGCTGATAGGGGAAAATCTAGGGCCGAAACCGGCCAGCGGGAGTGACAGGACGCACAGCTCTGTCCGCCCGTCGAATCCGTTAAATTCCATGATTTCCGGAGGTTGCAGACATATTGTGGTTAACGCCGGACGGTTTGGTGACCACTGTCACGGCTTAACGATTCCTTGGCGGCGCTATTGGATGCTGGGCGCGGTCTGGCTGGCTGGGGCTGCCGCCGGACAGCGGCGTCTTATTCAGGGGAATTTCGACCATGCCCTATATGGTTGGCGGTCTGGTGATGCTTTGGCAGGTGATCTGCTGCTTGCATGCGGTGAAGACCGGCCGCAATCGCAACTGGCTTTGGCTGCTCATCATCGGCTCGGCGCTTGGTTGTCTCGTCTACACGATTGCCGAGATGGCGCCGGATCTGATGCGCAACCGAAAAGCCGTCGCGGCGGGCGAGAAGGCGCGGGATATCATCGATCCCGACCGGCGGCTGCGGGCACTGATGGACGATCTCGATACAGTCGATACCGCACAGAACAAGCTTGCAGTGGCCGAGGAATATCTGCGCCGTAACGAGCCGGCAAAGGCATTGCCGCTGCTGCAGTCGGCGGCGACCGGCCTCTATAGCGACGATCCGATGTTCCTGATGACCCTGGCCCAGGCGCAGTTTGCTTCCGGCCAATTCCAGGCAACGACCGCGACGCTGGATCACCTCAAGGCGAAGAATCCGAAATTCGAGAACGCGGACGGCCATCTGCTCTATGCCCGCAGCCTCGAAGCGGAAGGCCGTAACGACGAAGCGAATAGTGAGTATGCAGCGGTCGCCAACTATTTTTCGGGT
This sequence comes from Verrucomicrobiia bacterium, assembly GCA_035544395.1. GTDB lineage: Bacteria > Pseudomonadota > Alphaproteobacteria > Dongiales > Dongiaceae > DATKFM01. The sequence continues at coordinate 11,764 of DATKFM010000265.1, forward strand.
GCGGAAGCGCGGGTGCGATATGGTCTGTTTCTGCAGAAACAGGGTGAGCACGGCCAGGCGAAACGCTATTTCCAGGACGTAGTCCGCTCCCTGGACAAGGCCGGTAAAGCCTTCATCCGCGACCAGCGCGAATGGTATGACATCGCCAAGCGGAACACTTAATGTAGCGACAGGCTTGTCCGCCTCAATAGTTCCAAGGCTCTGCTCGGCTCAGGCGCAAATGCTGAAAAGGCTCGCGCTCATCTTTCCTGTCTTGTTTATGCTTGCCGCCTGCGATCCGCTGGCGCAAATCGCCGCGGTTGTGCCGGCGGACGAGGATGAATTTGCCAAGCGTCATGTCGCTCTCCTGGCGGCCAAGGACTTTGCCGCCGTCGAAGCGATGATGTCACCGGAGCTCCGCGTGGCTGCCGACCGGACAACTTTGGCAGAAATGGCAGCGCTGCTTCCGGCGACTGCATCAAAGGACATACAAGTCGCCTACTACGGCACTGTTGAAATCGACGGCGCTCGCCGGATCAGCATGTACTATCAGTATCGTTTCGACGAGGCCTGGATTCTGGTGGAGATGGTCCTGGACAGGCGCGCCGACGAACTGGCGGTCGTAGGTCTGCACTTGTACCGGGGCGATCAGGCCTGGACGGAAGCGAACAGGTTTACATTAACGGGCAAGGGCCCTCAGCATTTCGTTATCTTCGCCATGGCGATCTTCAATCCGGTCTTCATCCTGTTCGCGGTTGTGCAGTGCGTACGCACGCCGATGCCGCGTCGCAAGTGGCTGTGGATCATCTTCATCCTTGTCGGCTTGACGGAGATTCAACTTAACTGGACAACAGGCGAGATCGGATTCGAACCTCTCAAGGCCTTGCTACTGGGTGCTGGTTTCTGGAAGCAGAGTCCGATCTCACCGTTGCTACTTACTGTCGGTATTCCCTTGGGCGCGATCATCTTCCTGCTGAAGCGGAAGAAATGGCTGCAGCCACCTCCGGCCGATGCGGCGATTCCCAGTTGAATTCGAAGAACTGCTGAGCCGCGAGGGCCGGCGAGTCCTGGCGGGCGGGTCGCCGTTGTGCGGTGCGCTGGCGGATCCGCGGCGGCGCTTCATTGCGACGTCGGGCCTGGTCAAATCTCAGATGGCCCGCGCCGCAGCTGCGCTGTTGAACCGCGCGCTCTATGACAGCCTGAGTTCCATCGATCAGCCGATCCCGCCGGAGGCGATGTGGGAGATGACCGAGAACTACGGCGAGATGCTGCCGAAGACGGCGCGGGTCAAGACGGCTTATCTCGACCGGCGGCGCGCCCCGGCCTACAAGGCCGCGGAGGCAGCGGGCCTTGTCGCCATGTTGCGGTCGGAGAGCTTCGGCGCTTTCGCCGCGGCACTGGCGGGGCGGGCGCTGCGGCCGCGCTGGGGCATCCAGGCGCTATGCTATGGACCGGGCGATTATGCCGGACCCCATAACGACCACCATCCCGAGGAAATCGCCGCCAGCCGCGGCTATCTGGATATGCATATCACGCTGGCCGGCCGCGGCGTGGCGCAGCAATGGCTGGTCTATGCAAGGCAGGGGCATTTCAGCGAAGTGGTTGACGTGGCGACTGCCGGCGGCCTCACCGCCTATCGCCTGCCGTTCTGGCATTACACGACGCCGCTGGTAGCCAAGCGGGGCGCCGCAGAGGCTAATGCCCGCCGTTGGGTGCTGCTGGGAACTTTCCTCTACAAGCGGCCCTTCGTCGCCGACAGCGCTAGAAGCTGAGTTCCGCCGTGAATTCCACGGTGCCGTGCTCGGCCTCGCGCACCGCCTGCCGGTAGGATTTCTCGGTCTTGTAGGGGCCATGCTTGGGGAATTTTCGCGGATCGGTGGCCACGAGCCGGCCGCTCTTCGGCAGCACCTTGTAGAACTTGCCGTCACGGCCGATCACCGGAATCGACCGGCGGCGGCGGGAGAAGACGCGGCGCATGTTCGCGGAGAAGGCGGTGAAGTTCTCGAGCTCGTCCGTGTCCGCCTTCATCAGATATTCATGGACCCGCACGAACTCGTCGACGAAGGCCTTGTCGACAACCGACAGGTTGGAGATCACCCAGCAGGTGTCCTCGAACGACCAGTAATAGGCCAGGCCCACGAACTCCCCTGAGCTGGTGATGTAGGGGTAGAAGGGGAAGGCGCGGCAAGCCATGCTGCGGTTGTCGCGCTCGCAATGGGCCACGCCCTTGCATTCGATGGCGGCGCAGCTGTGATGCAGCTCGCGCACGATCTTGCGGGTGGTGGCGTCATAGGGCTTGAATTTGTGCCAGAGGTCGGTGCGGCTTTTCAGCAGCTCGAACTCCGCCTTCATCACCAGGGGCACGGCGTTCTGGGTCGAGCAGCAGACCGGCTCGCCGCCGTTCAAGGGCGCGCATTTCCGGCCGCAATCGAAGCGGGAGACCGGCGCCTGAAAACCGTCATAAATGACCTTGAAGTCCGCGGGCGTGGCTTGGCTGCGGCCATTGCCGTTTCCCGCTTTTCCGTTATGCACGCTCACGCCATCCTCCCTGTCCGGGCGGCCTATTGATAGGATCGCAAGCCCGCCGTCAAGCGGCGCCTTGCATCGGACTCTCCAGACGTTAAAGTCCGGCCGCAGCGGCGGCGTTAAGGGGAAGATCGATGGCGCGCTATTGGGTCGTCGGCGGCATCTATGCCGACACCTCCTTTACCAAGATGCAGGGCGGCGGCGCGGAAGAGCGGACCGGCCCCTTCGTCAACCATGAACAGGCGAAGGCGGAATGGCAGCGGCGGGCCTGGGCCACGGTGGATGACGCCCATGCGCGCTTCCGCATCGAGGAAGAGGACGAGCAGGCGGAGCCTTGGTTCTGGGTGGTCGGCGGCGCCTACAAGGACACGCATTTCACCGAACCGGCCGAGGGCACGGAGCAATGGTACGGCCCCTTCAAGACCTATGAGGACGCCAAGGGCGAATGGCAGCGCCGGGCCTGGGCCACGGTCGACGATGCGCTGTCGCGCTTTCGGATCGAGAAACGCACGAGCGATCCGCGCCAGGGCTAGCGGGCGCCGCAGATTGCGCAGGCCGCGTCAGAAGTCGCGGGGCGGCGGTGGATCCCTCTCGACATGATCCTTGGCGTCGTTCGCCTTGATGACCCGCACCAGCAGCTCCCGCAGCGTTTCCCGTTCATCGTTCGACAGGGATGCGGTGACGCGCTCCATGGCCTCGAAGATTTCCGGCCTTATGGACAGAAGCAGCTTCGTACCTTGCGAAGTTATCTCGTAGGTGCCCGGTCCATTAGCGTCCTTGGCCGTTTTGCATTGTATCAGACCACGATCCTCAAGGTGCTTGAGATAGCTTAGCGCCTTGGCGATCGGCACGCCGATCCGCTCGGCCAGACGCCGGGAATCGTTGCCGGGAGCGTCGTGCACGGAGGCCAGCGTGGCAAACTCCACAGGCTCCAAGCCTTCCCGGCCGGTAACGTTGTTCGCGGCATTGCTGCAGAGATCGTTAAAGCGCCGGGAGAGATGGGCCATTGCGCGCCGATGCACCGGCGGCAGCACCGGCGACGGCGGTGCATCTGCCGGCCACGCGAGATAGGCGCGAATTGCCGTGTCGATGTTCTTGATCTTCTGCGGTCCCAGATCCTCGAAATTCAGCGGCAGCGCCCGATGCACGAACTGATGGGCGGCATCCGACAGGCACACCGAGCCCGGCCGAGCCAGGCCCTGCAGGCGGGCGGCGATGTTCACGCCGTCGCCGAACAGGTCCCCGTCCCGCACCATGACCTCGCCAACATGCAGGCCGATCCGGAAGATGACGCGGTGTGCCTCGGGAATTTCGCGATTTACCGCGCCGATCCTCTCGAGGATATCGAGAGCGCATTGCAGGGCATCCACCGCGCTGGGGAACTCGGCGAGGATGCTGTCGCCTGCGGTGTTGGCGATCCGCCCGCCCTGTCCGGCAATCAGCCGGTCGGTGATATCCCGGTGCGCGCTCAACAGGTTCAGGGTGCCGCCTTCATCGGCATTCATCAGCCGCGTATAGCCCTCAACGTCGGCGCTGAGGATCGCCGCGAGGCGGCGTTGGGCCTTTGAAGCAGTATCGGCCTTCTGCATGCGGAGCTTCCCTCCACCGGGTAACGTATCACAGCATAGCCGTGCGTGCCTGGATAGTGGCTGATGTTACGGGCCGTCACGCGCTTATCCGCCATGATGCTTTGCAGATGAACAATATCGGGATGCCGGTTATAGTCCCGCGGTCGCACCTGGAGGTGCCGTCGAGAATGCCTGGGTATCACTCGCTAGACGGGAATGGATCGGGATAATACATCCACGCCGACCGCGGCAGGCTTGCAGGCAGCGGTGGCGCTATTTCAAGCGGGACGCTTTGCGGAAACCGAACGCGTCTGCGGTGAAATTCTTGCCGCCGCGCCGGAGAATATTCCGGCGAAGGTATTGCGCGCGCAAGCCATGGCACAGCGCGGCGACCCCTGGGGTGCCGTGAAGCTGCTTCGAGACGTGCTTGAATGGAGACCTGATTCGGCGCCGGCCCTGAATACTCTCGTTGTGTTGTTGCTCCGAAATGGACAAATCGATGACGCCAGAGCTGCCTGCCGCCGCTGCCTCGCCGTCGATCCGGGCAATGTTGCTGCCTTTTACGCGCTCGGCCAGATCGCCGACGCGGCCGACAAGCCCGATGAGGCGGCGGCCGCTTACGGGCGCGCCGTTGAACGAAGCCCGCAGCTCACGGCAGCCTTGGTGCCTCTGGCGCTGGCCTTGCAGAAGCTCGGGCGGGTGGAGGAGGCGATCGCTTTTTATCAACGTGTCCCGGCAGGCGAAAAGAGCGAGTTCATAGCCCAGTTCAACCGGGGCCTGTTGCTGCAGGGGCGAGGACAACATATCGACGCCGCGTCGGCCTTCGCGCGGGCCAGCGAGATTGACCCGGCGGATCCGAAGCCGCGCTTTCAGTTGGGTGGCGTCTTTTATGCCATGGGACGCTTCGACGAGGCGATCGCGTGCTACCGGCAGCTCCTGCAGCAGAAGCCGGATACGGTGGGCGTGTATGGCAATCTGGCGAAAGCATTGTGGGCCAAGGGCGACGCAGCGGGCGCGCAGGCGGCTTGCGATGACGGCCTGCGGCAGCAGCCGGGCGATACCGCCGTAATCGCCTTCAAAGCGGCGATGCTGCTGGAGACCGGCAATCATGCCGTGGCACGTGAGCTTGTGGATTTCGACCGCTTCTTGAAACCGCTCTGCGTTCCGCCGCCTGCCGGTTTCAACAGTATCCCTGAATTCAACAAGGCGATCTCGCAATATGCGTTGTCGCATCCGACGCTGGTGTTCGAGCCGCGCAACCACGCGACCAAGAGCGGCCGGCATACCGGCGATCTGATGCTCAAGGCCGGCGGTCCGGTGCCGGCGTTCTCCAGCGCCGTGGAGGGCGCCGTTCGTCAGTATTTGCGGGAGGTGCCAGCCGATCCGGCCCATGCATTCGCGGCCCAGCGGCCGGCCCGCTGGCGATTGTCCGCCTGGGCGGTGGTTATGGAAGGGCAGGGCTATCAGGCACCGCATATCCATCCCCAGGCCTGGCTCAGCGGCGTCTACTACGCCAGTGTGCCGCCGGACATGGTCGCCGCGGATTCGGCACAGGCGGGATGGATCGAGTTCGGCGAGCCGCTGCCGGATTACCACTTCACGGCTAAGCCGGAGCTGCGTCTGATAAAACCGGAGGAAGGGCTGATGCTGCTCTTCCCCTCCTACTTCTTCCATCGCACGCTGCCCTTCAGCGCCGGCGGTACGCGCATCAGCATCGCTTTCGACGTGGTTCCCACGGCATAGGCGGGCGTCCGGCCGCTTTATGGGGCCGCGGCTTTCAGCGCCTGTGGCAGGACTTCGGCAAAGGCGGCGAGGTCGGCATCGGTGCCCGCGCTGACGCGGATGCAGCGGTCCAGCGGCGCCACGCCGGGCATGCGGACGAAGATGTCCCTGGCAATCAGCTCCTTCAGCACGGCGCGGGCGTAGTTGCCGTCGCGGCCGCAATCGATGGCGACGAAATTGGCGGCCGACGGCAGCGGCGTCAGGTTGTTGTCGCGGGCAATCGCGGCGATGCGGTCGCGGGCGCCGGCGACGCTCTTGACGACACTTGCCAGATGCGCACCATCGGCCAGCGCCGCCAGCGCGCCCGCCTGGGCGATGCGGTTGACGCCGAAATGGTTGCGGATCTTATCGAAGGCCTTGATCAGCGACGCCTCGCCGATGGCATAGCCGACGCGCAGCCCCGCCATGCCGTGGGCCTTTGAAAATGTGCGGAAGCGCAGCACCCGCGGATTGCTCACATCCAACGGTGGCATGGTTCCCTGGGGCGCGAATTCGCCATAGGCCTCGTCGAGGCAGAGCACCGCACCCTCTGGCACCCGGTCGATCAGGCTTTGCACATCCGCCGCAGGCCACCAGCTTCCCATGGGATTGTCGGGATTGGCGAAGTAGATCAGCCGCGCCTTCTCGCGCTTCGCCAGATCCAGCAACGCGTCCGGATCTTCGCGATCGGCCACATAAGGCGTGGTAACCAACCGCCCGCCGAAACCATTCACATGGAAATTGTAAGTGGGGTAGGCGCCGAGCGACGTCGCCACCGTAACGCCGGGTTCGACGAACAGGCGGACCACATAGCCGAACAGCCCGTCGATGCCCTCGCCGACGACGATGTTTTCGGGCGCGATCTTGTAGTGCGCGGCCAGTGCCTGCTTCAGATCGTGGTTCTCGGGATCGCAATATTTCCACGCCTCGGCCGCCGCCTTCTGCATCGCCGCGAGCGCCTGGGGCGAAGGCCCGAACACGCTCTCATTGGCGCCGATGCGGGCCCGGAACAACCGCCGCCGCGCCCGCTCCTGCGCCTCCGGCCCGACGAAGGGCACGGTGGAGGGAAGCCTGTCGACAAGAGGCGTGAAAGGGTGAGTGGACATGATGCACCGGCGCACAGTAGGGGCGACCTGCGGTCGCCCTGTCAACATGTCACGGATGCATGTGCGGCTTAACCTTGGATGGCGTCGATGACGGCGTTGCGCAATGCCAAGACGTCGCCGACGGGTACTGTCGTTACGCCGGCTACGCCTTCCAGACCGCAGGCGTCGCTGGCAATCACCGGGATGCCGGCGGCGATTGCACGAAGCAGGCGGCGCGGCTGGTCCTCGATCCAGGCCGGCAGCACGACGAGTCTTGCAGTCGAAAGCGCATCGCTGCCGGCGGGA
>DATKFM010000266.1:0-5529 GCA_035544395.1 Verrucomicrobiia bacterium
CGAGCTGCCGCGAATACTGTTCCATAAGGCTAAGTATCAGCTGCGGACACTTAGCGCAAGGGCTAACTAATCTGGGTCACCGGCCCGCCGGCGCCCCGTCGACGATGACCTGGGTGAAGGTTTGGGGCATCGGGCGGATTGATGCAGTTCAGCATCATTGATCGGGTGCCTCCAATAGTTGGGGAATTGCCGGCTCTTCAGGCATCGAACCGGTATGGCAAACTTCACCATTCCTTAAGGCGATTTGGAGATACGAATTGCCGGCATCGCAGGGAATCTGCGATGAAGCCATCGGCGGGCGAAGTGCGCCGAGTGAGCTGAGATGATGGACACGAGTACGCCAAGGAGTGCGGAGAATGCAACGCCAGACCTTTGAAACCCTCAAGCGCATTGTGGCCGACGTAAATTTCCCCGGCCGGGAATTCTTCGTCCGGCACACGGGGGAAACGCTCACCTCCGAGAGCCGGTTCTATCTGCAGCTCGAGTACGACGCCAAGGATTCGGTGACAGGCGAGATGCGGCGGAACCACACCCGCAAATGGTACCTGTCGAATGAGGCGACCAAGAGCGAGGTGGTGCAGACCTGCCTCCTGGCGGTGAAAACGTCGCAGGAGCATGAGCTGCGGGAATTCTTCACCTATCGGGGCCGGGCGATCTTCCAGCCACACTGGAGCATCGAGAAGCTGTGGCAAATGGCCGGCGATCCCGCGAACACCGAAACGCGAGAGGAGGATGTCGCGCCGTGACCGTGCCGTCCCTTTTCGATGGGGACGCTGGCGGCGCGCCACCGGCAGCGAGCGCGCGCCCGATATTGGCAAACGCCTGCCGCGCTTCCGCGGCTCAGTCCAGATAGTGCTTCTCGAAGAACCCCGGCCTGAAGTCTTGCGGCGGAGTGGGAATATCGGGCCGGCCCTCGGGCGTAAGATCCATGAGGTTCCAATAGGGCCAGACCGTATCGAGTGAGCCCTCCGCGGCCCAGAAATGAAAGATCTTCCGCCCGCGCTTCCGGAAGACATTCATCCCGGCCAGCTGATCGTCGTCGGTGTCGCCCTGGTGCCCGTAGTCGGCCTGATAGGTGGATTTGAATCCGGAGACCAGCGGGATCTGGGACCAGCCGCGCTTCCGGGCCCATGCATTGATTTTCCTGGCCGGCGCCTTGGCAATGGCGACGAAAGCCGCGTTGCGGGAAACCGAATACCAGGTGCGATCGAATCCATCCATCAGCGAGGTGCATGAAGGACACGGCTTGTCCCAATGCGGGCCGAACATGAACGAGTAGATCAGCAGCGTCTTCTTGTCACCGAACAGCGTCGACAGCCTGACGTTCCTTCCCACTTTCCCGTCATTGGCCCATTGGAAGACGTAGTCCTCCTGCAGCTCGCCGCCGAGCGGGAGCTTGCGGCGCTTGGCCGCCACCGACTTCACCTTTGCGCGCAGCTGTTGCTCTTCCTTGAGCAGCAGGTTGCGCGCCTTGCGATACGCGCGGCTTTCGTTCGGAAATCTCATTTCCGCCTCCGTTTTCCTTGTACAGGAAAACAACCCATTCCCCGGCGCATTGCTCCAAAGGCCGGCGGCGGTTTCCGTCCGGCGAGTCGCGAGACTAAGCGGGAACGTAGGTCAACCTGATCACATCCTCGCCAATCCGATCATGTGTCATAAGGCGGAGCGGCGGCCGCGCTCCGGCGAAATATGGCTTGCCGTGACCAAGCACGACGGGATGCAGGTAGATCCGATACTCATCGATGAGGCCGAGTTCGGTGAGGCTTTGCGCCAGGTCCGGACCGGCAACTTCGATCTCCCCGTCGCGCTCGGCCTTCAGCTTGCGGATCGCGCCCTCAAGGTCATCCTCAACAAGGCTGGCGTTGGGGCCGACCGACTTTAGCGAGCGCGAGACGACCCATTTCGGCTGCTTCCGCCACGCCGCCGCGAAAGCCTGCCGCTCTGCATCCCATTCAGGATGTTCGTCGTCCCAATAGCGCATGACATCATACATTCGGCGGCCGTAGACGCTGCCCGCCTGCCCCTGAGCCTCCTCGATGAAGTGGCGGAAGAGCGTGGGGCTTGGCGCAAACGACATATGGTCGACATAGCCGTCCAGGGACTGGTTCATTCCGAACACGAGCTTAGCCATGCCGCTTCCTTTCCTCGCGCGGGCCGCGCCAACAAGCAGGGTTGCGCAAATGATGCAAGACTGGCGGCGGCGGCGTTAGCCGGCCGAGTGCAATATCTGTGATTTGTGAGTTGATGATCTTCACTGGGAAAACTGGAGCGGGCGAGGCGATTCGAACGCCCGACCCCAACCTTGGCAAGGTTGTGCTCTACCCCTGAGCTACGCCCGCGCTCCGTTTTCGCGCGCGCCGGAGCGGACTTCCGGCGGCGAAGGCTGCGGATCATACGCAGCTTGCAAACGATTGCAAGCAGGACCGGATCTCCCGGACCGAGCCGCAGCTCCGTCATAAACCAAATTCCCTAACGCGCCATTATCCGCCGGCAATTCCCTGGACTTTTCTGTCAGGATAACGTATAATACGTAATTTCGCCTATGCCCCTGCGGCCCGGGCGATGCCATTGAACCAATGGGAGGAATCGCCATGGCGCAGGACCTGGATGCCGAGCTTGACGACCTGGAGTTACGCAAGAATTTGCGAATCCATCCGAGGTGGCGCGACCCGGCCAAGGTGGGCGCCGCCGCCCACGGGCCGCCGCCTTCGCCGCTAACCATTCCGCGCCTTCCCGGCCCGCCGGCCGACGGTGTGATTCCAGGTCCTGCGGCGGCGCGGGCGGCTAAGCTGGCCTCGGACGCGATGGCGCTGGAGCTGGCCCAGGCCGCCGGCGATCCCGCCGCCAGCCGCGAGACGCTGCGCCTGCTGCTGGCGCACCAGGTGGCGGCCGGCCATTCCCTGATGATGCGCCTCACCGCCATCGCCGACGCCTACGTCAATTACGTGCAGCCGGCGGCGATGCGCGATCCCTATCTCAGCCGCTGCCCGCAGGAGGCGGTGCGCCTGGCCCATGGCGCGGCGCGCCTGATGGAGCGGGTGCGTGCCGCCGCACTGGCGCTGCAGCGGCTGGGCTATCCCGGCACGGCGGATCCGATGCCGCCCGCGCCGCAGCCGCCGATGCCGCAGCGGCCGGAACATAATCCTGATCCGTCAAGTCCTCGCAGCAATCCACCCCCGGCGCCGGCGTCGATGCCCCATCCCGCGCGGCCGGCCGCCGCCCACTTGCGCCGCGGCCGCCTCAACAACGGCAATCCGCCGGGCGATTTCCTGTCGGCACCTCGCTGCGGTGCTTCCACCCGCGCCGGCCATGAATGCGCCCAGCCGGCGATGAGCAATGGCCGCTGCCGCCTGCATGGCGGCAAGAGCACGGGACCGCGCACGGACTCCGGCCTCGCCCGAGCTCGCAACACACGGCTAATCCACGGCTTCCGCAGCGGCGCGCTGATCAAACTGCGGAGCAACGCCGCCCAAACCGCCCGCAAACTGAAACGGCTGGTCCGTGCTACGCGAGACAACCCCTGTTCTGCAAAGCAAGGCATTGCACGCGACCGGCACGATGCACAGCATTCGTTGCGCCCCGCTGGACATATCTGCCCGCCAGGCCCCGCTGGACATGGGGTTGATCGCCCGGATTTGCCTCTCCCGCTGGACGGCGACCCCGTGCAAATCGTCCCCTTTGCCGCTACAACATCCGGCCCCTCCGCAAGAGCCTGCCCATGAACGACACGCCGACATCAGCACCCGTCACCCAGCCCACCTCGCCCGACCAGCTTCTGGTGCGGTTGAACGAGCTTGGCCTGAAAACCCGCACCGTCAGCCATCCGCCGGTCTTCACGGTGGAGGAAGCCAAGGCGCTGCGCGGCGAGCTGCCGGGCGCCCATATCAAGAACCTGTTCCTGCGGGACAAGAAGGGGAAGATGTGGCTGGTGGTGGCGGAGGAGGACCGGCCGATCGACCTTAAGGCCCTGGGCGAATTGCTCGGCGGCCGCCTGTCCTTCGGCAGCGCCGACCGCCTGATGACCTATCTCGGCGTCATCCCCGGCGCGGTCACGCCCTTCGGCGTCATCAACGACACGGGCAACCAAGTGCAGGTGGTCATCGACAAGGACCTGCTGGCCCAGGACCCCATCAATTGCCACCCGCTCTGCAACGACCGCACGACCGCCATCTCGCCCCAGGACCTCCTGGTATTCTTCGCCGCCTGCGGCCATTCGCCCGAGCTGGTGGATCTCGGCAAGGTTGTTCCCAAGGGAGGATAAGCCGGAGGCTGAACCGGCCAGGCCCCGGCTTGCCCCGGGCCAACCGGAAGCCCATCTAATTCCTTATATATTCCTCTTTACACCCCCGGGCGTGATCTGGCCGCCAAATCCGCCTAAACTCCCATAGACCAAAGGAAACAACGGAAGCGATCATGGAACAATTGTTGGGCATGGCGCCCAAGGCCGGTCCGGCCGGCGCCGATCTGATCAAGGACAGCGACACCGAGCAGTTCGTCCCCGACGTCATCGATGCCTCGCAGCAGCAACCGGTCATCGTCGATTTCTGGGCGCCCTGGTGCGGCCCCTGCAAGCAGCTCGGCCCGCTGCTGGAAAAGGTGGTCAAGGAAGCCCGTGGCGCGGTCAAGCTGGTGAAGATCAATGTGGACGAAAACCAGGAGCTGGCGGGTCAGCTCCGGGTGCAGTCGATCCCTGCCGTGTTCGGCTTCGTCAAAGGCCGCCCGGTCACCGCCTTCACCGGCGCGCAGCCGGAAACCCAGATCAAGAGCTTCGTCCAGCGTCTGGTGCAGGCCGCAGGCGGTCCAGCTGGCCCGTCGCCGGTCGAGCAGGCGATGACCCAGGCCGACGAGGCCCTGGCCGGCGGCGACTTCGCCACCGCCAGCGCCGTCTATGGTCAGGTGCTGGCCCATGAGCCGCAGAATGCCGCCGCCATCGGCGGCCTCGCCAAATGCCATGCCCTCGCCGGAGACGTAGCGGAGGCGAAAAAGATCCTCGCCCGCGCCACCGGCGACCTGGCCAAGCATGCCGCCATCGCCGCCGCGCGCACTGCGGTCGAGCTGGCGGAGGAAGGACAGAAGGGCCTGGCACAGGTGTCGGAGTTCCGCGCCCGCCTGGCCAAAGATCCGAAGGATCACCAGGCGCGCCTCGACCTCGCCACCGCGCTGTTCGGCGGCGGCGAGCGCGAGAGTGCCGTCGACGAGCTGCTGGAACTCTACCGCCTCGGCCGCGCCTGGAACGAAGAAGCCGCGCGCAAGCAGATGGTGAAGTTCTTCGAAGCCATGGGACCGACCGACCCGCTCACCATCTCCGGCCGGAAGCGTTTATCGACGATGATGTTCTCGTGAGCTGCTGCAAGTAAGTGCCGCGCATGCAAACTCCCATGTTCCAAAATTATACCCCTCTCCCCCTGGGGGAGCGGGGGCAGGGGGTGAGGGGTTTCCCGCGCGGCAGCGCGGCAGCAAATCACGTCGTCAATGCAGATCACCGTGCGGCCGCAATCGCATTCGCCTCATTCCGCACAAAAACTCTCC
>DATKFM010000267.1:0-2326 GCA_035544395.1 Verrucomicrobiia bacterium
TTCACAGCCCCGAACTCCGCCAGCGCCATCTTGGCCAGCCGCGCCGACACGCCGACCCGCAGTGCTCCGGTGATAAGTTTCAGCAGCGCCCAGCGGCCGGTGGGGTCCAGCGCATCGAGCCAGCGCTCCAGCAACTGCGGCGCCTCGCGCCGGCTTGAGGCCCGCAGCGTTTCCACCACCTCATCCAGCGCCGGCGGCCGGTTGGCGCCGGCTTTTGCCGGCCAGATCAGCGCCACCGTCTCGGCCAAGTCGCCCACATAGTCGTAGGACCAGCCGAACAAGGCCGGGTCCACGCGGGACTCCGCCAGGGCCCGCACCGAGGCTGACTTGATCGCATCGATCGTGAGCGTGCCGGTGATCGCCGCCAGCGCGTAGCCCCGCGCCGGATCGGGGGCGCGCCGGAAATAGTCGGTCAGCAGGCGCAGCTTGGCATTGCGGGCCGGCGTGTAGGACAGCCGGTCCAGTAGAGCGGCGAATTCCTTCATCGCCGGAGTATGTTACGGGCGATCGAGGCGGTCGAGATCGTACTCGTAGCGCATCAGCCAGAAGGGCGGACGGCCATCCGGCGACTCGCGCATCTGACGCAGGGTGGGGCGCCAGCCCTCGCGCTCATAGAAGCGGCGGGCGCGGCTGTTGACCTCCAGGCAGAACAGGGTCGCGGTGCGATAGCCCTCGGCGGCGATGGCGCGAAGCTGCCGTTCCAGCAGGAGCGGCCCGATCCCCTGGCTGCAGAACTCCGGATCGACCCACAGATCCTCCACCAGCGCCGCCTCGCGATGGGTGAAGCCCACAACGTGGCCGTCCATCTCGGCGATAACAAAGTCGCGCATCACCGGCAGGAACTCGTGCCACACGGCGTCCATCCAGGGCGTGTCGTCGATGGCGGAATCGAAATAGCCGGCGTAGCTCTCGCGCCACACCTCGCGCCAGATGCGGACCACCTCATCCAGGTCGGATTCCCGGCCCGGGCGAACCACCAGCGAGGCGGCGAGGCCGTTCTTCACTGCCCCTCCTCCTCGCGGCCGATCAGTGCCAGCGCCCGGGCGCGCAGACCCTGCTGCGTGGCGTAGTGCATCAGCGCTTCCTCGCGGCCATGAGTGACCCAGATCTCGCCGGCGCCGACATCGGTGATCGTGCGCGTCAGCTCGGGCCAGTCGGCGTGATCAGAGATGATCAGCGGCAGCTCTGCGCCCCGCTGCCGCGCGCGGGCGCGTACGCGCATCCAGCCGCTGGCCATCGCCGTCACCGGCTCCACCAGCCGCCGCGACCAGCGGTCCTCCAGCGCCGAAGGCGGCGCCAGCACGATCTTGCCCGCCAGGCTCTCGCCCGCGGTGGTCGCGGGCCGAAGTTCGCCCAGCTCGATGCCCTGGGTTCGATACAGGTCGCAGAGCTCCGTCAGTGCACCGTGGAGATAGAGCGGCGCGTCATAGCCGGCCCGGCGCAGCAGCGCGATCACCCGCTGGCATTTGCCGAGCGCATAGACGCCCACCACATGGCTCGACTCCGGAAACAGCTCGAGAGAATGGAGCAGCTTGCCGATCTCCTCGCTGTCGGGCGGATGGATGAACACCGGCAGACCGAAGGTCGCCTCGGTGATGAAGACATCGCATTGCACCACCTGGAACGGCGTGCAGGTGGGATCGAACCGGCGCTTATAGTCGCCGGAGATGACCGCGCGGCTGCCGCCATACTCCAGGACCACCTGGGCGCTGCCGAGCACGTGCCCGGCCGGCGCCAGCCAGACCGTGACCTCGCCCTGCTTCACCCGCTCGCCATACTCCAGCGCCTGCATCACATCGGCGCAGTCCTCGCCATAGCGGTTGCGCATGATGGCCAGCGTGCCCGGGGTCGCCAGCACGCGGCGATGGCCGGGGCGCGCATGGTCGCCATGGCCGTGGGTGACGACGGCTCGGTCCACCGGATGGCCGGGATCGATATGGAAGCCGCCGGGCTCGCAATAGAGGCCAGACCCGGCCGGCTTCAGCCACTGATCGGGATGCAACGCCATGAAACTCTACGCGGGCCTCGCGACCATCAGGAAGAAGATGGCGATCACCGACAGAAACGCCGGCCACCCCAGGATGAACCAGATGCGCATGTAGCGGTGATAGAGGGCGGGCAGCGGCCGGCCGTCACGAACGGCGCTTCCGGCCAAGTTCCGCATCTGCGTCTGCAGCCAGACCACCGGAATCCAGCAGGCGCCGGTGATGGCGTACAACACGTAGGACGAAAGCAGCCACGGCTCGTCCGGTCGATAACCGACGAGTTCGGCGAGCCAGAGGCCCGAAAGCGGCTGGAAAACTGCAGCAGGCAAGGTGAACAGATA
>DATKFM010000268.1:0-5054 GCA_035544395.1 Verrucomicrobiia bacterium
CTATCTTCTATCGACTAAACTGAGCGACACCGTAAGTTGAGGCGCGCCTGTCGGCGCGAACCCCTCAGCCCTGCCCCTCTCCCCCGGTGGGGAGAGGGGAATAATTGTGCGATACCTGCACTCTCATGACACAACAACCTAGATCCCGCCCCGCCCGCACCGAACTCGCGCCCGGGCTTGAGATCAGCCGCATCGTCACCGGCCTGTGGCAGGTGGCGGATATGGAGAAGGGCGGCGCGAAGCTGGATGCGGCGCGGGCGGCGGCGGACATGGCGGCCTATGCGGAGGCGGGTTTCGACAGCTTCGACATGGCCGATCATTACGGCAGCGCCGAAGACATCGCCGGGCAGTTCAATTCACTGGTGAAGGGCGGCAAGGTTCGCGCGGCGGCGCGGCCCACGCTGTTCACGAAGTGGTGCCCAACACCTGGTGAAATGACGCCGGAGACCGTGCGCGCGGCGGTGCAGCGGGCACTGACGCGGATGCAGACGGGGCGCATCGATCTCCTGCAATTCCATTGGTGGATCTTCCGCCATCCCGGCTGGATCGACGCGATGGCGGAGTTGGCGAATCTTCGCGCCGAAGGACTCATCGGCCATCTCGGCCTGACGAATTTCGACACCGATCATCTGCGGCTGCTGGTGAAGCGGGGCATTCCCATCGCCTCGAATCAGGTCTGCTTCTCGCTGCTGGACCGGCGCGCGGCGGGCGAGATGAGCACCTTCTGTCTCGAGCACGGCGTGCGGCTGCTGGCCTATGGCACGCTGGCCGGCGGCCTGCTGGACGAGAAATGGCTCGGCAAGCCGGAGCCTGCAGCCGGCGCGATCACCGACTGGAGCAAGATGAAATACAAGCGCTTCGTCGATCAGATCGGCGGCTGGGCGGTGCTGCAGGGCATCCTGCGCGCGGCCGGTTCAATCGCGAAGAAGCACGGAGTCTCCATCGCCAACGTGGCCAGCCGCTGGGTGCTGGAGCAGAAGGCCGTCGCCGCCGTCATCGTCGGCGCGCGGCTGGGCGAGCGGGAGCATCGCGCCGACAATCTGCGCCTCTTCGGCTTCGAATTGGACCGCGACGATCACGCCCGGCTCGATGAAGCGCTGGCCGCATCGCGGCCGATATCAGGCGATTGCGGCGACGAATACCGCCGGCCGCCTTTCCTCACGGCGTCAGGCGATCTCAGCCACCATCTCGCGAGCTTCCCGAAGGTCTACCAGGCGACGCCGATGCCGGACCGGCCGCAGCGGCTGCGCATCGACACCGGCTCGGTGTGGGAGCCGCTGGCCGGCTACAGCCGCGCCGTGCGCATCGGCGACCGCATCCTGGTCAGCGGCACGACGGCCACCCACGGCGCCGGCGAGATCATCTGCCCCGGCGATGTCCGCAGCCAGACCGTCTATATCCTGGACAAAATCGCCGCCAGCATCGAGGCGCTGGGCGGCGCGCTGGAAGACGTGGTGCGCACCCGCATCTACATCCGCGATCAGTCGCAATGGGAAGCGGTCTCCCGCGTCCATGGCCGCTATCTCGGCCATGTGCGGCCGGCGAATACGCTGGTCGAGGTGTCGGGCCTGATCGGTGGCTATGACGTGGAGATCGAGGCGGAGGCGGTGGTCACCAACGGTTGAGGTCCGCCGGGCACGAGAAGCACTGGCTCTAAATCGACATTATCTTGAAACCTGAATAGCTTAGCCTTCAGAATGCGGATCACCTGCTGTGCTGCCGATGACCATAAAGGCGGGCATTGGGCGGCGGCGGGTTTTCGCCGTATCTTCGGGGGGTCGCACCGCCGAAACCCCCGCTCCAAGAGGGGAAAACATTCAACCGGCCGCGGCGGCCAGGGCGCATTCCCAACGACGCCCGGCCGCACCGACAGATAGAGGACGTCTCCGATGGCTACCCTGGCTTCGAAAGCGGAACAGCAGAAAACCGACCTGATCGCCCGCGCCGCGGCGCTGGCCAAGGCGCGCCTGGGCGATGCCCGCGCGCCGGAGGTGGCCGAGTTCGTCCGCGTGCTCTACGCCAATGTGGCGCCCGACGATCTGGCCGGCGACAGCGCCGAGAATCTCTATGCCGCCGCGCTCAGCCTCTGGAGCTTCGGCGCCCAGCGCAAGCCGGGCACGGCCAAGGTTCGCGTTTATAACCCGCGCCCCGACGAACATGGCTGGATCAGCCACCACACCATCATCGAGATGGTGAACGACGACATGCCCTTTCTGGTGGATTCGCTGACGGCCGCGCTGCATCGCCGCGACCTGACGGTGCATCTGGTGATCCATCCGATCCTCCAGGTGAAGCGCGACAAGGCCGGCAACCGCAGCGCCGAGGGCACGGAATTCACCGAGTCCTTCATGCAGATCCGCATCAACGAGCAGACATCGGCGGACCGGCTGAAGGAAATCGGCAGCGAGATCGCGGCGGTGCTGTCGGATGTACGCGCCGCGGTCGAGGATTGGCGGCAGATGAAGGCCAAGGCGGCGGAAGCGATCGCCAGCCTGGCCAAGCCGCCCAAGGGCCTGCCGCCGGAAGAAGTTGCGGAAGCCCACGAATTCCTGAAATGGATCGATGACGACCACTACACCTTCCTCGGCTACCGGGAATATGACTTCAGCGGCCTGGACGAGAACGCGACCCTGAGCATCACGGCGGGCAGCGGCCTGGGCGTGCTGCGGGACGATGCCGTGTCGATCTTCGATGGCTTGCGCAATTTCGAGAAGCTGCCGCCGGAGGTGCGCTATTTCCTGCGCCAGCCGCGGCCGCTGATGATCACCAAGGCCAACCGCCGCGCCACCGTGCACCGCACGGTGCATATGGATACCATCGGGCTGAAGAAGTTCGACGCCAATGGCGAGGTGATCGGCGAGCGCTTCTTCATCGGCCTGTTCACCTCGGTCGCCTATAGCCAGAGCCCGAAGGATATTCCGCTGCTGCGGCGCAAGGTGGCTGATGTGCAGAAGCGAGCCGGCTTCGCCTCGGCCAGCCATGACGGCAAGGCGTTGCAGCATATCCTGGAGACCTATCCCCGCGACGAGCTGTTCCAGGTCAGCGAGGAGGAACTCTACAGCTTCAGCCTGGGCATCCTGCAGCTGCAGGAGCGGCAGCGCATCGCGCTGTTCGCCCGGCGCGATCCCTTCGAGCGCTTCGTCTCCTGCCTGGTCTATGTGCCACGGGACCGCTTCAACACCGATTTCCGCCTGCGCATCCAGGAGATCCTGGCGCGCGCGTACAAGGGCCGCTTCTCCTCGGTCTACACCCACATGACCGACGCGCCGCTGGTGCGGCTGCATATCATCATCGCCACCGTGCCCGGCACGATTCCCGACGTGGATCCGGACGAGGTGGAGCGGCAGATCGTCGAGGCCGGCCGTTCCTGGGCCGACCAGCTCCAGGACGCGCTGATCGAGGCGCGGGGCGAGGAGAACGGCCTCACGCTGATGCGCCGGTATGGCGACGCCTTCCCCGCCGGCTATCGCGAGCGCTTCATGCCGACGCTGTCGATCCTCGACATCGAGCATGTGGAGGAATCGCTGCAGGGCGGCGGCATGGCGATGAATCTCTACCGGCCGATCGAGGCGAAACCGTCGGAACTGCGGCTGAAGCTGTACAACACCGGCTCCCAGATCCCGCTCTCGGACATCCTGCCGATCCTCGAGAACATGGGGCTCAAGGTGATGGCCGAGGAGCCCTACCATGTGAAGCCGCGGGACAGCGAGAAATCGGTCTGGATCCATGATTTCAGCGCCGTCACCTCGGACGGGCGCGACTGCGAACTGAGCTCGGTGCGCCGCGTGTTCCAGGACTCCCTGGCGCATATCTGGCGCGGCGAGATGGAGGATGACGGATTCAATCGCCTGGTGCTGGGCGCCGGGTTGGACTGGCGCTCGGTCGCGATGCTGCGCGCCTATTGCAAATATCTACGGCAGGCCGGCGTACCCTTCAGCCAGGACTACATGGAAGAGACGTTGAGCAACAACGGCGACATCGCCGTGCTGCTGAGCAAGCTGTTCCACGGCATGTTCGATCCCGCCGGCAAGGACACGGCCGAACAGCGGGCGCAGCAGATTGCCGCGGAGATCGAGGCGGCGCTGGAGCGCGTGACCAACCTGGATGAAGACCGCATCATCCGGCGCTATCTGAACGCCATCCAATCGACGCTGCGCACGAATTTCTATCAGAAGGCGGCGGACAAGGGGTCGAAGTCCTACATCTCCTTCAAGCTGGATTCCCGCGCGGTGACGGACCTGCCGCTGCCCCGGCCGGTGGTGGAGATCTTCGTCTACAGCCCGCGGGTGGAGGCGATTCATCTGCGCGGTGGCAAGGTGGCCCGCGGCGGCATCCGCTGGTCCGACCGGCGCGAGGACTTCCGCACGGAGATCCTGGGCCTGATGAAGGCCCAGATGGTGAAGAACGCGGTCATCGTGCCGACGGGATCGAAAGGCGGCTTCGTGGTGAAGCGCCCGCCCGCGACCGGTGGCCGTGAGGCGCTGATGGCCGAGGTGGTGGAGTCCTACAAGACGCTGATGCGCGGCCTGCTGGATATCACCGACAATCTCGCCGGCGGCTCGGTGAAGCCGCCTGTTGATGTGCTCCGGCGAGACGGCGACGATCCCTATCTGGTGGTCGCCGCCGACAAGGGCACGGCGACCTTCTCCGACATCGCCAATGGCGTGTCGATCGACTACGGATTCTGGCTCGGCGACGCCTTCGCCTCCGGCGGCTCGGCCGGCTATGACCACAAGGGCATGGGCATCACGGCCCGCGGCGCCTGGGAAGCGGTGAAGCGGCATTTCCGCGAGCTCGGCACCGACATTCAGAATCAGGATTTCATCTGCGTCGGCGTCGGCGACATGGCCGGCGACGTGTTCGGCAACGGCATGCTGCGCGAGCGCACGATCAAGCTCCTTGCCGCCTTCGACCACCGCGACATCTTCATTGATCCCGAGCCCGACCCGGCGAAGTCGTTCGACGAGAGGCAGCGCCTGTTCAACCTGCCGCGCTCGAGCTGGCAGGACTACGACAAGAAGCTGATTTCGCAGGGCGGAGGCATTTATCCGCGC
>DATKFM010000269.1:0-3626 GCA_035544395.1 Verrucomicrobiia bacterium
CGCTGAGCCCTGGAACAGCATGCCGAACTTGCGCATCACCTGTTCGCGTTCGCGGCCGCCCATGTCAGTGACTTCCTGGCCGTCGATCTTGATGCTGCCGCTGTCGGGCGTGACGATGCCGAGCACGCATTTCAGCAGCACCGACTTCCCGGTGCCCGAACCGCCGATGACAACCACGGACTCGCGCGGATTGACGTCCAGAGTCAGTCCCTGCAGCACCTTCTTCGGCCCGAAGGATTTGTAGAGATCGCGGATCTCGATCTTCGGAGTCATCGCGAGAAGAACAGCTCGGTGATGATGTAATTGAAGATCAAGATCAGGATCGAGGCCGAAACCACGGCATTCGTGGTTGCAGCACCGACGCCCTGGGCACCGCCCCGGGAATGATAGCCGTGATAGCAGCCCATGAGCGTCACCAGGAAGCCATACACCGCCGCCTTCACCAGGCCGGAGATCACGTCCAGGGGTTCGACGAAATCCACCGTGTTCTTGATATAGGTGGCGGGGTTGAATCCCAGTTTGTAGATGCTGACGATATAGCCGCCGAACACGCCGATCAGATCCGCAACGCCCACCAGCAGCGGCAGCATCAGCAGACCTGCCACGATTCGCGGCGCCACCAGATATTTCAGCGGATTGGTGGAAAGCGTGGTCAACGCGTCGATCTGCTCGGTGACCCGCATGGTGCCGATTTCCGCGGCGATGGCCGCGCCGATGCGTCCGGCGACCATCAGGCCGGCGAGCACCGGCCCCAGTTCCCGGGTCATCGACAGCACCACCACATTGGGAATTGCCGCCTCGGCATTGAAGCGGGTGAAGCCGGTATAGCTCTGCAGCGCCAGCACCATGCCGGTGAAGATCGCCGTCAGCCCGACCACGGGCAGGGAATAGTAGCCGATCTCCACCATCTGCCGCAGCAGCAGGCGCCAGTAGTAGGGCGGCTGGACGGCATAATAGATGGCCCGCGCCGTGAACAGCGTCAGCCGGCCCATGGTCTCGAGGCCGGCGAGGAACGCTCGGCCCAGCGGCTGGAGCACGGGAACGGTCACGCCGCTCCGCCGTCGATGTAGATCCGCCGGTAGCGCCGGCCCAGGCTGGTCAGCACCTCATAGCCAATGGTGCCCGCGCGCTCGCCAAGTTCGTCGGCGGTCTGCTGTGGTCCCAACAGGTCGACAGGCGCGCCGACCTGCGTGGCGCCTTCAGGCAGTCCGGTGACATCGATGACAGCCAGATCCATGGAGACGCGTCCGACAACGGGCGCTTCGGCCCCGCCGACATGGACGGCGCCGCGATTGCTGAGGCTCCGCATATACCCATCCGCATAGCCGACGCCGATCGTGGCCAAACGGGCGGGCCCGTCGAATCGGCGGGTCGCACCGTAGCCAACGCTGTCGCCATCGTCAACGCGTCGGACTTGCAGGATTTTCGCTTGCAGTCTAATGGCTTGTCGCATTGGGTTCGACTGATTGTTGAGCGGCGCCAAGCCATAGAGAGCGGCCCCGGCACGGACCAACTCCAGATGATAGGGCATGCCCAGGAAGATGCCGCCGGAAGCTGCCACCGAGCGCGGCGTGTTCACCGGCAGCGCCAACCGGCCGCAGACCTCGGTGAAGCGCTGCAGCTGCCGGGCGTTCATCGGCGACGCCAGATCGTCTGAGCAGGCGAGGTGGCTCATCAGCAGCGCCGGCTTTAGCCCATCGAACCAGGCGGGGTCGGCCATTAGCCGCTGGGCTTCGTCGCGGGGGATGCCCAGCCGGCTGATGCCGGTGTCGAAATGCAGCGCCGGCGCGGGCACGGGTGAGTCCTTGGCGCGCTTGCCATCATTTGCATAACGCTCGACCCATTGCTCGATCTCCCGCAGACTGCAGAGTGCCGGGCGCAGGCGCCGTTCGCCGAATTCCCGGGGATCGGCAAGCTGCAAACCGTTGAGCACGAATATGCGCGAGTCGGGCAGCAACGCCCGCAGCGCGATGCCCTCGTCCAAGGTCGCCACGAAGAACGTCCGGCAACCGGCCTTTAACAAGGCCGGGGCGACCCGCTCCATACCCAGCCCGTAGGCGTCGGCTTTCACCGCGGCCCCGCATTCCGCGGGCGACACCTTGGCGGTCAGCATGCGGTAGTTTTCGGCGATAGCCTGCAGGTCGATCGTCAGCTCGACGGGGGCATGTTCGTTCAAGGCTGGGAATCCATTGGAGGTTGCCGGAGGAGTGGTCAATGACCAGGAATTGGGGCGATAGCAAGGCCCTATCCTGGGGTGACTACGGATGTACTGCAGCCTCCTGCATGTCTTCGCCTGCAATCAGCTCGCGCAGCAGCTTGCGCTTCAGCGCCTCGCCGAAGGCGGAGTAATCATTGGCCTCAATCAGGAAGCTGCCGTCGCCACCGATGACGTACTGCCGGTAGAACGCGGCCATGTCGGAGGCGCGCCACTCGATGGACGCCGTGTTGGTCTGGCCATCGAAGCTCCTGTACTGGAACTTCTCGAGGATGGGCAGCGCATTGATGGTAATGCCGGCCTCCACCGCGCGGTCGCGCACCGGACCGGAGCGGCCCCCGTCCCAAGGATGATCGCTGGCGATGTCGATGACCTTGCGGGCGTCACCGAAATTTGCCTCCTGCAGCAACGTGGTCGCCTGCCGCAGGCTCGCCGCCAGCGCGGTATTGCCGGTGCTGGAGCGGGGCGACGCCGCGACCGCGTCGCCGAAGGCGCGGGCCGATGCCTCGTCGGTCAGTAGCGACCATCCCCGCACGATGCGGAAATTCGTGGCGTCGGAGAACTCGACATAGGTCACGGCAATGCCGCCGGCATTGGCTGCGATGGCGGCAAGTACCTGGGGGTCGGCAAAGGCGGCGCGATAGCCGTCCTTCACCATCGCGTACTCGGCCCCGTCCATGCTCCCGGACACGTCGGTCAGCAGCACCAGCGCCAGTTCCGCGGCCGCCGCGGGCCGCGGCGTCTGGGTGGCGGCGGCGAGCAGCGCAGCCAAGATAAGCGTGAAAAAACGCATCGATTGATCCCTTCAAATGTGTGAAAGCGCAGGCACGGACGCCGGCATGTCAGAACGCCACCGCGCCGCTCGGCACCAGCCGCACGCCAAGATCGCCCAGCTCCGCATTGTAGGTGGCGATGATCTGCTCCGCCGTCTTGCCGCCGCTGCCCCAGGTGCTGTGGGTGTCGGCCACCAGGAGCGTGTCATAGCCCAGGGCCGCCGCACGCCGGCAGGTGGCATTGATGCAATAGTCGGTCTGCGCCCCGGCGATGACCAGCTGCTCGATGCCCTGTTCGGCCAACAGGTCGCCCAGCTCGGTCTCGTAGAATGAGTCAGGCGCGCGCTTTTCGACGATGACCTCATCCGGCGCAGGCTCCAGCACCGGATGAATGTCCCAGCCCGGCCGTCCGGCCTCCAGGGGATCGCCGGGACCCCCATCATGGCGCACATAGATTACCGGCACGCCTGCCTGCCGCGCCCGGACGATCAGGTCGCCGGCCCGCTGCAGCAGGCCATGGGCGTCGTGGATTGGCGGGTCGCTCTCGGACTCGAACATAGCGACCTGCAGGTCGACGATCAGCAGCGCGGTCTTGCCCGTCATGGCGGCGCCTCCCGTGAGAAGCCGCCAGATTAGCG
>DATKFM010000270.1:0-33263 GCA_035544395.1 Verrucomicrobiia bacterium
CGTGCTCGCGGCGCTCGCTGTCGCCGGCACGATCTATCTGAGCTATCGCTTCGCCGCCGGCCTGCTGCGCCGCCTGGGCGAAACGGGCACCGACGCCTTCATGCGGCTTTCGGCCTTCATCCTGCTCTGCCTCGGTGTGCAAATCATGACCAACGGCATTGCAAATTTGCCCTTCATCGCCGGTCCCTGAGGCTGGCTTGACACATTGACAGAGATTTTGTATTTAACTGACAGGTTAACTACGGAATAGCGCAGGCTACAACCGGGAATTGGAACGGTCGTAGAATGTTGCGGGTTGAGTAACAGGCGCGCCGCCCACGGCGCGGCGGTTGAAACAATCACGGCGAAGGAGCGAAGAATGGCACGCAACCCTCGTAAATCCCCCGGCAAAACCAAGGCGCGAAAGAAAGCGGCCAAGCCCCGCGCCCGGACCGCCGCCGCGCGACGGGTGCTGGTCATGGTCGCGACGCGCAAGGGCGCATGGCTCTATCACGGCGATGCCGCACGCAAAACTTGGCGTGCCGACGGGCCGCATTTCCTCGGCCATATCGTCAACCATCTGGTGCTGGATCCCCGCGACGGCCGTACGCTGCTGGCGGCGGCCAAGACCGGGCATCTCGGGCCGACGGTGTTCCGCTCCACCGATTTCGGCCGGAGCTGGAAGGAAGCCAAGCGCCCGCCCGCTTTCGCAAAGGCGACAAACGGCAAGCCGGGCCGCAGCGTCGATCACACTTTCTGGCTCACCCCGGCCCATGAAAGCGAGCCCGATGTCTGGTACGCCGGCACATCGCCCCAAGGGCTGTTTCGCTCGGCCGACGGCGGCGTCACCTGGGAGCCCTTCTCCAGCATCAATGACGATCCGAAGTACAGGGAATGGATGGGGTCGGCGCAGGACGGCACGCCCGACGGGCCGAAGATGCATTCGGTCATCGTCGATCCCCGCGATCCCCAGCATCTCTATTTCGGAATGTCCGGCGGCGGCGTTCATGAATCCACCGACGGCGGCAAGACCTGGAAAGTCATGATCCAGGGGATGGAGGTGGTCGAAGGCTTCGATGCGAGCACGCCTTCCTTCCACGATCCCCATTGCATGCGGCTCTGCCCGAGCAATCCCGATCGGCTCTACCAGCAGAACCATTGCGGCATCTACCGCATCGATCGCCCGTCGACAAAGTGGGAGCGCATTGGCAACGCCATGCCGAAGAAGGTGGGCGACATCGGCTTCCCCATGGTGGTTCACCCCCGCGATGCCGACACGGTCTGGGTTTTTCCGATGGACGGCACCGCGGTCTGGCCGCGCACCTGCCCCGATGGCAAGCCCGGCGCATTCATCACCCGCAACGGCGGCAAGAGCTGGAAGCGCCTGGATGCCGGCCTGCCCAAGGGCCAGGCCTGGTGGACGGTGAAGCGCCAGGCGATGACCGCGGACGCGCGCGATCCCGTCGGACTCTATTTCGGCACCACCAGCGGCGAACTCTGGATGAGCCGCAACGAGGGCGACCGCTGGCAGCCGCTGGCACAGCATCTGCCGGAGATTTATGCGGTGGAGGCGGCGGAGCTGCGATGAATGTGCTGATCCCCAGCGCGCTTCGCTCCTATACGAAGGCGCGCGACGTGGATGCTGCCGGCGGAACCCTCGCCGAGCTGCTGGCCGATCTCGACCGCCGCTATCCCGGCCTCCGCTTCCGCATGATCGATGAGCAGGACAAGATGCGTCCGCATATCCGCTTCTTCGTAAATGGCGAGCAGACTTTCGACATGGCGCACCCGCTGCGGCCGGCGGACTCCGTCCAGATCGTCCAGGCGCTCAGCGGCGGATGAGGTTCTGCGATCGATGTTCAGGTAACGCGCGCGTAGGAATCCAATGACAAGTCAGACAGCATTGCCGGCCAACCCTCCGCGCCGCCTTATGCGAAGCGGCGCCGCGATTGCCGCGGGATTTTTCGCGGTTTTTGTCCTCTCGCTCGGGACCGATCAGATCCTGCATATGCTCGATGTCTATCCGCCCTGGGGCCAGCCGATGTTCGACACCGGGCAAAACGTCTTGGCGCTGTCATATCGGCTTATCTACACGATCCTTGGCGGCTACATCACCGCAAAGCTCGCGCCGCATCGGCCGATGCGGCATGTCCTTATCCTGGGCGTCATCGGAACTGTGCTGGCCACGGCCGGCGCGATCACCTCCATCACAATGGCGGACCTCGGCCCGAGCTGGTACCCGATCGCGCTCGTGATCACCGCCCTGCCCTGTACTTGGCTCGGCGGCGTACTGTATCGCAGGAGCAACTAGTTCCGCACTTTTCTCGCCGGCCCAGACGATTCGCCGGATTCGAGTCTTATTCGCAACAGCAACTCTTCCTCCTAACACCGCCCCACACGGAACCATCGCCCGCACAGGGGGTTTACGGCGTCGGGGTGCTTTGTGTGGGCGAGTCGCAATTTGCGATTCGGAAAAGAAGGAGTTGCGATATGTCAAAGAGATACCTCCTGGCCGGCGCAAGCGCGCTGATGCTGGCACTTGCCATGCCCATGCCGTCGATGGCTCAGACCTCGACTGTCATGACAATGCCTTATTCTGTTGCCGCCGTGCAGCGGGCGCTGAACGATCTCGGCTATTCCGCAGGCCCGGTTGACGGCCTGATGGGCGGCAAGACGCGCGCCGCCATCCGCGCCTATCAGATCGACAATAACCTGCCTGTCAGCGGCGAACCGAGCCGGACCCTCTATGATCACATCCAGCGCACGCTGACCGCACGGGTAAATCCGGCGCCGGCGCCGAGCGTGGATTCCTCGTCTGTTGTCGAAATACAGACGCGCCTGCGGGATCGCGGCTACAACATCGCGGCGATCAACGGCACGCTCGACTCCTCGACAACGGCCGCCATCCGCGCCTTCCAGGGCGATGCGGGCATGCCGGTCAATGGCATCGCCAATGCCGCGCTGCTGGATCAGTTGCGTGTCGGCAGCACGGCGACCAGCCGCGCGCTGACCCGCGCCGAAGTGGTGCGCCTGCAGCAGGCGCTCGCCGAGCGCGGCTATGACACCGGCCCCGCCGACGGCGTGATCGGCCCGAAAGTCCGCGGCGCCATCCGCACCTATCAGGCGGATGCCAGCATGCCGGTCACCGGCGAGGCGACACGCACGCTTCTCACCAGCCTCGAATCCGATATCGGCGACGACAACGATGACGAGGACACGGGTACCGCAAATAACGATGTCGGCACCTCGCGCCTCCTGCAGATCGAAGGCGAACTGCAGCGCCACGGATATTATGTCGGCGAGTTTGACGGCGTGGCCGACGATCAGTTGCGCACCGCCATCCGTGCCTATCAGACCGATGCGGGCCTGCCCGTCACCGGCCAGGCCAATGCCGCGCTGCTGGACAGCCTGAACTCCTCCACTGTCCGCAACCGCAGCTTCAATGACTCGCTGTTGGTGTGGGAGGTGGAGAACCAGCTCGACCGGCTGGGCTACGCCGTCGGCAATATCGACGGCAATCTGGATGAACAGACGCGGCGCGCGATCCAGGTCTATAAGACCAAGGCCGGCCTGCCTCGCGACGGCCAGCTTACCTTCGCGCTGCAGGACCATCTCGAGCGGAACAACATCCGCAACGACACGGAGACGGCCTCGAAGCTGATCTGGCAAATCGAGACGGAGCTGACGCGTCGCGGTTACAAACCCGGCCCGGTCGACGGCACCATGGACCAGCAGACCGCCGCCGCGATCCGCAGTTATGAGGACGATGCCGGCATCGCTGTTACCGGCAAGGCCAGCCAGGCGCTGTTGGAAAACCTGGAATACTCCAATGCCCGCAATGTGACCGAGCGGGATATCCGGGAGATCGAGCGTCGCCTGAACCGTCGCGGCTATCAGGTCGGCAGCGTCGACGGCGTCGTCGATTCAACGACCACCGCGGCGATCAAGTCCTACCAGGCCGACGCCGGCCTCGCCGTCACCGGCCGCCCCAGTCTGGCGCTCCGCGACCATCTGCGCAGCTCCAGCACGGTGTCCAGCAACTACGTCTCGCCGGGTCTCACCGTCGAGCAGATGATCAACGAGCTCCGTCAGGCGACGGAGTAGCCTGAAAAAGCGCCACGCGCCGGCCGGAGGTCACTCCGGCCGGCTCGCATGGGCTTCGCCGTCGACGGGTTCGTCCGGTTCGTCTCCCAGGCGTTTGAAGTCTGCCAGCACCGACTCGATGATCTTCTGCCGCCGCGGATCCCGGCCCGAGGGCGTCTGCGCCA
Organism: Verrucomicrobiia bacterium; assembly: GCA_035544395.1. Classification (GTDB taxonomy): domain Bacteria; phylum Pseudomonadota; class Alphaproteobacteria; order Dongiales; family Dongiaceae; genus DATKFM01. The sequence goes on from DATKFM010000270.1 coordinate 4,248, forward strand.
GAATACCGATGAGATAGCGGGCCTTCTCCGCTGCATCGAGCCAGGTCGAGGCCGGCGTCTCCGCAAGAAAAGTCTCGAGGTCGCTGCGGCGACGACGATACTCCGCATGCCCTGCCGCGACGTCACTAAGGCGTCTGCGGATCTCGATTGCCCGTTGCGCCACCGCGCCACGATGGTTGTCGAGCATGATCGGATTATCGTCCATGATTACCCTCCAGACTAAAGTTGCCTCCGGCCTCTGCCGGCCGTAACCCGCATCAGGTCGAGAGCTTCTGCGCGCAGGCGTTGACCACGCTGAAATCGGCAGTCGTCGCGCCGGGCATGATCGCGAATTTCTTCGCCAGTTCGTTGCGCGCGGTGTAATCGAGCTTGCTGGTATCCGCTGTCTCGGCGTGCGCATTGGCGGCGCAATAGGTCGCCTGGAGATCGACGAGGCCGGCCTGAACCTGATTCCGTGCCGTGCTGCTCAGAACCTGCAGCCCGAACATGCCCGAAAGGACGGGACCCGCCACCAATCCGATGACGAGGTAGACGACCTTGGGCTTTATTGATTCCCACATGCTTGTCGAGCTTTTCATGGATAGTGCCATTGAGGTCTCCCTTGAGGTTGTTGGTTTGCGTGTTGGACATATAACGGCACCGGCGGCGCCGTTATTTGAGTAATTGCAGCGATTTGGAAAATCGAATCGGGCCAGCGTGTCCGCGGTCTCACAAACATTCGCGGTCGTGCCGATCCGCAACGCGCGGATCCGGCGGCGCCAATGATTCGTGACGAACGGCGCCTGTCGCCTATGCCAGCTTATTCAAGCGTGGAAAGCCTAATCCTGTCGGCTAGCTTTCGACCGCCGCGCCACCAGCGGCGGCGGAACATCGCGCTCATTTTCTTTTGGGCGCCGTCGGCTGTACCGATCTCCAGGCAGCATGACGGTAATAGTCGATAAATACAAGGAAAATCAAAAATCTAGCAGCCCTAAATATTTTCAGATCATGCGAGAAATATTGCCGGCGTCAGGTTTTGATCATTACTTTGATGTACTTGCCGCTTCGGCCCGGGAATATTTCCAAGTGATTGCGACGCCGACTTCGGCGGCATTCACCCAGGGATCAAGCGGCGATCTCATCGGTCCATACCTTGAACCCGGTGAGCGTATTCGGCCCGAAGGTGTGGGTGAGCGGCACGTCGGCGGCGTCGCGCCCTCGGGCGATCAGGATGCGGCCCATGCGTGGCGCGTTGTTGCGGGGGTCGAACACATGCCACCGGCCGCCGAGATAGACCTCGATCCAGGCCGCGAAATCCATCGTTTCATAAGGTGGCGGCTGGCCGATGTCGCTGACATAGCCGGTGCAGTACCGCGCGGGAATGTTCAGACATCGGCAGAAGGCAATGGCGAGATGGGCGAAGTCTCGGCAGACGCCGAGGCGTTCGGCGTAGCCTTCGGCGGCGGTCCGCGTGGCGCGCGAATGCTGATAGCCGAACGTCAGGTGACCATGCACGAAATCGCAGATCGCCTGCACCCGCGGCCAGCCCAGCGGGGCCTTGCCGAACAGGCGCCAGGCATCGTCGGACAGGCGGTCGGTTTCGCAATAGCGGCTGCCCAGCAGGAACAGCAGGGTCTCCGCCGGCAGATCCTGGACTTGGTGCTGGATGGCGTCCAGCGCCACGGGATCTGCAGCGCCGTCATCGCGGATGACAGCGTCCGTTCCCAGCTTGAAACGCCCCGTCGGCGCCACCAGGCGGCAGCACCAATTGCCGAAGCTGTCACGGTAGCTCTCGATCGGCACGGACGGGTTGGTGATCAGATGATCCGGCTGCTCGAGGTTCGCCGCCCGGGAGTAATGCACATTCAGCATGACGATCATCGGTGTCGGTGCGGGAAATTCATAGCCCAATTCGCAGCCGAGCCGGATTCGCATGCAGCTAACTCCTCAAAGCCTGGATAGAGAAATGCGACTGTCGGCTCGTGGTTGCAATCCGGCCGCATAGACGCAAAAGCAGAGCCCGATCATTACCGCTACATTACCGGAAGCGCCAGCACTGGCGCCCAGCGCTCCTCCGCCTTTCGCCCCGTGGCGAAGTTGATATACCGCGGATCAATGAATCCTGTCAGAGTAGTTCAATTGTCAAAAACTAACCCCTAGCCTAGACAAGCCTCAAGGCGGAACTTGCAACCGCGACAAATCATCATACTCGAGATTCTGGGCATCGGGGGTGTGCATTGTGCGGGATTGGCGGCCAACCCGCGCTGCGAACGACGCTAGGCCTCTCGAATGCGCAGGCTCTATGGAGGTGAAATTGGTCTTCCTTCCAACGCGGCTACTTTGTGCAGCGGACCAGCTTGCCGGCGCGTTCGGAATTCTCGAGCATCCGCTCCGAGGCGAGGAGCTGACGCTGCTCGCGGCAAAGCGCACGGGCTTGACCGATTTTGGCGACAGTTCCTTCGAGGAGCCGCTGGAAGTTCTGCTGCGAGACTATGAGAGTGCGGCCGATTTGAGCCTGTTCGGGCGGATCGCCGCCCGGTGGGACATGCTGCGGTTCCTCACCAACCTGCTTCGGCTGCGCGAGCAGGAGCGGCGTTGTCCGGAGATCTTGCAGTTGCCCATCGTCAAACCGATTTTTATCGCCGGCATGCCGCGCAGCGGAAGCAGCTTCCTGCATAACCTGCTGGCCCAGGATTCAAGCATATTTGCGCCCCTGTGCTGGGAGACAATTCATCCGTGCGACTTGCCCGGCGAGGCCGACGGAGATTCCAGACGCCGGCAGAAAATGGCGGATCGCACGCTCGCAGGTTTCAATTGGGTCGCACCTGAACTTGGCGCGCTTCACCCAATGACCGCATATTCCACACAGGAATGCTCGGAGATTTCCGCACACGTATTCAGGAGCCGGCGGTTCGAAACGACGCATCGCCTGCCCCACTATCAAACCTGGCTGGACCGCTCCGGTGACCTGTCTGCCTATCGATTCCACAAACGGTTCCTGCAGCACCTGCAGCGGCGCAGGGGCCCGGGACGCTGGATCGTCAAATGCCCTGAACACACCTTCTCCCTGGCCTCGATCCGGGCAGTTTATCCGGACGCAAACTTCGTCTTCATGCATCGCGATCCTCTCGAGGTGCTGCAATCCCTGGCGAAGCTGACCGAGGTCTTGCGCCAGCCCTTTACCAGGAGTGTCGACCGGTTCCAGATCGGCCGGCAGCTCGGCGATCACTGGGCCCGAGGTGTGGATCTGATGGTGGAAGCCGATGCGAAGTCCCAGGGCACAGACCGCCCGATTCTGAATATCCAGCACCGGCACCTCGTCCAACAGCCGCTGGCCACCGTTAAGGCGCTCTATAGGCATTTCGGCGTCCCCATCGGCGTGGAGGCCTCCGGTCGGCTCGAAAACTTCATCGCCCGTCGGCGCAATGGCGGTTACGGCCGAAATCGGTACCGGCCCGCGGAGTTCGGGTTAGACCCGCAGAAGGTCGCCAGCCGCTTCAGCAACTATGCGACACATTTTGGGGTCGGCCGGCTCGACGAACAAAGGCAAACGCTCCCCCCTGGTTTGGCAGCGTCATCGCCCTTACATCAACTGGGTAGCGCCGGATCGGCGAAAGCCTGCTAGTATCCCTCAACGATGAATTGGAAACCTCGCGTATCATGAAGAATAAGGTTCACGTTGTCGGTGCCGGCGGCATAGGCGTTGTTCTTGCCTGGTCGTTGGCCCGCGCCGGTTGGGACGTCACGATAGTCGAGCGCCGCCCGGAAAAGCTCGCCGCCGGGCGGGCCGATGGGGTTGTCGTTGCCGGCCAAGCGCCGATGAAACTACCTTTCGTCCCCTTCGCGGATTGGCAGCCGCCATCGGACGCTGTCATCCTGCTATGCACCAAGACCTATGATAACAGCGCCTTCCTCGCGCACCTGAAGACCACCCGCCGCCTGGTGCCCGTGCAAAACGGTTATGACACCATCCTCGATGCCCGCAATTATGCCGGCGAAGGCATCGCGTCGTTCGTCTCCGAATGCCCGCGCGAGCGGCCGTTCGCGCGCATAACCCGTCATGGCAGCCTGCACATTGGCGCCCGGCGCCCGGCATCCGATGACGAGCGAGGCGAACTGGCAAGCCTGGCCGAGGCATTCAAGCGCGCTGGCTTGTTTCAGGTCGAGTTGGTGGCGGATGTGCGGCCGTTCAAAGCCGCAAAGCTGATGTACAGCGCGGCCATCTCCCCGCTCGCCGCGGCGGCGGGGGTCGACAATGCCGCGCTCATGACCGATGGGCTGGCAAAGCGGCTTTTCTTCGGCCTGCTGCAGGAGAATTACGCCGTGCTGCGCAATGCCGGCCTGGCGCTAGCGAAGATCGGCCCCTTCCATCCGGACACCGTGGCGCGAATCCTCCGGACCCCGGGCCTTCCAGAATTGATGGCGTTTTTCTTCCGCCCCTCGCTCCGCGGCACCTATTGCTCAATGGCGTCGGACATGGGCCGCGGCGAAACCGAGATCGACGCCTATAACGGCCACGTCCTGCGGCTAGCCGGCAACTATCCTTGTCCGATCAACCGGGCGGCGATCAACATGGTCACCCGCATCACCCGCGAAGGGATGAAGCCGCGGCGCAGCCATCTCGATGACCTGGCCGCCGATCTCCGAAGCCAGGGGTGTTTGGCGTAAGGCGGTTACCGGTCGGCGGAACCTCCAACCGAGACCGCCTGACCAGACCGGCCCGCCGCCCTACTCCTTCAAAAACGCCAGCACCGCCGCGTTGAACTCCTCCGGCTTCTGCAGCATGGCGAAGTGGCTGACGCCGGGGAGGATGTTGAGCTTGGCGCCGGGGATCAAGTCGGCCATCTCCTTGTTGTGCTCCTGGCGGATCGCCTCGTCATGCTCGCCGTCGGCGATGGTGACCGGCACCTTGATGGTGGCGAGCTGCTCGGCCTTGTAGTCCGGCTGCGTCGCCCACATCTCGCTGATCTGCGCCACGAAGGCCTCGTACTCGGTCGGGGTCGGCGACAGGCGCGCATACTCCGCCCCGGCCGCCTCGATGTATTTGTTGAACACGACGCTGTTGGCGATGTCGTCGCGCAGGCCGGCGACATTGGTGTTCGCGCCGAAGGCAAACACCTTCGACACCTTGTCCGCCTGGTTCATGGCCATGTCGAGGCCGATGATGCCGCCGTCGCTCCAGCCGACGATCGCCGCCTTCGGCACTTTCAAAAAGTCCAGCAGCACCGCCACGTCCGTGGCCATGAGAGCATAGCCATAGGGCTGCGCCGAGCGGGTGGAGCGGCCATGGCCGCGGCTGTCGGCGACGATGACCTTGTAGCCGGCGGCTGTCAGCGCCGGGATCTGATAGCCCCAGACGTCAGAATGGCCGAGGCCGCCATGAAGCATGACCACGGGCTCGCCCGCGTTCGCCGCGCCATAGATCGCGTAGTACATCTGGATATCGTTCACCGGCGCCATGCCGCTCTCATCGGCTTTCGGCATCGGCGGGAACTTCGGCAGCGTCTGCCAGACCTCGTCGGCAGCAGCCGGCGTTACAACCGCAACGATCAACGCAAAGGCAAGTGCGAGCGATTTGTACATGGCATTCCTCCTTTGTTTCGGCCACTACTTGGCCGACCGGTGCAAACCGGCATTGCGTTCTGGCCCGATGATCCGCTGGGCGGAGGGCAGGGTCAACATCTTGTAGCCGGGTTTCCCCCGCCCAATCCTTGCTTCTTGAAACCTGGGTGCAAGTTCCTATATCGCGTCCACGCCCTCGTGATCCAGGCCTTGTACCTTGTATATCGGAATACAGTCCGCTCTCCCTGAACCATCGGATCTGCCGGCCCGGCCCATCAAACCAATCGGGCGGGATTCCCTTGCATGGCATCGTTGCCCGAAATCTGGGTCCCCTGGGAATCACGGTTTTAGCCCCTACTGCTTTGGCACGGCAGGCAAATCCCTGCGCGAAAATGCGCGGAATTGTCACTTTTCGCGGCGCCGGGCGGCGGCTTTGGCGCGCGGAGACGCCGTTGCTATAGTCCCCGCCAGAGCCGGCATGAACCGGCAGAACAGCGTCACCCCTTGCGCATGAAAGTCCCGTCGATGACCAGCGCCCCCCGCGCCAGCGATCCACTGTTGCAGCCTTTCCAGCTCAAGCACCTCACGCTCAAGAACCGGATCATGTCCACCTCCCATGAGCCGAACTACCACGACAACGGCATGCCCGGAGAACAGTACCGGCTTTACCATGTGGAGAAGGCCAAGGGCGGCATCGCCATGACCATGACCGCGGGCTCCGCCGTGGTTTCGCCGGACTCGCCGGCAGTCTTCGGCAACCTCCACGTCTACAAGGACGAGGTCGTGGCGCCGATGAAGCGCCTGGCCGACGAATGCCACGAGCATGGCTGCGCGGTCATGATCCAGATCACCCATCTCGGCCGCCGCACCGTCTGGAACAAGGCGGACTGGCTGCCGATCCTCGCGCCCTCACCCGTCCGCGAGCCCGCCCACCGTGCCGTTCCCAAAGAGATCGAGGATTGGGACATCGAGCGGATCATCCGGGAATATGCCACGGCCGCCCAGCGCATGCAGGCCGCCGGCTTGGATGGCATCGAGTTCGAATGCTATGGCCACCTGATGGACCAGTTCTGGTCGCCGGCCACCAACAAGCGCACCGACGAATATGGCGGCTCCCTGGACAACCGCCTGCGCTTCTCCTTCCGCGTGATCGACGCCGTGCGCAAGGCCGTGGGGCCTGACTTCATCGTCGGCGCCCGCCTGGTGGCCGACGAGGACTGGGACAAGGGCATCAGCAAGGCCGAGGGGCTGGAGATCTGCCGCCGCGTCGTCGCCACCGGCCAGGTGGATTTCCTCAACGTCATCCGCGGCCATATCGATCATGACGCGCCGTTGGCCAAGGTGATCCCCGTCACCGGCATGCCTTCGGCGCCCCATCTGGATTTCGCCGGCGAGGTGAAGCAGGCGACGAAATTCCCGGTATTCCACGCCGCGCGCATCGGCGACGTCGCTACGGCGCGACATGCGGTGGCCAGCGGCAAGCTGGACATGGTTGGCATGACTCGCGCCCACATCACCGATCCTCATATCGTCAATAAGATCGCCGCCGGACGAGAACAGGATATCCGTCCCTGTGTCGGCGCCACCTACTGCATCGACCGCATCTATGACGGGCTTGGCGCCCTCTGCATCCACAACCCCTCCACCGGCCGCGAGGCCACCCTGCCCCACAACATCGAGCGCACAAGGGGACCGGCGCGGAAGGTGGTGGTGGTTGGCGCGGGCCCGGCGGGGTTGGAAGCGGCGCGCGTCGCAGGCGAGCGCGGGCACCATGTGACGCTATTGGAAGCGGCGTCCGATCCCGGCGGCCAGATCCGACTCGCCGTGCAGGTGAAGCGGCGGCGCGAGATCATCGGCATCGCCGACTGGCGCGCCGAGCAATGCGAGCGCCTGGGCGTGGCGATGAAGTTCAACAGCTACGCTGAGGCCGATGACGTGCGCGCCTTGTCGCCCGACATCGTCATCGTCGCCACCGGTGGCCTGCCAACGCAGCAATCGGTGGAGGAAGGCGCGGAACTCGCTGTGTCCTCCTGGGACATCCTCTCCGGCGACGTGCGCCCGGCAGAGGACGTGCTGCTGTTCGACGACAATGGCCAGCATCCGGGCATCGCCGCCGCAGAATTCATCGCCGAGGCCGGCTCCAAACTGGAGCTGATGACTCCGGAGCGTTTCTTCTCCCCGGACGTGGGCGGGCTCAACATGGTTCCCTACATGAAGACCTTCCAGAAGCGCGGCGTGGTCATCACGCCGATGCAGCGGGTGCGCAAGCTGGAGCGGCGCGGCAACAAGATCGCCGCGACCATCTGGAGCGCCTTCACCGAAACCGACATCGCCGAACGGCTGGTCGACCAGGTGGTGGTGGAGAACGCGACGCTGCCTTTGGCCGATCTCTATTTTGCGCTGAAGGAGGAATCGCAGAACCGCGGCGAGGTCGACTACGACGCCCTGATCGCCGGCAAGCCGCAGGCGGTGCGCACCAACAAGTCCGGCAAGTTCCAGCTCTTCCGCATCGGCGACGCCGTGGCGTCGCGCAACATCCACGCCGCGATCTACGATGCCTTCCGCCTCTCCCGCACGTTTTAGTCTATGCCGCAAAAGCAAAAGGGGCCGCCCAATGGGCAGCCCCTTCGCCGATCGAGATATACCGGATCGCTTAGCGCTTCGAGAACTGGAAGCTCCGGCGGGCCTTGCGGCGGCCGTACTTCTTGCGCTCGACCACGCGGGCATCGCGGGTGAGGAAGCCCTGCTTCTTCAGCACCGGCCGCAGCTCCGGCTCGAAATAGGTCAGCGCCTTGGAGATGCCGTGGCGCACCGCACCGGCCTGGCCGGAGAGGCCGCCGCCGACGACGGTGACGATGATATCGTACTGGCCCGTCCGATTGCAGATGGCGAAGGGCTGGCTGATCATCATGCGCAGCACCGGCCGGGCGAAGTATACGGCGAGGTCGCGGCCGTTGATGGTCATCTTGCCGGCGCCGCGCTTGATCCAGACACGGGCGACGGCGTTTTTGCGCTTGCCGGTGGCGAAGGAGCGGCCGAACTTGTCGATTTTCGGCGTCGGCGCCGGCGCGGACACGGCGGCGGCAACGGACGCCGCGGCGCTCTTGAGATCCTTGAGGTCGGTGATGGTCTGGGTATCGGCGCTCATCGGGAAGCGGGCCTCTTGTTCTTCGGGTTCATCGCGGCAACATCGAGAATTTCGGGATTCTGCGCATCATGAGGATGCTCCGTTCCCGCGTAGACCCGAAGGTTGCCCATCTGCTGCCGGCCGAGCGGGCCGCGCGTGATCATGCGCTGCACTGCCTTTTCGATCAGCCGCTCCGGATGCTTGCCGTCGCGGATCTCGCCCATCGTGCGTTCCTTGATGCCGCCGGGATAGCCGGTGTGCCAGTAGAATTTCTCGCCGGCGGCCTTGTTGCCGGTGAGCTTCACCTTGGCGGCATTGATGACGATGATGTTATCGCCGCAATCCATATGCGGTGTGAAGGTGGGCTTGTGCTTGCCGCGCAGTCGCATGGCGACCACGGTGGCGAGCCGCCCGAGCACGACACCATCAGCATCCACGATGAACCACTTCTTCTGGATGTCCGACGGCTTGGCGGAATAGGTTTTCATGGCGAGGTGAGGTCCGCTATCAGCTGTTCAGGAAATGCCCGGCGCCGCTGTATCCGGCCCTCGGGGGTGGCGGGAAATACGAGATTGGCCAGGGGATGTCAAGCCAGGAGGCCGGATTTTAAGCATTATTCCATTGCGGTATCCAAATACCGCAAATTTTGCCGGGCACGCGGAACCTTGAATTCCTTTCCACCGCCCCGCCGGTTGCTTATCGTCGCCGCCGGCCCCCGCAAGCGAGCAGGAACATGAAACTCACCCGTTACGCCCATTTCTCCGACGAAGATATCGCCAACAACTTCATGCCACGCCGGGCGGTGCCGGACCACGAGGCCTGGCTCACCCGCGAGGCCGCCTTGTCCGAGAAGGCGCGGAAGGAATTCAAGGGCGCGCGGCTCGATGTGCCCTATGGCGACACGCCGCTGCAGCGGCTCGACATCTTCCCCACCGCGCGCAAGGACGCGCCGATCCATGTCTATATCCATGGCGGCTTCTGGCGGGCGCTGGACAAGGCCGCCTACAGCCATATCGGCGCCACGCTCGCCCGCGCCGGCGCCGTGGGCGTGCTCATCAACTACGACCTCTGCCCCAAGGTGACCGTCGATGACGTGGTGCGGCAGACCATGGCGGCCATCGCCTGGACCTACCGCCATGGCGGTGAACTGGGCGGCGATCCCAATCGAATTTACGTCTCCGGCCATTCCGCCGGCGGGCAACTCGCGGCAATGACTCTCGCCCATGACTGGCGCGCCGATGGCCTGCCCGGCGATTTCATCAAGGGCATCGGTGCGCTCAGCGGCGTCCTCGACCTGGAGCCGGTGCTGCGCATCGAGGCCAATGCGGAAATCCAGTTGAAGCCGGAGATGGTGGCGCGCAACAGCCCGCTGTTCCTGGAGCCGAAGGTAATGGCGCCCGTCATCGTCGCGCCCGGCGGCGACGAACCGGAGGCCTGGGTGCAGCAGTCGCGAGACTATGCGGCCATGCTGCAAAGCCGTGGCTATCCGGTGTCGCTGATGGTGATGCCCGGCCATCACCATTTCTCGCTGACCTATGCGCTGTCCAATCCCGGCGATCCGCTGATGGCCGCAATGTTGAAGCAGATGGGCTTGTAGGCCGTCGCTCTGAGATTTTCACCACGGCACTTCCTTCATCACCGACAGGCCCGACCGTATGTTCTACGATGCCCGACGCAACGATCACGGTCTGCAGCTCAGCCCGTTCAAGGCCCTGGTCGTTCCGCGACCGATCGCCTGGGTCACCAGCCTTAGCCCGAACGGCGTCGTCAATCTCGCGCCGTTCTCCTACTTCAATGCCATGTCCGAAGATCCGATGATGATCTGCTTCGGGCCCGGCGGGAGCAAAGCCGACCGGCCGATGAAGGATACGCGCGCCAACATCGAGGCCACCGGCGAGTTCGTGGTCAATCTTACGACCTGGGATTTGCGGGAACAGATGAACGCCACCTCGGCGAAGCTGCCGGCGGAGACCGACGAGATGAAGCATGCGGGACTAACCGCTGCCGCTTCGCGGCTGGTGAAACCGCCGCGAGTCGCGGAATCACCCGTGCATCTGGAATGCCGCTACTGGAAAACGATCGAGCTGCCGACGAACGATCCCAGGGAGCCGAACGCCAGCATTTTCGGTGAAGTGATCGGCATCCACATCCGCGACGACTTGATCGTCAACGGCCGAGTCGACATCACCTTGGCCAAGCCGATCGCGCGTCTCGGCTATTCGGAATATGCCGTCGTCGAGAAGACGTTCGCGATGCGGCGCCCTGGCTAAGCAGCCGACGGTCGCGCAAGGGAATAGACAATGCGATGGCCCCCGCTAGGCCTCACAACCACCGGCCCGGCGACGAAACCGAGTTTTTCCGCCAGACGCTGCGACGGCTGATTCTCCGGCTCGATCAGCGCCACCAGCCGGGCGAGATTGAACTGCGCAAAACCGTATCCGGCAATCACGCGGGATGCCTCGAACCCATAGCCGCGCCGCTGAAAGTGGCTGCCGATGACATAGACCAGCTCGATGTCCTTGCGGCCGTCCTGTTCCTTTTCCAGCAGGCCGCAATGGCCGACCACCTTGCCGCTCGCCTGCTCGACCACGGGCCAAAGCGTATAGGTTTCCGGCAGTTCCAATTCCTCTTTCAGCGACTGGCGGACCTTCTCCCGCACGCGGGGGCCGCCCATGAACTTCGTCACGGCGGGATCGCACCAGATATCGCAGAGCGGCTCGATATGCTCCGCCCGCAAATGCTCAACCACCAATCGCGGGGTATGCGCGATTTCGCTGCCACTCATGATCTAATCCTACTGCATGAACCAGCCGTGACTAACGACGATAGACTGCCCGGTCAGCGCATTGGTGGCAAAGGAGCCGAACAGCACCGCGCATTCCGCCACGTCGGCCGTGGTGGTGAATTCGCCATCGACGGTTTCCTTGAGCATGACCTTCTTGATGACCTCGGCCTCACTGATTCCCAGCTCCTTGGCCTGCTCGGGAATTTGCTTGTCGACCAGCGGCGTACGCACAAAGCCGGGACAGATGACATTGGCGCGCACATTGTACTTCGCGCCTTCCTTGGCCACGGTTTTGCAGAGACCGATCAGCCCGTGCTTGGCGGTGACATAGGGCGCCTTCAGCGGTGAGGCCTCCTTGGAGTGCACCGAACCCATATAGATGATGCTGCCGCCCTTCCCGCTCTTATACATATGCCGCAGGCACGCGCGCGTGGTGAGGAATGCGCCATCGAGATGTATGGCGAGCATCTTGCGCCAGTCGGCCAGGCTGAGATCCTGCAGCGGCGAGATGATCTGGATGCCCGCGTTGCTGACGAGAACGTCGACGCCGCCCAGCGCCTTCACCGTCGCTTCGACGCCGGCGTCGACTTGCGCCTCGTTCGTCACATCCATGGCGACGGCGATGGCCTGGCCGCCGGCGCTCTTGATCTCCTTCGCCGCTGCCTCGGCGGGGTCCAGTTTCAGATCGGCGATCGCAATCTTGGCGCCTTCGCGGGCATAGGCTCGGGCGATCTCCAGACCGATGCCGCTGGCGGCGCCGGTGACGATGGCGACTGTATCTTTCATTCGCATGGACGGATTCTTTCGTAGGTTCGGGTATCAGCTACAAGCCGACATTGCGCGGCGGATATTCATAGACCATGACACCCACATTCGCCGGCACGGGCTGCTCCCATTTGCGCTCGGCGATGGCGCGCATGGCATCGCGATAGCCCGCGGCGCGGTGCCCGGCGATGGAGGCGCGGGAAAACTCGTAGTCCTTGGTCGCGGTTTCGTATTTCTCGTTCTGATAGATCAGATGGACGATCTGCATGGTGGTCGTGCAGCCGAGCCAGGAGAGCTGCTCCAGCTCTTGATCGGCACGGGCCGAAGGCGGCAGATTCTTCCACATGGCCATGACCGCGCGGCGCAGATTGTGCGTGCGGCGATATCCCGAGATCGCGCGCTGGGACCGGCTGGCGTAGCGGATGTCCTTCTCGCGCTCCGTCACGTCGTCGAGGGTGCGCGGCAGAGGCCCCATGGGATCCCACATATCCACCATGAAGCAGAGCGTGCTCACCCGCGGCTCGTCGTCGAGAACGACCTCGAGCGGCGTGTTCGAGACGACGCCGCCGTCCCAGAACAGCTCATGGTCGATCTCCACCGGCGGAAAGCCGGGCGGCAGCGCGCCGCTGGCCATCACATGGCGGACATCGATGTTCTCGCGCGTGCTGTCGAAATAGACCTGCCGGCCTGTCGCGATGTTGACGGCGCCCAATGTGAGCCGCGAGCCCTCGCTGTTGATGCGCTTGAAATCGACGACCTGGCCAAGGGTATCGGCGAGCGGCGCGGTGTCGTAGAAACTGATCGCGCCCGGCGTGCCCGGCGGTGACGAGAACGGGCCGAACAGGCGCGGCTGGAAGAAACCGGGCTGGCCATAGACCATGGTTTCCCAGGCGTGCCACTGGTTCACCGAATAGCGGCCTTCGTCGCCGACCGGCGCAACCGCCCATCCGTCCGGCCGCGAAATTTGCTCCCAGAACTCGGCCAGTTTCTCGCGCACCTCGCCCTGGGCATTGCCTGCCATGATCGCGGCATTGATAGCGCCGATGGAGGTGCCGGCGAACCATTGCGGACAGAACCCCGTTTCCTCCAGCGCCTCGAAGACGCCGACCTGATAGGCGCCGAGCGCGCCGCCGCCTTGCAGCACCAGCGCGATGCGATCGAAGCTGCAAACTTGGGCGCCGGCAGCGCCGTCCTGTTCGCTCATGGGGGATCCGATATCTTCACGCAGATGGGAGACGGCCGACGTTACTTCGCCGGCGGCAACGGAGGCTATACTAGAAGAAGATGGGGCATCGACACCGCTTCCCGCAAGCGGCGCGCCATATTGCCACAGGCAGCGTCGGCTAATTGACCGAGAGCGTCTTCAGCAGAGGCTGATTGAGTGTCTCGATTTCGGCGGCGGCCGGCAGGCGGATGCGGACGGTCGTGCCTTCGCCCAGGCGGCTTTCGATGCTGAATTCGCCGTCATGGAGTTCGGTCAACATCTTGGCCAGCGGCAGGCCGAGGCCCGTACCGGATTGCGCCCTGGTATAGCTGTTGCTGACTTGGCCGAAAGGCTCGAGCACCCGCGGCAGATCGTCGGGCGCGATGCCGATGCCGGTATCGGTAATGCCCAGCGCGACATAGCGGCCGCCATCGTCGGCGGCGAACAGTGTGACCAACCCGCCCTGGGGCGTGAACTTCACCGCGTTGGTCAGGAGGTTCAGCAGGATCTGCTTCACCGCCCGCATGTCGGCATTCAGTCGGCGCAGGTTCGGCGACAGATCGACCTTCAGGCGCACCATCGACGCGTTGGCGCGGTCCTTCACCAGGCGGATGCAGGCGACGCAGATCTCCTCGACCGAGCAGACCTCCATGTTGAGTTCCTGCTTGCCGGCCTCGATCTTCGACACGTCCAGGATATCGTTGATCAGCGACAGCAGCAGCACGCCGCTGTCATGGACGTCTTTCAGATATTCCTTGTACTTCGGCACGCCCAGGGTGCCGTGCACTTCCTGCATCATCAACTCGGCGAAGCCGATGACCGCGTTGAGCGGCGTGCGCAGCTCATGACTCATATGAGCCAGGAAGTCGCTCTTGGTGCGGTTGGCAAGCTCGGCCTGTTCCTTGGCGACGCGCAGCTCGTGGGTGCGCTCTTCGACGATGCGCTCCAGATCCTGGCGCGCGCGCTCCAGGGTTTCCATCTTGGTCTGATCGACCTTGAGCTGGAGCTGCATGCGGCTCAGGCGGTGCTGCACGCCGGCGGTCCGCAGCTCCGTCTCCATGGCGTAGAAATCCTTGAAGTGCTTCAGCGCCGTCGCCGTGTCGCCGGCGGACTCGAAGATCTCCGCGAGCGTGCGGTGGCATTCCAGCACGATGCCCTTGATGCCCTTCTCCGCCGCGTGGCGCAGCGCTTCGTTGATCCGCTCATGGGCCTTGTCCAACCGCTTGAACGCCATTGCCGCGCGGCCGCAATTCAGCAGGCCCGCCGTATAATCGTAGGGATCGTTGATCGACTCGCCGATCGCGGTGAATTCCTCGATGCAGCGGCTGGCCTCGTCGATATGGCCCAGCCGCGCATTGGCCAATGCCAGGATGCCGTAGCAACCGGCTTCGATGTTCTTGCTCTTGATCTCGTGGGCGATCATCAGCGTTTCCAGCGCGCCGGCGATCGCCTCCGGGCTGCGGCCCGCATCCAGGAGAGTCTGGGAGCGGGTATATTTGAACTGCAGCGAGGCATAGTCGGCCTCGTCCGTCTTCTCCATGAGGTCGAGCTGTTCGCTGGCGCGGTTGATGATGTGCAGCGCCTCGTCGAACTCGCGCCGCTTGCGATACACTTCCGCGCATTCCATAAGCGCGATGAAGTAGTAGCGGCGGTTGGCGACCTCATCGAAAATTTCCAGGGCTTCGCGATTGAGATCGAGAGCCGGCTCAAGCAAGCCGAGGTCCATGTACACGGCCGACAGCGTGCGGATGGTCATTCCCACCGATTCGCGATCGCCCAATTCCGTGAACCGCTCGGGCAGCGGTTTCAGGACCTCTTCGGCCTCCGAGTAACGACCCAGCATGCGCAACATGCGGCCGCGCTCCAGGCGTGCCAGAGCCGACTCGCGCGCTAGCCCGGTGCTATCGGCAATCGTCCGAGCATGATTCGCGAATTCGAGGGCAGCATCCAGGTCATAGACCCAGACACGGTGCACCAGCCGGAACAAGACCGAGCACTGCCCTGCGGCGTCCGGCGTTACCGCCAGCTCCTCCAAAAGCAGTTCTACATCAGGCGGGTGCACGATCATTTACATCCGGCAGGTACGCAACATACCAGCAGCTCCGGCTGCCGACAGACGGAGCCTACTCTGGCCCAACAATAGCATCGCGCCAATTTGCTAAAAAATTGGTGAATTTTTCTATGATGCTAATCACTGCCTTCCCAATGGAAAATTTTCTGTCGTCACCTATGCCCGTTCTTGGGAACAAACACAGAACGAGTAAATGCCCGCGTGACGATCAAGCGCCCCCGATTATAGGCATTCCATCTCAACAATCGTAAAAGAATCGCGGTGATCTGGGCGGAATCTGCAAGATCTTCGATATGAACAAAGTCTTATGACGATCGGCTAGGCTGCTGATTCAGATCACGTCAAGGTTGAAACGTTCATAGATTCTTAGGGTTAATAGAGTGTTGCTTTGCTTTGATAAGTAAGGCATTATCTTAAGCATTCGTTAACCATTGGCAATCCGCCGAATTCAACGGCGGTCCAGTAGGGGGTCAGGAAAATGCGCGTTAGTGAAAACTGGGACGAGGTCGTGTCCGCGGCATTCGCCGACACACCGAGCCGGGATCGACATGCCGGCGCTTCTGCAAGACATGCCAGCGCGTCCATGCGGCACGCGAGTTCTTCAGCGAGACATGCCAGTGCGTCTGCGAGACATGCCAGTGCCTCTGCGAGACATGCGAGCGCATCGGCAAGACATGCGAGCCTTTTCGCCAGCCAGGTGGGGATCGCTTAACGCTAAGCGAATGCTGCGGGGCTGCTAGTCGCCTCCAGCGAGCCAAGTTCAAGAGGCTCCGCCGCTATGCGGCGGGGCCTCTTTTATGTTCTGGGTAAACTGGCGGCGGCCAGGGTCTCCATGCTAGTTCAATGGCGGCCGCGCTTTTCGAAGCGCAAGCCCGTACCGCAATCGAAAATGGCATCGTGACCTGGATTTCAAGCTTCCAGCAGGCGTTGGGAACGCCAGCCAAGAAACTCCACCGCGGCGGCACACACCGCACGGTAGCGCCCGGCGCAACGCTGGAGCGCGTACGGCCCCATCTCCGGGATATGGGCATCACGCGGATCGCCAATGTGACCGGCCTGGACTATCTCGGAATTCCCGTGGTGATGGTGACGCGCCCTAATTCCCGTGCGCTTTCCGTTTCTCAGGGCAAGGGTGTCGACCTGGATCACGCGAAGGCTTCCGGCGTCATGGAGGCCATCGAGAGCTACCATGGCGAACGCATCGAACTGCCGCTGAAGCTGGCAAGTCATGCGGAGATGCGCCGAAGCCATGCAGTCGCCGACCTGGCCAGTCTGCCGCGCCTTCCCAACAGCCGTTTCCATGACAATCTGCGGCTGCTGTGGATCGAGGGCTATGACCTGATGGGCCGCGCGCCGCTCTGGTTGCCCTATGAGTGCGTGCACATGAACTACACCCTGCCATTGCCGGAGGGTGCGGCCTGCTTCGCTTCCACGTCCAACGGTCTCGCTTCGGGGAACCATCTGCTAGAGGCGATCAGTTCCGGCATTTGCGAGGTGGTCGAGCGCGATGGCGATGCGCTGTGGGAAATCATGTCGGAAGACGAAGCCGGGGCGCAGCGGGTCGATCTCAGCAGCATCGACGATCCCCAGGCTCGCGACATCCTGGCGAAGTACGAAGCCGCTGCCATCGACGTCCAGCTCTGGGAAACAACCTCGGATGCGGGCATCCCGTCATTCCGCTGCCATATCTATGAGAGTGAGAAAAACCCGCACGAACCGCAGGGTGTGTTCTTTGGAGCCGGCTGTCATCCGGCCCGGCGCATCGCACTGCTGCGGTCGCTGACCGAGGCGGCGCAATCGCGCCTGACTTACATCGCCGGCGCGCGCGACGATATCCAGCGCCGCGACTACCGACGCCCTGGCGACGAGCGCCCGGCGGACTGGTATCGCGAGATGGCGAAGGGGCGGCCTGCCACGCGCAAAGCGCAAGCCGCACCGAACCAGGAGAGCGATCTGCTAAACGACGATCTTGCCTGGGAACTGGAGCGGCTCTCAGCCATCGGCATCAAGCAGGTCATCGCCGTGGATCTCTCGATGGCCGCGTTTGGCGTGCCCGTGGTGAGGATCGTCATCCCCGGCCTGGAAAGCGTGCCCGATGATCCCAGCTACAGCCCCGGCGCCCGGGTGCGGGCGAAACTCGGACAGGCCGCATGAATGTCGTCGTCTTCACCGGCCCGACCCTGCCGGAGCGGGATGCGCGGCAATATCTGGAAGCCCACTACCGCCCGCCCGCCGCGATCGGCGATGTCTATAAAGCGGCGCTGAATCGTCCCTTCGCCATCGGCATCATCGACGGCTACTACGAAACGACGCCATCGATCTGGCACAAGGAAGTGCTCTGGGCGCTGAAGCAGGGCATCCATGTCTATGGCGCTGCTAGCATGGGCGCGTTGCGCGCCGCGGAACTGGCCGATTACGGCATGACCGGCGTCGGCAAGGTGTTCGAGGATTTCCGCGACGGCGTCATCGAAGACGACGACGAGGTGGCGGTGCTGCACAGCCCGGCCGAGATGGGCTATCTGCAGGTCAGCGAGGCGATGGTGAACATCCGCGCCACATTGAATCGCGCTGCGGCGGATGGTGTCATCGATGGTACGGCGGCGAAGCGAATGATCGCGGTGGGCCGTTCGATTTTCTGGAAACAGCGCAGCTATGAGGCGCTGCTGGCGGCGGCCAAGGATGCCGGCGCCGATGTCCTGGCGCGGCTGCGCGCCTGGTTGCCGGGACACAAGGTCAATCAGAAGCGCGAAGATGCGATTGCCATGCTCCAGCGTATTGCAGCCGACTGCGCGGCGAACAACGAGCCGAAGAAGGTCGATTTCGACTTCCAGCACACGGTTGCCTGGGACGCCATCCTGCACCGCTTTACCGGCGGCGAGGATGGCGGCGTGGTTGTCGATCGCGAGGAACTGCTGGACGAATTGAGGCTGACACCCGGCGCGTTCGCCACCATCCGGCGCAAGGCCCTGCTGCGGGCGCTCGCCGGCCGCGAGGCGGACCGCCGTGGACTGGAGCCGACAATAGCGCAACTGCAGAACACGCTGCGGGACTTCCGCCGCGCGGCGGGCCTCGGCTCTCCGTCGGCCCTGGAGGAATGGATGCTGGGGGCCGGACTGACCCGGGACGATTTCCTGCGGCTGATGAACGAGGAAGCGCGGCTGGCGAGCCTGGAGGAGTCCCTGGGCGGCGCCATCGACCGGGCGCTGCTGGATGAGCTGCGCCTGGATGGCGCGTTCACCCATCTGCTCGGCCGCGCGCGGGAGAAACAGGCCAAACTGGCCGAGACCGGCCTGGCGGATGCCGGTGTCGGCGACACCAGCCTTGATGAAGCCGCCCTGCTCCGCTGGTACCGAAATGACAGCGGCAGCGAAGGCCCGGAAGATCCGGCCGATCTGGCGCTGGCACTGGGCTTCGAAAATCGGCGGGATTTATTGCGGGCGCTGGCGCGGGAATACTGTTTCCGGCAGCAGCGCAAAGCGTGATAGTTTTACCGCCATTGCCATCCAATCATTCCGATCCGAGCCTGCCATGACCAGCCCAGCCCGCAGCGAAGCCGCCGCCAACGAATCCCTGCTGTTGCGCCAGGACAGCGACGGAGTGGCGACGCTGACGATGAATCGGCCGCAGGCGCGCAACGCCCTGTCGCTGGCGCTCATGGGCGCGCTGATCCAGGCGCTGGATGGCCTCGCCACCGATCCCGAAATCAAGGTGGTGGTCATCGCCGGCGCCGGGCCGGGCTTCTGTGCCGGCCACGACCTCAAGGCACTGCGCGCCGATCCCAGGCGCGAGAATTATGAGGCGACGTTCAACCGCTGCAGCGAGCTGATGCTCAAGATCACCCACCTGCCGAAGCCGGTGATCGCCCGCGTCCACGGCATCGCCACGGCCGCCGGCTGCCAGCTTGTCGCGACTTGCGATCTCGCCATCGCCGAGAACGGCGCGCGCTTTGCCACGCCTGGCGTAAATATCGGCCTGTTCTGCTCGACGCCGATGGTGGCGCTTTCCCGCGCCGTGCCGCGCAAGCAGGCGATGGAGATGCTGCTGACCGGCGAAATGATTTCGGCGGCGCGGGCGCTGGAAATCGGGCTCATCAACCGCGCCGTGCCGGCGGAAGAGCTGGACAGCGCCGTGACGTCGCTGGCCGCGGTGATAGCCGGCAAATCGCCAAAGGTCTTGGCCATCGGCAAGGAGGCGTTCTACCGTCAGGCGGATCTGGGCTTGGCCGAGGCCTACGCCTATGCCAGCGAAGTCATGACCCGAAACATGATGGCCCGCGACGCCGCCGAAGGCATCGACGCGTTTATCGAAAAACGCCACCCCACCTGGCAGGGCCGCTGAGTCATATCAAAGAATTCACCGATGGCAGCGTTGCGCGACATGTCCCACCACGACTCCTATCCGGATCGGCTCTTGCGCCGCATCCTCGGCAGCGTCCGGAACATCGCCATGGTCGGCGCCAGCCCGGATTGGCACAAAGCCAGCTCCTTTGCGATGAAATATCTGCAGACCAAAGGCTATCGGGTCATACCGGTAAATCCGCGCGCCGCCGGCAGGCTGGTCCTCGGCGAAAAATGCTACGCCAGCCTGCAGGACATCCCCCTGCAGGAGACCGGGCCGATCGACATCGTCGATGTCTTCCGCAAATCCAGCGCCGCCAACGCAATCGTGGAAGACGCGATCGCCATCGGCGCCAAAATCGTCTGGATGCAATTGGGCGTCCGCAATGACGAGGCGGCCGCCAGGGCCGAAGATGCCGGCCTTACCGTCATCATGAATCGCTGCCCGAAGATTGAATATGCCCGGCTGCAGGGCGAATTGAGCTGGGGCGGGTTCAACTCCCGCATCATCACCAGCAAGAGGAAGAGGACGCTCGGCTGATGAATGACGACAGCAAGAAGGTGCTGCCGCTGCGCCCGGATTGGCGCGTGGCGCCAGGTTTCGAGACGCGCGCGGTTCATGCGGGGGCGCCGCCGGACCCGACCACGGGTGCGCGGACCATGCCGATCTATCACACCACAGCTTATGTCTTCGACTCCGTCGACCATGCGGCATCGCTGTTCGATCTCTCGACCTTCGGCTACATCTATTCGCGCCTGACCAACCCGACCGTGGCGGCGCTGGAAGAGCGCATCGCCAGCTTGGAGGGCGGACGCGGCGCAACCGCCTGCGCTTCCGGCCATGCGGCGCAGCTTCTGGCGTTCTTCTCCTTCATGGAGCAGGGCGACGCTTTCGTCGCCTCGCGCAAGCTCTATGGCGGATCCATCACCCAGTTCAGCAAGACGTTCAAGAAATTCGGCTGGGAAGTAATCTTCGTCGATCCCGACAAGCCGGCGAACTTCAAGGCGGCGCTGACGCCGAAATGCAAGGCGATTTTCATCGAGAGCATTGCCAATCCCGGCGGCGTGATTGCCGACATCGAACCCATCGCCGCCATTGCCCATGAAGCCAAGCTGCCGTTGATCGTCGACAACACCCTGGCCTCGCCCTGGCTCTGCCGGCCGTTCGAATGGGGTGCGGATATCGTCATCCATTCGACGACGAAATTCCTCTGCGGCCATGGCAATTCCCTGGGCGGCGCGGTCGTGGATTCCGGCAAATTCGATTGGAGCCAGAACGAGAAGTTCAAGTCCCTCACCGGTCCCGAACCCGCATATCACGGGCTGCCGTTCTACGAGACGTTTGGCGATATGGCGTTGACCATGCACACCAAGGCGGTGGGACTGCGCGACCTCGGCCCGGCGCTGTCGCCGATGAATGCCTTCCTGACGCTGACGGGTATCGAGACCCTGGCGCTGCGCATGGAGCGGCATTGCGCCAATGCGCAAAAGGTCGCCGAGTTTCTGGAGAGCCATCCGCAGGTCGGCTGGGTGTCCTATGCCGGCCTGCCCTCGAGCCCCTATCACGCGCTGGCGCGGAAATACATGCCCTGCGGCGCGGGCGCGGTCTTCACCTTCGGCGTCAAGGGCGGCTTCGATGCCGGCGTCAAGGTGGTGGAGGCCTGCGAGCTGTTGTCCCATCTCGCCAATATGGGCGAGACCCGCAGCCTGATCCTGCATCCGGCGTCGACCACGCACCGGCAGCTGACGGAGACTCAGCGCGCCGCGGCCGGCGCCGGCGATGACGTTATCAGGGTTTCCATCGGCCTGGAGACGGCGAACGATATCATCGCCGATCTGGATCAGGCCTTACGCATTGCCGGGGCTTAGCTACGCAACCAGCCGCCGCCGCAGGCCCGACAGCCGCATGAAGTTTTCGTAGAGCTGCCGTGAATCCCCGTTGAAATCGGCCATGTTCGCCGCCGCTTCGGCCTTGAGCCGTTCCAGCGCCCCCTGCCCCAGCGTCTGATCCAGGGAACAGGCATAGGTCGGCACCGCGCCCCATTGCGGCACAGTCTCAGGCGTCAGCTCGGTATGGTATTGCAGTCCATAGGCATGGCTGCCAATTCGCATCGCCTGCACCTTGCAGAGCTGCGACTGCGCCAGCACCACCGCGCCGGCGGGCAACGCGGCCACCTCGGCGCCATGCCACTGCAGCGCCTTGAACCGGTCCCGCAGCCCATCGAATAGCGGATCGCGCCGTCCCTCCGCCGTCAGCTCCACATCCAGGATGCCGACCTCGGCCTGGGCCGCCTTGCCCACCTTGCCGCCGAGCGACGCACCCAGGAGTTGATGACCGAGGCACAGCCCCAGGAACGGCATGCGCTTCACGGCCACCGCCTCGCGGATGGCCGCCATCTCCGGCTCCAGCCAGGGATGCTGATCGACTTCCCAGACATCCATCGGCCCACCCATGACCCACAGCGCGTCATAGACGTCCAGCGCCGGGATCTTTTCTCCGGCATCCAACTCGACTGCATCCCAGGCGATGCCGTCGGCGGCGAAGAACTCCCGGAAGATGCCGGGATGCTCGATATCGATATGCTGGAACACGAGAAAACGCATGAGGAAGATGCTCCATGGGGGTGAAAGGCAACCATTCCTTTAGCCTTGAGGGCCACAATAGCGCAACAGACCTCTTGCTACCGGATTAACCAAGAGTACAATGTCAGCATAAACTCATAAGCTAATGGAATCTGGGAATGATACAGGAAGCGCTCATACTCGACTCTAAGTCTGGTATCAGGTCCGGCTTACATCACCGCCCCTCCACCCAGCAGTTTCACTGGCTGGAGCGCGGTCTGGATCAGCCGGGAGGCAAGCTGCCGCTGTTCGACGAATGGGGTCAGCGCATCAGCGAGCGGACGGTCAAGAGCTGCATCGAGCAAGGCTGGGCCGAGCCCTGGTTCACCAACCCGCTGAAGCCGGACTGGCTGGTCTGCAAACTGACCGAAGCCGGCCGGGCCGCCCTGACCAAGCAGTAAGCCGCCGCAACCGACCACGGCACTTGGCGCGATTGCGCGGATCATCGCGCGGTCCTACTGTCGCCGCTGTCGATAGCGTCACCCGAGCAAAGGGCCCGGATGGATCCTCGGGATAGACCAAAGCACGAGCATGCGCGCCCGGATGAGCAAGACCTCCGGGACGATAGAATCCCTGCCGCTTCAGGCCGCCGCTTTTACAGGCCGCTCTACGCCGGCATGACCCGCGGCAAGTGGATTCTGCCGCTGGCCGTTCCAATCCTGTCGCTGATCCTGATCGCGCTTATTCTCGCGGGCTGCGAGATCGGAGTGGCCCTCGGCCTGCCGCGCAACGACGCGTGCAACGATGTCGATACAAATCCCGGCGCGCCGATCAGCAATGAATGTCAGGACACCATCGGGAAGTCGCCGACGAACCCGTAGCCGCGACGGCTCCTAGCTCGCCACTGCCCCCAGCCGCTGGGAGATCCGGGCCGCGCAGGTCTTTACTGCCTGCGCCAGTAGATTCCTGCGGCGCGACCAGTCCCGCGGCTTCAACCCGGTCACGCTGATAGCACCTGCGGCCTTGCCGCCGCGATCGAACACGCAGGCGGCCACACAGGAAACGCCCTCCGTATCCTCCTCGTCATCGACCGCATAGCCTTCGCGAGCGACGCGGTCCAGTTCGCCCAGGAACGCGGGGATCGACGTCACCGTGTGCGCCGTGCGCCGGGGCATGCCGAGGCGGCGCAGGATCGCCTTCGCCTCCTCCCGTGGCATCTGCGCCAGGAGCGCTTTGCCGACGGCGGAGCAGTGCGGAAGCTCGCGCCGGCCCAGGGCGGCGTCGAAACGCACTGCGCCCGGCCCGTCGATACGGCCCACCACGACCGCATGGCCGTCGTCGAGGATCGCAACGCGCGATGTCATTTGCAGTTCCTCGGTCAGGCGTCGCAGCTCTTCCATCGCCGCATCCACGAGCCCGAAGCTGCCGATTGCCACATCGCCCAGCTTGGCGAGCGCCAGGCCCAGCCGGTAGCGGCGCTGATTACCCTCGCCGCTGTCGCTGATCAGGCCGCGCGCCAGATAGGTCTGCAGGATGGCGTATGCGGTCGGCTTGGAGATATCGAGCGCGCGGGCAAGCTCGGTGAGGCTCATGCCGCTGCCACCGCGTCCTGCCAGAACATCCAGCAGGTCCAGGGCGCGGCCCAGACTCTTCACCTTGTAGCGGGCGCCAGCCAGCGTGCGCCGTCCCCGCTCATCCGCCGCCACTGGCAATTCCGTCATGCCGATTGACTCCCTGGCGCCCTCTGAGGAAAATATAGCAATAGCGAACGTTGTTTGGCTATACCGAACACAGCGTCCGGGAGTGAAATGACCAGCAGCAAACGAAAACTCCGGTCTCAGGAGTGGTTCGGCGGCAACGGCATGAACGCATTCATGCATCGCAGTTGGATGAAGAATCAGGGCCTGCCGGCGGATGTCTTCGACGGCCGGCCGGTGATCGGCATCTGCAACACCTGGTCGGAGATGACGCCCTGCAATGCGCATCTGCGCGCAGTGGCCGACCATGTGAAGCGCGGCGTCTACGAGGCCGGCGGCGTGCCCTTTGAAATGCCGGTCATGTCGCTGGGCGAGTCCAACCTGCGGCCGACCGCCATGCTGTTCCGAAATCTTGCGAGCATGGACGTGGAGGAGACCATCCGCGGCAATCCGATGGATGGCGTGATCCTGCTGGTGGGCTGCGACAAGACCACGCCCGCGCTGCTGATGGGCGCGGCGAGCTGCGATCTGCCCGCCATCGCCGTGTCAGGCGGGCCGATGCTCAACGGCAATTTTCGCGGCCAGCCGATCGGCTCGGGCACCCATGTCTGGAAGTTCTACGCCGACGTCAAAGCCGGCACGATGCCGCTGGCGGATTTCATGGCCGCGGAACAGGGCCAGAGCCGCTCCGCCGGAAGCTGCATGACCATGGGCACCGCCTCCACCATGGCCAGCATGGTGGAAGCGCTGGGCATCGGCATGCCCGACAATGCCGCCATTCCCGCCGTGGATTCCCGGCGCAACGTGCTGGCCCATCTGGCGGGCCGCCGCATCGTCGAACTGGTGCGCGAGGATGTGCGCATGTCCCATATCCTGACGCGGCAGGCCTTTGAGAACGCCATCCGGGTCAACGGCGCCATCGGCGGCTCGACCAATGCGGTGATCCATCTGATCGCCATCGCCGGCCGTCTTGGCATTGAATTGACGCTGGAAGATTGGGACCGGCTCGGCCGCGACGTGCCCACCATCGTCGACCTCATGCCGTCGGGGCGCTTCCTGATGGAGGACTTCTATTATGCCGGCGGGCTGCCGGCCGTCATGCGGGCGCTACTGGAGTCGGGGCGGCTCCATGGCGACGCCATGACGGTAGCCGGCCGGACACTCGCCGACCTAGTTCGCGACGCGCAGACACACAATGCTGAAGTGATCCGGCCGCTGGACAACCCGCTCACCGCCCAAGGCGGTATCGCCGTGCTGCGCGGAAACCTGGCCCCCAAGGGTGCCGTTATCAAGCCGTCGGCGGCGACGCCGGAGCTGATGCAGCATCGCGGCCGCGCCGTGGCGTTCGAGGATATCGAGGATTATCACCGGAGGGTCGACGATCCCGCGCTGGAAATTGACGAGACCAGCGTGATGGTGCTGAAGAACTGTGGCCCCAAGGGCTATCCCGGGATGGCCGAGGTCGGCAACATGGCGCTGCCTGCCAAGCTGCTGAAAAAGGGCGTCAGCGACATGGTGCGCATTTCCGATGCGCGCATGAGCGGCACCGCCTTCGGCACCGTCGTGCTGCACACCGCGCCCGAGGCCGCGGCGGGCGGCACGCTGGCGCTAGTCCGCAGCGGCGACATGATCGAGCTGGATGTGCGCGGCCGGCGCCTGCATCTGGATGTGCCCGACAACGAGCTCGAGCGTCGGCGCGGCAACTGGACGCCGCCGAACATCGGCATGAAGACCGGCTATCAGCGGCTCTACATCGACCATGTGCTCCAGGCCGACAAGGGCTGCGACCTGGATTTCCTGGTCGGCGGCCGCGGCGCCGAAATTCCCCGTCACTCCCATTGAACCCGCGATGAAGGGCGAAATAGACAACCCGGCCACCTATCCCAGCCTGCGCGACTGCGTGGTTTTCGTCACCGGCGGCGGCGGCGGCATCGGCCGCAGCCTGGTGGAACATTTCTGCGCCCAGGGCGCGCAGGTGACCTTCGTCGATATCGCCGAGGACGCGTCCTGTTGGCTTGTCGACGGAATTGCGGCCAAGGGACAGAAGCCGCCCGCCTACATAAAATGCGACCTGCGCGATATCGAGCAGTTGCGCGCGGCCGTGGCCGAGACGCAGAAGAAAAACGGCCCCATCCGCGTGCTCGTCAACAATGCCGGCAATGACGACCGGCATGTGACGCAGGACGTGACCGTCGAGTACTGGGACGAACGGATGCAGGTGAATTTGCGCCACCAGTTCTTCGCCGCGCAGGCGGTGCGGCCACAGATGCGCGACGCCGGCGGCGGCTCGATCATCAATTTCGGCTCCATCACCTGGCTGGTGGGCGACGGTGACTGTCCAGCCTATGTCACGTCCAAGGCGGCAATTACTGGAATGACCCGAGCGCTTGCACGGGAGCTGGGACCTGAGAAGATACGGGTGAATTGCCTGCTCCCCGGCTGGGTCATGACCGAGCGTCAGGTCAAGCTCTGGCTGACGCCGGAGGGCGAGAAACAAATAGAAGAGCGGCAATGCCTGCAGGACCGGCTCTATCCCGCCGACATTGCGCGCATGGTGCTGTTCCTGGCCGCCGACGACAGCCGCATGTGCAGCTCGCAGAATTTCATCGTCGATGGCGGATGGGTCTAACGGAACGGAGGCGGACTTGCGGATCATTCAATTTCGCGACGACAAGGGTCAGCGCAAGGTTGGCCTGGTGGAGGCCGACGGCGACCACGCCCTGACGCTCAACGGCGTCGCCACCGTCTACGATCTCGCCAACATGGCGCTGGATCGCGGCACAGGCCTTGCGGCCCTGGCAACTGAATTGGCCAAGGGCGAGCGCGTGGACTATGCGGCGCTGCTGAAGGCCGGCCAAGTCCTGCCGCCGATCGATCATCCGGAGCCCGCGCGTTTCCTCATCACCGGCACCGGCCTCACCCATACCGGCAGCGCCGCCGCGCGCAACAAGATGCACACGGTCACCCACGGCTCCAACGCGCCGGAATCCGACTCCATGAAGATCTTCCGCATGGGAATCGAGGGCGGCAAGCCGGCCAAGGGACAGATCGGCGTGCAGCCCGAATGGTTCTTCAAGGGCACCAGCCATTGCGTGGTGCCGCCGGGTGCGCCGCTGCCCAGCCCCGCCTTCGCGCTGGCCGGCGCCGAAGAGCCGGAGGTCGTGGGCATCTACATCCTCGACAAGAACGGCGCGCCGTTCCGCGTCGGCTTCACCCTCGGCAACGAGTTCTCCGATCACGTGACGGAAGCGCAGAATTATCTTTTCACCGCCCATTCCAAGCTGCGCGCCTGCTCGATCGGGCCGGAGCTGCTGCTGGGCGAACTGCCGCATGAAATCCGCGGCAAGACCCGGGTGATCCGCGACGGCAAGACGCTTTGGGAGGATGATTTCCTCTCGGGCGAAGCCAACATGTCCCACTCGGTCGCCAATCTCGAACATCATCATTTCAAGTACGACATGTTCCGGCGGCCGGGCGATCTGCATGCCTATTTCTTCGGCGCGGCAGTGCTGAGCTACGCCTCCGGCGTGAAGACCCAGCCGGGCGACGAATTCGAGATCGTGGCGCCGGTCTTCGGCAAGCCGCTGCGCAATCGGATGGAGACAGTCAAAGACGAAGGCCTGGTGACCGTCCGGGCCCTATGAACCTCCACGGCAAAACCTAGAAAAGAGGGAGAGCTTCAACATGCATACGAAAATGACGCGAAGAGTGATGCTCGGCCTGGCGCTGGCCGCGCCGATGCTGCTGGCGGGCACGGTGCAATCCGATGCCAAGGAATTGCGGGTGCTGGCCTGGCAGGGCTACGCGGATGACGACTGGGTGAAGGAATTCGAGACGGAGTCAGGCGCCACGGTGAAGGTGGTGTTCATCGGCACCGACGACGAGATCTGGGCCAAGATCAAGGGCAGCGAGGGCAAGGATTTCGACTTGTTTGCCGTCAATACCGCGCAGCTCCAGCGCTACATCGATGCCGGGCTGACCACCGCCTACGACATGGACAAGCTGCCGAACCAGAAGGATGTGCTCGAGCGCTTCCGCGACCTCTCGAAGGTCGAGGGCGTGATGCGCGACGGCAAGGTCTATGCCATCCCCTACGCCTTCGATTCCATTGGCATCATCTATGACAAGGACAAGGTGAATCCGCCGCCCGATACCATGGACGTCCTTTGGGACCCGAAATACCAGGGCAAGGTGCTGGCCTATGACAATGGCGAGCATAACTTCTCCTTCACCGCGCTGACCTTGGGCATCGCCGATCCGTTCCACCTGTCGGACGCCGACATGGCCAAGGTGAAGGACAAGCTGATTGCGCTGAAGGGCAATGTGCTGAGTTTCTACACCACGCCGGACGAGGCCCTGCAGCTGTATAAGGACAATGACGTGGCGCTGATCTGGGCCAACTATGGCCAGCAGCAGGTCAAGGCCATGCTCGATGCCGGCGCCAATATCGGCTATGTCAATGCCAAGGAAGGCGCCCTGGCCTGGCTAGACACCTGGGCCATGACCAGCGGCGTGCAGGACAAGGATCTGGCGGAAGCGTGGGTCAATTTCGTCATCCAGAAGAAGATCAGTCAGCAGCTCTCCGAGCGCACCGGCTTCGGCAACTCGGCGGTCGAGACCGGCAGCGCCGGTGCCGGCGACAAGCTGGTGTGGCTGCAGTTCGTCGAGGATCCGACCAAGAGGTCGGACCTGTGGAACGAGATCAAGACCGCGCCGTAAGCGCGCAGCGTTCACCGGGCCGGCTCCCGTCTGGGGCCGGCCCGGATTCTTTTCAGCAAGGCGACGGCGGATGTTGCTGACTTCGCAGAAGCGGCGGGGCGCGTCCGGCCTGTTCCTGCCGCTGATCGCCTATGGATTGCCGCTCTTCTTCATCGTTGCGCCCTTCGCCGGTTTCCTGCTCTACAGCTTCTTCCGGGTCGATGGCGGC
>DATKFM010000271.1:0-14296 GCA_035544395.1 Verrucomicrobiia bacterium
GATCACTGCCTGGAGCTGTTCGAGGACAGCGATCACCGACAGGAGTTCCGCATCGGCATCGACTGCGGGCCGGCAATCGGAAGTGAGGTCGGCAGGGAACCCCGCCTGTTCAACCTGTGGGGCGAAGCGGTGCGGTCAGCCGGGCACATGGCAACGACTGGATTGCCGGGCATGGTGCAGGTCACAGAGGCCGCATACCAGCGGCTGCGCCACGATTTCCTGTTCCGGCCCCGCGGCGCTTTCTACCTGCCCCAGGTCGGCGAGGCCCGCACTTTCATTCTGGTGGGGCGGCGATGAGCGATCAGGCTGTAACGGAAACACTGCCGTCTCCCACGCCCTCTGTTAAGGGCCGTGTTCGGCGCGTTCTGGCGGGCATCGGCCGGGAGACGCGTGGACGAGCCCAATTCATGCTGTTTCTCGCCTCGTTGGCGTGGGGCGTTGTGCGATCCGCGCCTCGACCGGGCACCTGGCGGCGCACTGTGCGCTTCGAATTCCGCCGGGCATTGCGCCAAGCGATCGCCGGAGCCCTATCGACGGTTCTCATCACCGCAGCGTTGATTGGATTCCTGATGGTCTACCAGGCGCTCTATTGGCTCGGAGCCGCCGGCCAAGAGGGCCTGATCGGATCCGTTCTGGTAACCATCCTGGTGCGCGAGGTCGCCCCGGTCCTGATCGGCCTGATCCTGCTGGGCCGCAGCGGCACGGTCGTCCTATCCGAGATTGGCAGGCTCGGCATTGGCGGACAGGTGCATGCGCTCGAAGCGCAGGGTCTCGATACCTTCTATCTGCTCATCCTGCCGCGCGCTTGTGCTTTCGCGATCGCATCGTTTTCCCTGGGCATCCTGTTCCTGCTGGCGACGCTGGTGGCCGGTTTCGTCGCTGGCAGCCTGCTGGATGCCGTCAATATGTCGATCTGGTCGTTTTTCGACAGGGTCCTTCTTGCGCTTCATGTCCGGGATTTCGTGATCGTGCCGGCGAAGCTGATCGTGATGGGATTGCTGGTCGCCCTGACCACCTGCGTCACGGCCCTCACGGCCAGCCCGAGCGACGACATCGCCAGCCTGCTGCCGCGCGGGTTCATGCGCGGCGTGCTGCTGATCCTGATCGCCAGCCTGGCGCTGAGCCTGGTGGCCTGACCATGGCATCCTCCAAACCAGTTCTGGATGTGTCGGATGCCGTACCGCTGCGTAATCTTGACGAACCTGGAATGGCGCCGGTTTCGCTGCGGCTTATGCCGGGGGAACTTGCCCTTATCGAAACCAACGATCCGCGTCTCGCGGCTCGCTTTGCCGACCTGTGCTGCGGCATGGTCAAGCTGGCGCAGGGGAACGTCACGTTTCTCGGCTGCGACTGGACGGCAATGACGCACGAATATGCAACGGCGCTCCGCGGCCGGATTGGCCGCGTCTTTGCCGAAGGCGGCTGGATCGAGTTTGTGGACATCGCGACCAATATCTTCCTTTCGCAGTTGCATCATACACGGCGCGACCTGGGCGACGTCCGCGAGGAGGCGGCGAAACTCGCCTGCCGCTTCGGCCTCCCTGGCTTGCCCATCGGCAAGCCGCGCGATCTCTCCACGTTGGACCTCGCCCGCTCCGCCTGCATCCGGGCCTTCCTCGGCGAACCCGCCCTGCTGTTGCTGGAGAGTCCGCTGCAAGGCCGTTTCGCCGATTTGATAGTACCGCTGGTAGAAGCCCTGACATCGGCGCGTCAGAACGGGGCGGCGGCGATCTGGTTAAGCAGCAGCGATCTGGTGTGGCGCGACCGCTCAATTCCCGTCAAGCACCGGCTCCGGCTGCGCGAGTACGGGCTGATACCGGCAAGGCGGGCGGCATGATCAGATCGCGCTACATGGATGAGTGGGTCGGCGTGGTTGTCGTGGCGAGCGTCATCGTGTTTCTCGGCGTGGCCCTGCAGGCAGGCGTGCTGCGCGACTGGTTCAAGCCGGTGTCGACACTGTATCTCCTGCTGCCGGAGTCCGGCGTCGCCGGCCTGTCGGTGGGCGCCGACGTTGAGGTACTCGGCACCCGTGCCGGCAGGATCACCCGGATCGTCATCGATCCCAGCAAGCAGATGCATGCGGAGGCTGAGATCGACGAGCAGGCAACCACGTCGATCCGCCGCGACAGCAAGGCCGTGATCCGCCGGCGCTTCGGCATTGCCGGCGCCGCCTATGTCGACATTCAGGGCGGCGCGGGGCCGGAACTCGACTGGAGCTATGCCGTGATTCAGGCCGAGACGGAACGCGCGCCAACCGAGACCGTCGGCGCCTTGATCGATGAAATGCGCGCCAAGATCTTTCCGGTTCTGGACGATGCCGGACGCGCCATGAGTTCGCTTGCGGTCACCATGGAACGAGTCGAACGAGGCGAGGGCAACATCGGGCGGCTGCTATCAGATGAATCTCTGGTGCGGAACCTGGAGGCGACCGTAGCCGAAGCCCAGGCCGCGGCCGGGGATGTCCGACGGATCATCGCGCAACTCGAGCCGACGGTCAGCGGTTTCAAGGAGCTGGCAGATACAGTAAACGCCGAGGACGACGGCGTGCCCGAACTGCTGCGGCGCGCTGACCGGGCGCTGACATCGTTGGAATCTTCGATGCGCAATCTGTCGCGGGCGGCAGAGCGGACGCCGCGGATTGCCCGCAACATCGAGAACGCGACAGAGAACCTCCCGAGCCTGCTGACTCAGACGCAGCAGACAGCGCGCGCGCTCGAACAGGTTCTCGCGCAGCTGCGACAGTCATGGCTGTTCGGCGGCGGCTCCGAAGCACCCGAACCGGCATCGGATCGCCTGTCGCCGACAGAGGTGCGGCCATGAGGCGCTTGCTGCTCCTGCTGTTGTTCTTGTCGGCTTGCGGCGGATCGGCGCCGGAAGTGGCGGGGCCGCCTGTCGATGAAACATTGGAGCGGGACACCGCTGCCGGGCACCTCGCTTTCGAGCTGGAACATCCGGAGGAGGCCGCCGCCAGATACCGGTCTGCGCTGGAACGGGCGCAGGCGCGCGACGATTCTGAGCAGATCGGCACTCTCGGCTACAATCTCGCCGTGGCCGAACTGCACGCTAATGCGCCCGACCGTGCCCTGGCCGCGGCGCAGACGACCCGGACAGAGCTGCAGCGCCGCGGCGCCAAGCCGTTTCCGGCCCTGCTCCTCGTCGAGGCGACGGCGCTTTATCGCACCGGCTCTTCCACCGAAGCCGACGCTGTCGCGGCGCAAGCCGAAGCCGGCGCCGATCCCGTGGCCTCTGCGCGCGCCAGCTTCCTGCGAGGCCTCATTGCGGACGAACGGAACAACGAGCGCGATCTTGCAACCGCGGCCAGCAAGCTGCGGACCGCGGGTACCCCCGACCTGCAGGCCGATGCGGCCGAATTGGCGGCACGCCTCGCGTTGCGGCAGGGCGATTTTGCCACGGCACAGCAGGAAGCGGCACGGGCGGAAGCGCTGCGCCGCGAGACGCTCGATTATCGGGGGCTGGCGCGGGTCCTGGCCCTCGGTGGCGAAGCCGCCAGCCGCGGCGGCGAAGCGAAAGCCGCCGCTGAACTTTTCTGGCGGGCCGGCCAGAGCGCGGCAGCACAGGATGACCTGGAGATGGCCCGCCTATGGCTGCGACAGGCCGCCGACCTCGCACCGGGAATGCCGGTGGGAAAGGCGGCCAGCGATCTGCTGGCGAGGCTCAATCAAAGCAACTGATGCGGCTTAGCGCGCGAAATCTTCAATCTAGGACAGGCCCATCGCGCACCCATCCTTGCGTGGGTCCGACCCGCCGATCAGCACGCCGCGCTCCCTGTCGATGCGGATGATCTGGCCGCCGCCCAGCGATCCCTCGGCCCAGCGCGCGTCATGGCCGCGGCCGCGCAGATCGTCGAGCAGCGCCGGGGTGTGCGTGGTCTCCAGCGCCAGCACGCCGCCATGGGCAAAACTGCGCGGTGCTTCAACGGCCGCCTGAGGATCCAGCCCGCGATCGAGCATCAGATGCACGACCCAGGCATGGCCGGTGGCCTGATAATGCCCGCCCATGACGCCGAACGGCGCCAGCGCCTTGCCGTCTTCCACCAGCATGCCCGGGATGATGGTGTGCATCGGCCGCTTGCCCGGCGCGATGCAGTTGGGATGGCCGGGATCGAGGCGGAAGGAGAGCCCGCGATTGTGCAGCATCACGCCTGATTCCCGGGCGAGGATCGTGCTGCCGAACAGCTCGAACAGCGAGTTGATGAAGGACACCGCGTTGCCGTCACGGTCCACCACGCAGAGATAGACCGTGTCCTTGTGTTCCGTCTCCCGCAGCAGGACACCGGGACCGGCGCGGTTCAGCTTGATGCTGTCCCGCATGCGCTTGGCGAAATTATCCGAGAGGTAGCAATCCGCCGGCACCTTCACCTGCCGGGGATCGGCGAAGCGCGCGTCACGCACCGCATAGGCCAGCTTCGTCGCCTCGGCCAGCAGATGGATGCGGTCGGCCGGCAGCAGCCGGTCGCTGCCCATCTCGAACCCGGCGAGGCCATTCAGGATCATCAGCGCCGCCAGCCCCTGGCCGTTGGGCGGGCATTCATAGACATCGACGCCACGGTATGTCGTGCGGATCGGCGTCACATACTCGCCGCGATGCCCGGCGAAATCCTCCTCGGTGTGCAGGCCGCCGGCGGCATGCAGGGTCGTCACCATGTCGCGGGCGACAGCGCCTTCATAGAAGGCCGACCGGCCTTCCTTGCCGATGCGGCGTAGCGTGGCCGCCAGTTGCGGCTGGCGGTGCCTGTCGCCTGCCGCCGGCGCGGCGTCGCCGGGCAGGAACAGATCCCGTGCCGTGGCGCTGCCGCGCAGGCGGTCGGCACTGCCTGCCCAGTCATGGGCGACGCGGGGATGCAGCAGGATGCCGTTCTCCGCCGCCGCGATCGCCGGCGCCAGGATCTCCGCCAGCGGAAGCTTGCCATGATCGCCATGCAGGCGGCACCAGGCATCGACCGCACCGGGAATGGTGACGGCATGGGGCATGTCTTCGCCGATTTCCGTGATGCCCAGGCTGCGCAACTTCTCCACTGTGGCCGCTGCCGGCGCCGCGCCCGAACCGTTGAAGGCGATGACGGGTCCGTCCTTCGTGCCGCCCGCCGGCGCATAGAGCACGAAGCAATCGCCGCCGATGCCTGTCATGTGGGTTTCCACGACCCCCAGCAGCGCCACCGCGCCGATGGCCGCATCCATGGCATTGCCGCCGCGTTTCAAAATCTCCAGCGCCGCGAGCGTCGCATCGGGATGGGAGGTGGCCGCCATGCCGCTGGCGCCGAAGGCCGCAGACCGCCGCGGCCGCTGAAAATCGCGCATGTTCCGAAATCCCGCTAGATGACCGAAGCGGTTTCGTCGCATGCAGATGGCGCGGCGGCAAGGGCTAGCGGACGATGGCCGCCAGTGCCGCCGGGAGTTCGGGATAGCGGAAGCGGTAGCCGCCTGCCTCCGCCGCCTTCGGCAGCACATGCTGGCCATCGAGGAGCATCTCCTCCGCCATCTCGCCGAACAGCAGCCGCAGGGCGAAGGCCGGCAGCGGCATGAAGGCCGGCCGCCGCAGCGCGCGGCCGAGCTGTCGAGTGAAATCGCGGTTACGCACAGCGCCAGGTGCAGTGACGTTCACCGGCCCGCGCAGCCGCGCATCGGCAATCGCGTGGAGGATCAGCCCGATCGCATCGTCGATATGCACCCAGGACATCCATTGCTGGCCGCTGCCGATCGGCCCGCCGCCGCCGAATTCGAACGCCGGCATCATGCCGCCGAGCACGCCGCCGCCGGGACCGAGCACCAGCCCGAATCGCAGCAGGCAGACGCGCACGCCATATTCCTCGGCGCGCGCCGCGCTTTGCTCCCAGCGTGCGCAGAGCCGATGGGTGAAGTTCGGCCGCGGCGTGGATGTTTCGTCGAAGGTGGTCTCGCCGCCCGTGCCATAGAATCCGATGGCGGAGGCGCTGACCAGCACCGCCGGCTTGCGCTCGGCCGCCGCAATGAATGTCAGGAGGTCATCTGTGATCCTGAGCCGGCTATCGAGGATGCGGGCCTTCTTTGCCGCCGTCCAACGCGCATTGGCTACGGGCTCGCCGGCCAGATTCACGATGGCGTCGAAGCGCTGGCCGGGATCGAGCAGGTCGATGCGATCGACGATGGTGAGCGGCCCGGACAGCCGCGCCGCCTTGCGCCGGTTGCGGGTGACGATGGTCACGCGATGGCCGGCCAGCGTCAGGCACTGCGCCAGCCTTGCGCCGATGAAGCCGGTGCCGCCGGTGATCAGGAACGACATCGGCGCCGGCAAGACCGCGCTCATGCCTGAATTGCCCGCCGCCGGCGTCGCCCGCAGCCGCCGCGCCCGGTTGAGGTCCCGCAAGCCCCAGAAGATCAGGCCGGGCGTCGCAATCGTCATCAGCCAGGTGAGCAGGCCGCGATCGGCCCAGGCGAAACCCGCCGGCATTGCCGTCCAGCGCAGGATCTCCGGCGCCAGCAGCGCAAGCATTGCGCCGTAGTTCACCGCCAGCAGCGCATGGGTAACGCGCTCGCTCGCCGGCAGATCGCGGCTGCGGTCCTCCTCGACGAAATCCCAGAGCGTCAGTCCCACTTCAGCGACCAGGATCGCGGCGAAGAGCCAGGCCAATGCGCCGTTCCAGCTCAGCCAGCCCAGGGTGAAGAAGATCACGGCATAGAACAGATTGCGCATGCCATGGAGCCGCAGTTCCAGCACGGCCGATTTGCGCCAGGTCAGGCGCTCGGTCATCTCATGGTGATAGACGATGTCGAACAGGCCGAGCAGCGCCTGCAGCAGCATCAGATAGAAGATCGCATGCATCGTGCTTACTGCTCCCGCACGTGGAACCAGCCATCCTGGAAGAAGGTCTCGCCATAGAGCGGATGGCGCACGGTCATGGTGAAGCTGAATCGGCCATTGCCCCGGTCGGCATGGATCACATGGGTCTGCCCCGGCGACAGGAGCGCGGGGATCGGCAGGCGCCAGCGGCCGAGGCGGACGAAATAGCCGGTGCTCAGGAAATGCAGGCTGCCCCCTTCGGCGAACACGCGCATGCGCATGGTGAAACCGGCAGCGAAGCATTCCAGCAGGCTGTCGGCGCCGTCCACTTTCTTCACCGACCGCGCCGTGACCTTGCCCCGGCCCGGGAAGAAATACTCGCGCCGCCAGACCACGCCGGCGCCGTCGGGCGCCTGCTGCACGAAGACCGAGATCGGCACATCGTCGCCGGTATAGGGCGCGATCGGCGAACCGATCAGCCGGCAGAGATGGCCGAACAGCCGGCCGAGCGCCGACGCCCGCACCGCGGTCATCCGTCCCGCATATTCCACAACCTGCCCCGGCAACGGCTTGACACCGAAGCGGGCATGGATCGCCGGCGCCAGCCCGCGCCAGGCGGGTTCACCCAGCAACTTCCGGAAAGCGAGGTCTTCAACCCCGATCGACAGGCGCGGGACCGCGAATTGGACCTGTGTGGAACTCTGTGCGATCGCCATCATCCGCTCCGCCGATTAACCATTTCAACCGTTAACGACTGTAATTTCTGTCACAACAGAAATATCTGACATCCGCGAGGAAAAGTCAAGATGCGGCCTCGGCCCGTTGCGCCGACTGGCCGTTCGGGCGAGACTCGCCGGGCACATGATCGGACTCCACAAAACCGCGTCATTCACCGCCCCGCGCATCCGCCGCGCCCGCGCGTCGGAGGCGCCGGAGCTGACCGAACTCAGCCTGCGGTCCAAAGCGTTGTGGGGTTACGATGCGGCATTCCTGGCCCGCTGCCGCATCGCCATGCAGGTGAAGGAGGCCAATGTCGAAACGCAGCCGCACTATGTGGCGGAGATCGATGGCCGCATGGCCGGCTTTTACGGCTTCGAGGCGCTGCCAGACGGCGTCGGCCTCGACTACATGTTCGTCGATCCCGAATTCGTCGGCCGCGGCGTTGGCCGCGCGCTGATGGACCATGCCGTGGCCCTGGCACGCGATCTCGGCCACGCGAGTCTCACCATCGTCGCCGATCCGAATGCCGAAGGCTTCTATCGCCGCCTGGGCGCGCAGCGGGTCGGCTCCCAGGCCTCCGACGTCGGGCCCGACAGGCAGCTGCCGGTGCTGCGTATCGCGCTACGCTGACCCGCGATCCGCCCTTGCTTTATCGGCCCCTGCGCGCCACTTAAGCTCGGTAATCAAAGGAAATGGAGCCCACCATGGCTGCACCGGCCGCCAAACGATCCCCGTCGCCATCAGCCGATCCCCGCAATCTCCTGGACGACCTGGTGAAGCGCGCCTGCAAGGCCGGCGCCGATGCCGCCGATGCAGTGCTGTTCGACAGCGCGTCCCTGTCGCTGAGCCAGCGTCTCGGCAATCCGGAAAAACTCGAACGCGAAGAGAGCCGCGATCTCGGCCTCCGTGTCTTCGTCGGCAAGCGGCAGGCCATCGTCTCCACAACGGACATTTCCGCCATCATGCTGAACGAGCTGGTGACCCGCGCGGTCGCCATGGCGCGCAGCGTGCCCGAGGATCCCCATTGCGGTCTCGCCGATCCCGCCGATCTGGTGCGCGACTATCCGAAGACGCTGGACATCTGCGACGCCGTCGAGCCCTCCACCGACGTGCTGCGGGAGCGCGCCCGGTCCGCAGAGGATGCGGCGCGTTCAGTCAAGGGCATCACCAATTCCGAGGGCGCCGATGCCGGCTGGGGTCGGGGTGCGGTGACCATGGTGGCCAGCAACGGCTTCACCGGCAGCTATGAAAGTTCGCACCACGGGCTCAGCGTCTCCGTGATCGCTGGCGAAGGCACAGCCATGGAGCGCGACTACGACTATGTCACCGCCGTCCACGGCGCCGATCTCGAGGACGGCGCCGTCGTCGGCAAGCGCGCCGGCGAGCGCGCGGTGCGCCGGCTCAATCCGCGCAAGGCGGCAACGGTGAAAGTGCCGGTCATCTACGACCCGCGCGTCTCCAGCAGCCTGGTGGGCCATCTGGCCGGCGCGATCAATGGCGCGGGCATCGCCCGCGGCACCAGCTTCCTCAAGGACAAGCTGAGCCAGCGCATCTTCGGCGCCGATGTCAGCATCATCGACGATCCGCACCGCAAGCGCGGCCTGCGCTCCAAGCCGTTCGATGGCGAAGGGCTGGCGAACCAGCGCCGCGCCCTGATCGATCAGGGCGTTCTCACCGGCTGGGTGCTGGATCTGCGCTCGGCGCGCCAGCTCGGCCTCAAGAGTACAGGCCACGCCAGCCGCGGCACCTCCTCGCCGCCCTCACCGTCGCTGACCAATCTCTACATGGCGGCCGGCAAGCTGTCGCCGAAGGAAATGATCGGCGGCGTCCTGAACGGCTTCTATATCACGGAGTTGATTGGCATGGGCGTCAATGGCATCACCGGCGACTACAGCCGCGGCGCCGGCGGTTATTGGATCGAACATGGCGAGCTGACTTATCCGGTCAGCGAAGTGACGATCGCCGGCAATCTCACGGACATGTTCTTGAACCTGACGCCGGCCAGCGATTTGGAGTTCCGCCATGGCACCGACGCGCCGACAATCCGCGTCGACGGCATGACGGTCGCGGGCGTCTGAGTCACTGATCCTGTTCGTCGGCATGCAGCCGGTGCAGGAACCGGTGCAGCCAGGGCGCGATGACGATGGCGGCGGTTCCCAGGAACACGATGCCGCTGAACAGCGAATAGATGATGGCGAAGACTTTGCCGCTCGTGGCGTCGACGTGATCCACCGGGCCCATGCCCGTCAGGATCATCGAGGCATTCACCGCCGAATCCAGCCAGCCGAAGCCGGCAAAATAGTGATAGCCCAGCGTTCCCGAGCCTAAGCCGATGGCGATGATTGCAACGCCCAGGCCGCTGAACCGCAGCAGGCGGCGGACCCAGAGATCGTAGGGCAACAGCTTGGCGGTGCGATGTTCGAACATATCCGGCCTCCAGGCGAGCGAGATTGAGGCCTTCAGTCAAGACGAGGCGCACCGGCCGGACAACCCCGCTATTCAGCCACCCTTCACTCGGCGGTGGGTCTCCGCCCGCCAGAGATCGCTCCAGGCCCGCGCCGACATCAGCCCGCGGTGGTGGAAATAGACCGCCTGCGCCGCGGCCCGCAGCGGCGGCGTCGAGATCAGCGCGTCCGCCAGCCAATCCGGCGGCGCCGCATCCAGCAAACGCCGCAGCGCGCCTTTCCAGAGGAAGCGTGGATAGGCATCGCCCAGCATCTGCGCCGGATGGGGCGCGCCGTCGGCCAGGTGATCGGCGATGGCATGGGCGGCGCGCCAACCGGACTCCAGCGCCGTATGGATGCCGCCGGCGGTGAGCGGCGAGACGATCCCCGCCGCATCGCCCACCAAGAGCAGACGATCACCGAACCATTTCCTGACCCGCCCGCCCACGGGGATCACGCCGGCACGCCGGCCGATCAGCCGCGCATCCTGGAAATCGAACAGCCGACCCAGCTTGGCCATCAGTGCCGGCAGATCAGGCTTCACTGGCGCCCGGCAAGCGAGGCCGATCTGGGCGATGCCATGGACGCCAATGAAGGCCCAGGCGATGTAGCCCGGGGCGATCCGGCGATCGATGAAGCAATGCAGGACGTCCGGGTTCAGGCCGCGGATACCGACATACTCGCCCTCGGTGCCCGTGAGGAAATGGCTGTTCCGCCCAAGGCCGAAGTCCCGTGCCACCGCCGAGCGCGGCCCGTCGGCGCCTACCAGGAAGCGCGCCCTGGCGTTCAGGCCCAGCAGCTCGAAGCCGTCGGCCTGCCGCTGCGCGCCGGCATAGGTGCGGCCGAAGCGCAGCTCCGCGCCCGCCTGCCCCGCTTCCCGCGCAAACCAGGTCATCAGCCGCGCGGTATCCGTAGCCAGGAAATAGTAACCGGGCGAACTCAGATCGATATGGGCCAAGGACGGCCCATAGAGCCTCACCCCGCGGATACGCCGCACCAGGCGCGACGGCACTTCCCAACGCTCCGCCACCTCCTTGACCAGGATGCCCGTGGTGCGCACCCGCGCGCCCGGCGCCGGCTGCCGTTCCAACACCAGGGTGCGCAATCCCCGCAAGGCCGCCGAGCGGGCGCAGACCAGCCCGGCGAAACTGCCGCCGGCGATGGCGAGATCGTAGTGGCTGGCCATGGTCTTCCCCGCTTGTGTCCGATGCGGGGAGCCTGCATCCATTCCCAGGCCAAGCCGCGGCCGGATCGCGGCACATTCATGGCGCCGCGATGGGCTTAGCGAGGCAAGATCGCCGGCGCCATCAAGGAAAGCGATACCGGCGCCAGGCGTATCTCCACCGGCAGATGGGCGATGATGTCGCCGTCGCCTTGCACGGGATCACCCATGGGCCCGTCGATCCGGACCTCGCGGCCGCTGACGATCCGATAGCCCTTGAGGCGCGGCAACAAACCGAGCGTCAAAGCCAGCGCGTAGCGGATGGCGTTCCAGCGGCCGCCGCGCAGGAACAGGCAGACCTGGAATTCCGGCGAATCCAGCCGGGCTTCCGGCGCGGCGACATAGGGACCCGCATAGAGCCGGCCCTTGGCAACGACGACGGAGGCGGCGTCATACGCCTTGCCGTCGACGGTCACGCGATAGCGGCTGTAGGGAAAGAGGAAGAGTTGCCGAAAGGCTTCCCAGACATAGGCCAGCTTGCCGACACGCTGCTTGAGGGCCGTGCTGACATTGGCCACCACATGGGCGTCGAAGCCGACGCCGGCCATGATGGTGAAGCATCGTCCATTGGCCTGGCCGAGAAAGACCTGCCGCTGCCGGCCGCGCAGCGCCGTCCGCGCCGCCACCGCCGGCGAGAAGCGCTGGCCGATCTCCCGCGCCAGCACATTGGCCGTGCCCAGCGGCACGATGCAGAGCGGCAGCGATGACGTCGCACCGGCGCCGGAGACCGACATCAAACCATTCACGGCTTCGTTGATCGTGCCGTCGCCGCCGGCAATGGCCAGCAGATCGAGCGCGGCAAAGCCATTCATCCCGCCGCAGGCTTCGCGCGCCAAGCGCTCCGCATCGCCGCGCGCCTCGGTTGCCAGCAACTCGACTTTCGCGCCTGTGAGCCGCATCGCGGCGATGGTCCGCCGCAGCTTTCCCAGCCGCCGCCGGCCCGCCTTCGGATTGAAGACGACAAGCACCCGCTTGGATTGTGACCGGCCGGACTCCGGATAGGCGCTTGATAAGCCGTCATTCATCTGCGTGCCGTCAGCCTGTATCGCCATTGCATGTCATCTCCATGATGATCCGGCGGCAGATGCATGAAGGTTCGATGAAATCTCTGGGCTGCTCTTAAAACACGCTGTTAACCGCTTATAACTGCAACAATTCACCGCTAAAGACCGTGGCAGGGATGGCTCGCGCAGGAACCATCGACTGCCATGAATGACACGTCAGCGATCAACCGCTACCGCTCGATCTGGATATCGGACATTCATCTGGGAACCCGGGGATGTAAGGCCGATTTACTGCTGGATTTCCTCAGGCACAACGAATCCGAGTATCTTTACCTGGTCGGCGACATCGTCGATTGCTGGCGGCTGCGGCGTACCTGGTACTGGACCCAGAGCCACAACGACGTGGTGCAGAAGCTGCTGCGCAAGGCGCGCAAGGGAACGCGGGTCTATTTCGTGCCGGGCAATCATGACGAGCCGTTCCGCGACTATATCGATCTGCAGTTCGGCGGCATCACGGTGCTGCCGGAGGCGGTGCATGAGATGGCCGACGGCCGGCGCTTCCTCATCCTCCATGGCGATGCCTTCGACGGCATCGTCCGCTATGCGCGATGGCTCGCGTTTCTCGGCGACCGCGCCTACAACACGATGATCACCATCAATCACTGGTACAATCAGCTTCGCCATCTCTGCGGCTACGATTACTGGTCGCTCTCGGCCTATCTCAAGCACAAGGTCAAGAACGCGGTCGAGTTCATCAGCAGCTTCGAGCATGCCGTGGCCGAGGAAGCAAAACGGCGCGGCGTCGACGGCGTCATCTGCGGCCATATCCACAAGGCGGAGATCCGCAAGATCGACGACATCCTTTACTGCAACGACGGCGACTGGGTGGAAAGCTGCACGGCGTTGGTGGAGCACCGCGACGGGCGGCTGGAGATCATCGACTGGCCGGCGGTGCGCAAGATCTCGTTTTTCCATATGGCTCAGCGGGTCACCGCGAGCTGATGCGCATCCTCATCGTGACCGATGCCTGGCAGCCGCAGGTGAACGGCGTGGTGCGCACGCTGACCCGCACGCGCGAGGAACTGACGCGGCTGGGCCATGAGGTCCATGTTTTCTCGCCCGATCTCTTCCACAACATGGCCTGCCCGACCTATCCGGAGATCCGGCTGGCGCTGCTGCCGGCGCGCAAGCTCACGGCGATGATCGAGGCGCTGCGACCCGCGGCGATCCATATCTCCACCGAGGGACCGCTGGGCCAGGCGGCACGGCGCTATTGCCGCAAGCGCGGCCTGCCTTTCACGACGGCCTATCACACGCGCTTCCCCGAATATATCGAGGCACGCTTCCGCATTCCCGTCTCCTGGAGCTACCGCACGCTGCGCCGGTTCCATGCGCCGTCCCACGGGGTGATGGTGGCGACGGGCTCAATCCAGGCGGAATTGGAATCCCGCGGCTTCACGCGGGTGAAGCGCTGGTCGCGCGGCGTCGATACCAAACTGTTCCGGCCACGCGACAAGGGCTTCCTCGATCTGCCGCGGCCGATCCATCTCTGCGTCGGCCGCGTCGCCGTGGAGAAGAACCTGGAGGAGTTCCTGAAGCTCGACCTCCCCGGCAGCAAAGTGGTGGTGGGCGAAGGGCCGCTGCTGGCGGAGCTGCGGCGCAAGTATCCTGACGTGCATTTCGCCGGGGAGAAGCAGGGGGAGGAATTGGCCGCCTGTTATGCCGCCTGCGACGTCTTCGTCTTTCCCAGCCGCACCGACACTTTCGGCCTGGTGCTGCTTGAGGCCATGGCCTCCGGCCTGCCGGTCGCCGCATACCCGGTGCCCGGGCCTCTGGATGTGGTGGATGGCACGGGCGCCGGCGTGCTGAGCGACGACCTGGCGGACGCCGCCCGCCGCGCCCTCGACATCGGGCCCGAGCGTTGCCGCGCCGTCGCCCTTACCTATTCCTGGCCGCGCTCGGCCGAACAGTTTCTGGGAAATCTGCAGCCGTTTGCTTGATCCCCGCCGCTTCGCTTAAGAAGCTCTTAAGCATTAACCACTACCTATTGCGGGGTGGCTGCGTTCGCGGCCGCTGTGGGATTCGCTCGAAATAGAACATCGC
This sequence comes from Verrucomicrobiia bacterium, assembly GCA_035544395.1. Classification (GTDB taxonomy): domain Bacteria; phylum Pseudomonadota; class Alphaproteobacteria; order Dongiales; family Dongiaceae; genus DATKFM01. The sequence continues at coordinate 14,271 of DATKFM010000271.1, forward strand.
TCGCAACCGGGGCCGACCGCCGATGT
>DATKFM010000272.1:0-3545 GCA_035544395.1 Verrucomicrobiia bacterium
TCACTTCCACCTGCCAGGGCTCGGCGACGGCCTCCACGGCTTCCAGATCCGCCGGCGTGAGCTTCCGGCCGCGGGATGCCGCCCAGCAGCAGAACACAAGCATGTTCACATCCAGCCCCAGCGCGTCCTGCAGCCCCAGCAATGCCGGCGCGACGCCGGGACGGCCATAGAGGCCGAGGGAGAAGTTCCAGAAATTCTGCGGCGCTTCTTGTGCTCCTGGGGGGCTCACGGCGAATCTCCCAGGCAGATGCCGAGCGCCCGGGCGGTGCGCACCAGGGCGCCGTTGAGGTCCACGGCTTGGTAGCGGGCCACGGCCTCCATGATCGGCACGTCCACCACCTCGCGGTTCTGCCAGGCCACCATGCGGTCGAAGCGGTTGGCGGCGATCAGATCGACGGCGGCGATGCCGAAGGCCGAGGCCATGACGCGGTCGCCCGGTTCGGGCGTGCCGCCACGCTGCACATGGCCCAGCACCGTAACCCGCGTTTCCGCACCCGTGAGGTCGGCGATTTGCTCGCTGATGAAATGGCCGATTCCGCCATAGGTGGCCTGGCCGCCGGTATGGGCGGTCATCAGCGCCTCGCCGTCCTCGGTCGGCACGGCCTCGGCCACGACGATCAGCGCGAAGTTGCGGCCCTCGGCCTTTAGCGACTCCACTTTCGCGGCGATGTTGGCGATGCGGTACGGGATCTCCGGGATCAGGATGACGTCGGCGCCGCCGGCGATCCCGGCCGTGAGCGCGATATGGCCGGCATCGCGGCCCATCACCTCCAGCACCATGACGCGGCTGTGGCTGGCGGCGGTGGGCGTGAGGTGGTCGAGGGCCGAGGTGGCGGTCTGCACCGCGGTCTCGAAGCCGACGGAGACTTCGGTCAGGCCGAGGTCGTTGTCGATGGTCTTGGGGATCGCCACCAGCGGGATGCCGCCCTTGACCGCGAGATTGCGCAGGATGCGCAGGCTGCCGTCGCCGCCGACGCCGATCAGCGCCTCGAGCTTGAGCTGGCGGTAGCCGTCGATCACCTCGTCGGTGCGGTCGATCAGATGGCCGTCGGCGGTGGGGAAAGCGAAGGGGTCGCCCTTGTTCGTGGTGCCGAGAATCGTGCCGCCCTGGCGCAGCATGTTGGCGCCCAGCACCTCCGGCCCCAGCTCCACGGCGTCAACCGGCCGGGCCAGCAGGCCGGCGGTGCCGTTGCGGATGCCCACCACGGTCCAGCCGAGGGTACGGGCCCGGCTGGCCACGGCGCGAATCACGGCGTTGAGGCCGGCGCAGTCGCCGCCGCTGGTGAGGATGCCGATCCGCTTGCCTGCCGCCATGCCGCTTTCTCCCGTTAACGCCTTGAGCGGGCACCATAAGCGGTGTGTGGCGGGAACGAAAGCGCCGCTGCGGACGGTGACGGCGGGGCCGCTTCTGCGCTATCATGGGCCATGAATTCCCCCACCGGCATCGGCGGCGTGACCAGCCAGGCGGACGCGCGCCGCCGGCTCGAAGAGCTGCGCCAGGAGCATCGCGACTTGGACGAGGTGATCGCGCGCCTGGCGGAAACCTCGCCCTTCAATCAGCTGCAGATGCAGCGGCTGAAGAAGCGGAAGCTCGGCCTGAAGGACCAGATGGCCAAGCTGGAGAGCATGCTGCTGCCGGATATTATTGCGTGAGTGGGCGCTGCACCTAGGTTTGTCATCCCGGAGAGCGAGCTGCAGCGCGGTTTCCGGGATGACAATACTTCCGACTTTGCACGCCCTAGTTTTTCCGACGAGCCTACTGCTTCACCACGTACCACTCGCCTTCGGCGCCTTCGCCGGTGGCGTCGCCGGGGGCTTTGTCCTTCACGTAGGTATAGAGCGGCATGTTCTTGTAGGCCCATTGCATCCTGCCGTCTTCCCGGGTGACGAGGCCGATGTCGCCGGAGGTCTGCGCGCCGTCCGCGGCGAGCGCCGGCGGCCAGTAGTCCGCGCACATCCCGCCGCAATGAGACTCGCCGGGCTTGTCTTCCGTGTAGGTGTAGAGCGTCATGCCGCGGCTATCGACGAGGACACTGCCGACGGATGTATCGCCTGTGGCGAGCGACGCACTCGCCGGCGGCGGCGGCCCATGGGAACAAGCGGCAAGCAGCAGGCCAGCGACGAGGATGGCGGCCATGCGAGAGGTATAGTTCGACATCAGTCAGGCTCCTTTGTTAGGGGAGTTTCCTGCCGACAGATGAACATCGCGCCGCTAGCGGATATTCCAGCTCGAGGAACGGGCGTCCGATTTCTTTGGGATCGCAACCCGTTGCATTCGGTCGCGCTATTCCGCCGCGGGGCGCTCCAAGGCGCCCGGTTGTGTGCGGAAAAGAGATTCCATCTCCCTCCGCACGCGCACGGCTTCGCTGTTCTCCTCCACCACGACGTCGCTCCAGCGCACTGTCGCGCCCACTTTCACCGCGTTGCGCAGTTTCACATGATGCGCCAATCCGATAGGCAGCGCGCCGACGCGCAGGCTGGCGGCAGCAGGCATCAGCTTGCCCCAGACGGTGAAGCCGCCTTCGCCATCAAGCGTTTCGCCGGCAGCGAGGTCTCGCTTCGCCGTCGCGACGGCGTCGCCGCGGAAGCCGGTGGGGGAGCCGGTGGCCTCGCCGCGCAAACAGGCGCTGGCAACGGAGATGCCGAGCTCCAGCCCGATCAGGTGATAGGGCTTGTAGAGCGCGGTGTATTTTCCGGAGTCGTCGGTCACCAGGCCGTATTCCGAGAAGCAACGGCGCACATAATCCGACGGTGCCTCGAACACCACATAGACGCCCCAGCGGAGATCGCGGAATACCGGCTTGCCGTCTCGCGCGAGCGAGGAGACTACTTCCACCTGGCCCTTGTGATGGAGCTGTCCGCCGTCACTTGCGGGCCGCAGCACGCGCGGCAGATCGTCAACGCCGCAAGGCGGGAAAGTGAGTCCGTCCGGCGCCGGCGTCAGGCCGGTGGCGTTGGCGACGGCCGCCATCTCGATTCCCGACTTGGTGCCGTCCAAGAAGGAGTTGAACATCTGTGCATTCATTCCGCCGATGCGGGCCTGCTCCTCGGTCAGGCCGTAATGGCCCCACACGGTATCGGGCGTCGATTGGTGATAGGCCGGCAGGTATTTCGTGCCCTTCCCAGCGGCCACCACATCGAAACCGCAGGCGCGGGCCCAATCCACCTGCTCGGCGATCAGCGCCGGCTGGTCGCCATAGGCGAGGCTGTAGACCACGCCGGCGGCGCGCGCCTTCTGCGCCAGGAGCGGGCCGGCGAGCACATCGGCCTCCACATTGACCATGACGATATGCTTGCCGTTGGCGATGGCGGCCAGCGCATGGGCGATGCCCGAGGGCGGATGGCCGGTCGCGTCGATGATCACGTCGAGTGCCGGATGTGCGATCAGCACCCGCGCATCCTCGCCGATCCAGGTGGTGCCGCGGTCCACGGCTTCGCCCAGCGAGGCCGCGTCGATGCGCTCCGCCGGCCAGCCGACGCGCGCGAGATTTTCCCGTGCCCGCGCCGGCGCGAGGTCGGCCACGCCCAGGAGATGCAGGCCCGGC
>DATKFM010000273.1:0-6097 GCA_035544395.1 Verrucomicrobiia bacterium
GGCCGGGAAAATGCCGGCATGGCAGGTCGAAGTCATCGCCGGTATCATCGATGAGGGCGAGACTCCCGAGAAGGTGGCGCACCGGGAGGCCGAGGAAGAAGCCGCCTGCAAGCTCGAGGACCTGATGCCGATCGCGCATTACCTGGCGAGCCCGGGCGGCACCAGCGAGACCTGCAGGCTCTATTGCGCGCGGATCGACAGCCGCAGTCTCGGCGGCATCCACGGCCTTGCCCATGAGCATGAGGATATTCGCGTGACCATCGTGCCCTACGACGAGGCGCGGACCATGCTGGAGCATGGCGCGATCGGCAACGCAACGGCGATCATCGCCCTGCAGTGGCTCGCGCTCAACCGGGAGATGCTGAGGAAGCGCTGGCTCTAGTGCCTGAGAGGCCTTGATCCAACCGGCCGGCCACCATTAGTGTGGCCGCCCTTGCCCCTATAATCCGCAGCACGCCCATGAACATCCGCGACGGCTTCATCGATACGGTTGGCAATACGCCGCTGATCAAGCTCCGCAAGGCGTCGGAGATGACGGGCTGCACCATCCTGGGCAAGGCGGAGTTCCTCAATCCCGGCGGATCGGTGAAGGACCGGGCCGCATTGGCAATCATCAAGGACGCCGAGGCCAAGGGCCTGATCCGGCCTGGCGGCGTCATCGTCGAGGGTACGGCCGGCAATACCGGCATCGGCTTGGCGCTGGTGGGCAATGCCCGCGGTTACCGGACGGTGATCGTGATCCCCGATACCCAGTCGCAGGAGAAGAAGGACATGCTGCGGCTCTGCGGCGTGGACCTGCGGGAGGTGCCGGCGGTTCCCTACAAGAACCCGTTCAACTATGTGCATGTGTCCGAGCGGCTGGCGCACGACCTCGCGAAGACCGAGCCAAACGGCGCCTTCTGGGCCAACCAGTTCGACAATGTCGCCAACCGACAGGGGCACTATGAGACAACCGGCCCCGAGATCTGGGAACAGACCGGCGGCAAGGTGGACGGATTTATCTGCGCCATCGGCACCGGCGGCACGCTGTCGGGCGCCGGGATCTTCCTGAAGGAGCGCGATCCGAAGATCCGCATCGGACTCGCCGATCCCATGGGTGCCGCCCTTTACAGCTATTTCAAGACCGGCGAGTTGAAAGCCGAAGGCAGCTCGATTACCGAAGGCATTGGCCAGGGCCGCGTGACCAAGAATGTCGAGGGCACGCCGGTCGACTTTCCCTATCAGATTACGGATGAAGAATGGCTGCCGCTTATCTTCGATCTGCTGAAGCATGAGGGCCTGTGCCTGGGCGGCTCCAGCGGCATCAATATCGCGGGCGCCATCCGCCTGGCCAAGGAACTGGGGCCCGGGCACACGATCGTGACCATCCTCTGCGACTATGGCACCCGCTATCAGAGCAAGATGTTCAACCCGGTGTTCCTACGCTCCAAGAACCTGCCGGTGCCGGACTGGCTGGCCTAGCGGGCGACCACATGCCGTCATTTGCCTGTATGGATACAAGCAGAGGCTTGATCCCCGGCGGCCAGGTGGGAATGATCGTCCGAACTGAGGGAGAACCAGCGGCATGACCGAACTCGTGTTTCGCGCCGAGCCCTATACCAAGTCCTGCGAGGCCAAGGTCGTCTCCGCCGACGAGCGGGGCATCCGGCTGGACCGCACGGTGTTTTATGCTGAGAGCGGCGGACAGATGGGCGATACCGGCGTCCTGCGCCTGGCCGATGGCCGGACCGTACAGATCGCAAATACCGTCAAGGGCGATAGCCACGATGATGTCCTCCACGTCCCAGTGGCCGGGTCGGAGTTGCCCGCCGCCGGTGCGACAGTGAACGCCGAGATCGACTGGGACCGTCGCCACCGGCTGATGCGCATGCATACCTGCCTGCATTTGCTGTCCTCGATCATCAAGGGCGACGTCACCGGCGGCCAGGTCAGCGACGGCAAGGGCCGGCTCGATTTCAACCTGCCGGACACTGCGCTTGACAAGATCCATATCACTGCCGAGCTCAATCGCCTGGTCGGAGAGGATCATCCGGTCCAATCGCGCTGGATCACCGACGAGGAACTGATGGCGAAGCCGGAGCTGGTGCGCACCATGTCGGTGAAGCCGCCGATGGGCAGCGGTCGCGTACGCCTGCTCGAGATCGAAGGTGTCGACTTGCAGCCATGCGGTGGCACCCATGTGGCGCGCACCGGCGAGATCGGCGCGGTGGAGGTCACGAAGATCGAGAACAAGGGCCGGCAGAACCGGCGCGTGAACATAGCCTTCGCCGTCTAGGATTTGGCGCCGCCGATTTTCCCAACAAACCGAGGCATCCAGCATGCTGTTCATGGTCGTCGAGGATTTCCGCAATCGGGATAGGAAAGCGATCTATCGCCGCGTCCGGGAAAAGGGCCGCATGACGCCCGAAGGGCTGAAGTTCGTCAGCAGCTGGGTGACGGCTGACATGACGCGCTGCTTCCAGCTCATGGAGGCCGACGACATCACCCTGTTCCAGAAATGGGTCGCCGAATGGTGCGACCTCGCCGAATTCGAGATCGTGCCCGTTGTGGCCGGCAAGGACACCGCCGAAGCGCTCAGCGGCCAGCTCTGACCCCGATTTATGTGCGTTGCAGCAGGGCTCGGCTGTTGCCCGCCAGAGGCTGACCGCTCATATTGCGACTATTAGCATTAATCTTCCGGCACATCATGTTCTACGCACATCCTGAAAGTCTCGTCTCCACCGAGTGGCTGGCGCAGCGCCTGACCGCGCCGGATATCAGAGTCGTGGACGGCACTTGGTTCCTACCAGCACAGAATCGCAATGCCCGGCGCGAATATGAAGACGTACATATTCCCGGCGCGGTGTTTTTCGATATCGACGACATCGCTGACACGGCGTCCGATCTGCCCCATATGTTACCGAGCCCGGAGAAATTCTCTTCTCGCGTGCGCAAGCTGGGGCTCGGCGACGGCAACCGCATCATCGTGTATGACGGCCAGGGCATGATGAGCGCGGCGCGAGTCTGGTGGATGTTCCGCGTCTTCGGACATGCGGATGTGGCAATTTTGGATGGTGGCCTGCCGAAATGGATTGCCGAAGGACGGCCCGTCGAGGACCGGGCGCCGCAGCCGCGGGAACGTCACTTCACGGCGCGCATTAATAACTTCATGGTGCGCGACATCGGCCAGGTTAAGGACAATCTTCAGGCGAAGCGGGAACAGGTCGTGGATGCCCGTGCCGCCGGTCGCTTCAAGGGAACCGATCCGGAAGTCTGGCCCGGCCGCCGCAGCGGCCATATCCCTGGCAGCTACAACCTGCCCTTCAACGAGTTGCTGGATCCGAAAGCAAAAACATTCCTTTCGGCGGATCAGATCGCTGAGAAATTCCGGCGCGCCGGTGTGGATCTGACAAAGCCGATTGTGACTTCCTGCGGGTCCGGCGTCACGGCCGCCGTGCTGGCCTTCGCCCTGCATCTGATCGGGCACAAAGATGTCGCGCTCTATGACGGCTCTTGGGCGGAATGGGGCCGGCCCGGCGATACGCCGGTGGAGACATGAGGATCGCGCTCTACGCCGACGGCGACTTCGATGCTATCGTCGCGCTCTGGGACGCCTGCGGGCTCAATGTGGCCTACAATGATCCGGCCAGTGATATCGCCCGTTTGCGCCGTGATGAGAATGCGGCGCTGTTCGTCGGCCATGAAGAAGATAAGCTGATCGGCTCCATTATCATCGGCCATGACGGCCACCGCGGATGGATCTACCGGCTGGCGATCACGCCGGATCGTCGCCGCCAGGGCCATGCCCGTGCGCTGGTGCGCCATGCCGAGGCCTGGCTGAAGGAGCAGAACATCCGCAAGAGCCAGTTCATGATCCGGGATGGCAATGAGGCGGTGAAGAACTTCTATGTCCGCCTGGGATATGAGGTGCAGCCGCGCATCGTCATGGCGCGCTGGGTCGACAATGATCAGGACGATCCACCGGCGCCGACGTTGGATGTGGTGATCACACATTTGGAGATGCTCGGTGCGCCGAAGCGGCCCACAGTGCCGGCGCCGCCGGGACGGCTGGCCCTGCTGAAGCTTGAGAAGCCGACCATCGAGTTTTACCGCTATCTCTATGACAGCGTTGGCGAACAGTGGTTCTGGTGGGAGCGGCGGCAATTGAGCGCGGATAAGCTGCACGATGTCATCACGCAGCCGACGCTCGATATCTATGTGCTGTATGTCGGCGGCGAACCGGCCGGTTATGTCGAGCTGAACCGCCGGGCGATGCCGGAGATCAATGTCGATTACTTCGGCCTGATGCCCCATTTCACTGGCCGGGGCTATGGCGGCTATTTCCTGAACTGGGCGGTGGATCAGGCCTGGTCCCATGAACCGAAACGCCTGACGGTTGCCTCCTGCTCTCTCGATGACCCCAGGGGTTTGCGCACATATCAGAAGGCGGGATTCGTCCCCTATCAGCAGGAACGTAGATCGATCATCGATCCGCGCGCCCTCGGCCTGATACCCGGAACCGTGCAGCCGCGCCGCACTTAACCATACTAAGGTGTGAGCGGCGTCACACCTGCACGCGACTCCGCGTTCTATCCATGATTTCTACATGTTGCCTTCAAGCACCGCGGATGGCGGGCGCTTATGCATGATCGTGTGACTAGCGGCAACGCCAAGATCACCGAGGTCAGGCTCGAAGGGATGTCTCCCGGGACGCGCAACAATCTCCCGCGCCGAACCGGCATCGTGCATCCGGACTCCCATCGTGCCCGACCGCGGTTGGCATGATCCCATAGCAGAGGACCAAAGGCGGAAGAGCTCAAAGCGATGAGATTGAACGCCAACGGCAAGGCTGCGCGCTGATTCCGCACGCATGACCGCCGCAGAAAGACAAGCTTGGAAATTTAATATGCACTCGCCGCGCTGGTCCCCTTCAGCAGTGAGCGCATCAATCACGCCGCCGCCCAAGGCGCCGGCGCATCGGGTGGAGAGAAACGATGGCGACGATAAAAGGCGGTCCGGGGCGTGGCATCAACTTCGACGGCCTCAGTCTGCTCAATTTCCTGGAAGGTCCCACCGGGAGAACGCCGACCGGATTCATCGTGGCAAACGGCTCGGAGATCGTCGGACACAACTTCACCTACGACGTCAACGGCAATCCCATTTCGGGCATCGTCACTGAGATCAATGTGGTCACAAACGGGTCGCTCCTCATGACGATCGCGGGTCTACAGATGCCCATACAGACGCTTCAGGAGTTTGCGCAGGATGTCACCGCCACGCGCTTCCTGACGGCGGTATTGGCGGGCAACGACAAAATCGGCGGCAGTGAGGCCGGCGTTTCCGCAAATGTCATTGTTGGATTCGCAGGCAACGATTCCATCGACGGTGCTGAAGGCGACGACACGCTGCGGGGTGGAAGCGGCAATGACAGCCTGACGGGCGGCGACGGATTTGACAGCCTGATCGGTGGCGTGGGCAACGACATTTATGCCGTCGACGATGCGAATGATATTCTCGACGAAATCGGCGGCAAGGGCCTCGACACAGTCATTGTTCGCGGATCGTCGTTCTCGCTATTCACCAATAGCCGCGGCAGCATCGAGAACATCCAGATCGTCGCCAATGTCGACTCCTTTGTTTCGGGCAACGATCTGAACAACAAGATCACCGGCAATGACCTCAAGAGCAGCATCTTCGGTTTAGGCGGCAATGACACGATCGATGCCGGCGGCGGTGATGATACACTCAACGGCGGCGCCGGCGCCGACAGGCTGCTTGGCGGCGGAGGCGCAGATGATCTGTTCGGCGGCTTCGGCCGCGACATGCTGGTCGGCGGCGACGGCGACGACAGCTACGCCGTCGACGACGAAGACAGCGTGACCGAGGCCCTGGGCGGTGTGCTCGGCGGCGAAGACTCCGTACGATACAACGGCACCAAGGGCAGCTATTCGCTGAGCGCGAATGTGGAGAACCTCGTGCTCGGTTCCGGGACGACTGGGGCCGGCAACGGGCTCGACAACGAAATCACTGGCAATTTGCTCAACAACAAGCTGTTCGGCCTCGCGGGCGATGACGATCTGGATGGCGCCGCTGGCGATGACACGCTTGATGGCGGCAA
>DATKFM010000274.1:0-2618 GCA_035544395.1 Verrucomicrobiia bacterium
GGATCAGGCTGATGCCCAGGATGAGCGAGCCGACAGCGCCGAGAATTCCGCCTATGTCTCTTTTGATTTGCAGCAACATCGCAGCCGGAGGTCACTACGAATGCCGTGGTATTGGCGTGTTTTCCCTCGGGCGGCCATCTCCTATCAGCGAAAGCGTCGCGACTTCCTATCGATACCCCGTTGTATCCGCCGGTTTTCCGGGATCCTGTACCTCTGCGACATAGCGCCACGCATCGGGACGGGAGCCATCGAGATCGGTGAAGCCGTAGACCTGTGCGAGCTGGCCGCTGGACAGAGATTGTCCGTTCCAGCGCGCGCGGTCGGGATCGGCCGCGAGGGCGGCGACGGCGCGGCCGACGAAGCGCGGCGTCTCCGAGATCGCGAAATGCGGGATCCTCGCCGTCGCGTCGCGCCAGTTCGCTTCGTTCACGCCGAAAGCCTCCAGCATCATTTCCGAGCGCAGCCATCCCGGCGTGATTGCCACTGACGTCGCGCCGTGGGGCGCCAAGTCGTTGGCATGGGCCCAGGCCATGCGCGTCACGGCCACCTTCGCCAGATCGTAGAACGGATTGATCCGGTAATGGGTCGCGTTGTAGGCGTCGGTGCCATCGGTCACCTCGACCAGCAATCCGCCGGGACGCTCGATCAGCAGCGGCAACGCATGATGGGCGGTGATCAGGTGGGTATGCACGCCGAGAGTCAGCAGGCGCAGGCCGTTCTCGAGATTATGATCCCAGACCGGCTTGTTCCATTCCTTGAGATTCTCGCCGCCCCAGAGATCATTGACCAGGATATCGAGGCGGCCCTGCTCGGTCCGGATGCGCGCGGCCAGCCTGGCCACTTCGTCGGGGATCAGATGATCCACTTGAATCGCGATCCCCTTGCCGCCGGCGGCGGTCACCAGTTCCGCCGTCTCCTCGATCGTTTCCGGGCGGGCATATTCGGATTGATGCTGGCGCGTGGTTCGGCCCGTCACATAGACCGTGGCGCCTGCAGCGCCCAGTTCGACCGCGATGCCGCGGCCGGCGCCGCGCGTCCCGCCGGCCACCAGCGCGACCTTGTCCTTGAGCGGCATGGATACTCCCGGCAACGTCGGATTTTCCCTATGGCAGTTCTCGATGTTAGGCTGGGCTACGCAAACAGCAAGAGCAGATGCCGTCTCTCACCGAACAACTTGTCAGTCTGATCCGCGCCAGGCCGATCACGGATGATGACCGTGATTGCGCGGCGCGATTCCTGCTGGACACGGTGGCGAATGCGATGGCGGCGCGGAACACGGCGCCGGGCCGCATGCTGCGCGGATGGTTCGCGCAGCAAGGCAACGATGCAGGGCGGCAGGCCTTCCTGATCGGCGGGCTGTCCCATATCCTGGAGATGGACGATCTGCACCGCGCCTCCGTGACCCATCCCGGTTGCGTCGTGGTGCCGGCGGCGCTGGTGCTCGCGCAGCGCAAGCATAGTCCAGGCCCGGCGCTGCTCGATGCCATCATCAGAGGCTATGAGGCGGTGGCGCGGATCGGCATGGCCGTGGGGCCGGCGCATTACCGCGTCTGGCATTCGACGGCCACTTGCGGGCCGTTCGGTGCGGCCATGGCGGCGGCGGATCTGCTTGGTCTCGATGAGATTCAAACCATGCATGCCCTGGGCAATGCGGGTACGCAATCAAGCGGCCTTTGGCAGTTCATCGAGACCGGCGCCATGAGCAAGCATCTCCATGCCGGCCGCGCCGCTGAAGCCGGAGTCACGGCGGCGGAGCTGGCGGCGCTCGGCTTCACCGGACCGCCCGCGATCCTGGAAGGCGCCAAGGGCCTGTTTGCCGGCGCCTGCCCGGATTCCGATCCCGCCGCGGTGACGCGCGATCCCAGTGCTCCCTGGCAACTGCGGGCGACCTCGATCAAGCCCTGGCCCTGCTGCCGCCACACCCACCCGGCGATCGACGCGGCGATCGAGCTTCATGGCCGTCTCGGCGGAGCGCTGCCGCAAGCTGTCGATGTCGCGACCTATGGCGCGGCGCTCGAGGTTTGCGACCGGCCGGCGCCGGCCAATGAATACGCCGCCAAGTTCTCGCTTCAGCATTGCGTGGCCCTGGCGCTGGCGGACGGGCGCGTCGGATTTGAGTCATTCGATGAAGCGGCGCGGAACCGGCTGGCGCCGTTGAGCCGGCGCGTCGCCTTGCGCAAGGCAGAGCCGTTCGCCGCCGCCTATCCCCAGCATTGGGGCGCCGGCATCGCGCTGAAGCTGCCCGGCGGGCGCGAGCTCACGGCCAGCCGCAAGGCCTGCAAGGGCGATCCCGATCAGCCGCTCGGCGATGCCGAGATGATCGCCAAGGCAGAGCTGCTGCTCGCCCATGGCGGCGTCGAGGACGCGAAAGCAAGGCGGATTGTCGAGGGACTGCTGGGGCTGGCGGGCGACAGCGCGGGGTCGATCCTGTCATCGGTCCTGGAAGAGGATATCTGGCCGTCCTTGCGCTGAGCAGAGACGCCGCCCGGGCACCGGCCACCTGCGGGCCTGATCCAAATCCAGGCCAGCATAGTTGTGTTTTGAGACGCTTTGGCTGTCATACTGCCTGAAATCGGGTTGCTGCTTTTCCGGCCGTCCGTGGCCATGATCAACAGGGG
>DATKFM010000275.1:0-4219 GCA_035544395.1 Verrucomicrobiia bacterium
CCAGGCGGCCGCTATGTCGCCAAGGACATGTACGAGATCGGCGGTGTGCCCGTGCTGATGAAGGCGTTGCTCGAGGGCGGCTTCCTGCATGGCGATTGCATGACCGTGACCGGCAAGACCATCGCCGAGAATCTGAAGGGCGTGAATTTCCCAACCAATCAGGACGTGATCCGCACCACCGCAAAGCCGCTGTCGACCACCGGCGGCGTCGTCGGATTGCGCGGCAATCTGGCGCCCCAGGGCGCCATCGTGAAGATCGCGGGCATGAAGAAGCTGGCCTTCACCGGCAAGGCGCTCTGCTTCGATTGCGAAGAAGACGCCTATCGCGCAGTCGAGCAGCGCAAATACAGCGATGGCGATGTCTTCGTCATTCGCTATGAGGGGCCGCGCGGCGGGCCGGGCATGCGCGAGATGTTGGCGACCACGGCGGCCATCTACGGCCAGGGCATGGGCGACAAGGTGGCGCTGATCACCGACGGCCGCTTCTCCGGCGCCACCCGCGGCTTCTGCATCGGTCATGTCGGGCCGGAGGCCGCTGTCGGCGGACCCATCGGTTTGCTGAAGAACGGCGACACCATCCGCATCGATGCGGAGAAGGGCACGCTGGAAGTTGACCTCAGCGACGCCGAGCTGGCCGAACGCCGCAAGCAGTGGAAGCCGCGCAAGCACGATTATCAATCCGGCGCGATTTGGCGCTACGCCCAGACCGTCAGCGATGCCGAGCAGGGTGCGGTCTGTCATCCCGGCGGCAAGGCCGAGACGCAATGTTTCGCGGATATCTGATCCGGTGCCGCGCGTAGATTTCGGCGTAGAGCCCTAGATATCCAGCTCGCACCAGACCGGCGTGTGGTCGGACGGCTTGTCCTTGCCGCGGGGGTCGCGGTCGACGCCCGACTCCGACAGCAGGTCCGCCGCCTGCGGCGACAGCAGCAGGTGATCGATGCGGAGCCCTTCGTCGCGTTGCCAGCGGCCGGCCTGATAGTCCCAGAACGTGTAGAGATGGGGCTGGCCGTGCAGCGCGCGGATCGCGTCGGTATAGCCGAGGTTGACGATCATGCGCAGCGCGCGGCGTGACTCGGGCCTGCACAACGCATCGTCGCGCCAACCCTCGGGATCGTAAACATCCTCATCTGTCGGCGCGACATTGTAGTCGCCGCCGAGCACCAGAACCTCCTCGAGCTTCAGCAATTCCACGGCGTGGGCGCGCAGGCGCTCCATCCAGGCAAGCTTGTAGGTAAATTTCTCCGTACCGGACGGATTGCCGTTCGGCAGGTAGATCGAGGCAACACGAAGCGCAACGCGCTTGCCGTCCTTGCCCTTGGGCGCTTCGATCAGCCCTTCGATATAGCGCGCGTGATCGTCGCCGGGATTTCCAGGCAGCGCCTTCTGCTCCACCGTCAGCGGATGCTTCGACAGGATGGCGACACCGTTATAGGTCTTCTGCCCGACCGTCGCGACGTTGTAGCCGAGGTCTTCGATCTCCAGCCGCGGAAACCCGTCATCGGTGCATTTGATCTCCTGCATCAGCACGACGTCCGGCTTGGCCGCCTTCAGCCAGCCCGTCACATTGACGATGTGAGCCTTGATCGAATTGACGTTGAACGTAGCGATGCGGATCACGCGCAGCCCCCGGAAACAGAAAGGCCCGCCGGAGCGGGCCTCTTACCTAGCGCCTGAAGCGGCGTGAGATCAACCGACAGAGAAGGAGGTGCCGCAGCCGCAGGTCGAGGTGGCATTGGGATTGCGCACCTGGAAATAAGAACCTACCAGCTCTTCGACAAAATCCACTTCGCCGCCGCGGATCAGTTCCAGCGAAGTGGTGTCGACCACGACTTTCACGCCGTCGCGCTCGAACGTGATGTCATCGTCCAGCTTGCTGTCGTCGATGCTGAAGCCGTATTGAAAGCCGGAGCAGCCGCCGCCGGAGACGGCGATGCGGAACATCAACCCGTCGCCGGCTTCTTCCGCAATGAGCTTCGAAATGCGGCTGGCGGCGCGGGCGGAAATGCTGAGTTCCTGGCTGCGGGGATCGGTGATTGCGTTCATGGAATCATCCTAACTCAATTCGGCGCCGGCTCCTACAGCCGTTTGCAGATCGTTATGTAAGTAGTTGAATCGCCTTGTCAATCATACTGCAACCCATTGATTTGCCAGGGCTGCCCGCGTAGGTTCGGCCCATGAGCGTCGCCGCCCCCCAGCGCCATCCTGTTGCCAGCCGGCCGGAGGAGAGCCGCGGACGCCTGGTCTCGGAGCCGGCCAGCGCCACTCGCAACCCGTTCCAGCGCGACCGGGACCGGATCATCCACTCCACTGCCTTCCGGCGTCTGAAGCACAAGACCCAGGTTTTCGTGTCCCACGAAGGCGATCACTACCGGACACGGCTGACCCATACGATCGAGGTGGCGCAGATCGCCCGCTCCATCAGCCGCGCCCTGGGGTTCGACGAGGATCTGGCCGAAGCGCTGGCGCTGGGGCACGACCTCGGCCATCCACCCTTCGGCCATGCCGGCGAAGACGCTCTCGACGAATCGATGAAGAACTATGGCGGTTTCGACCACAACGAGCAGACATTCCGCATCCTCACGATACTGGAGCGGCATTATGCCGACTTCGATGGCCTCAATCTCACCTGGGAATGCCTGGAAGGCGTGGTCAAGCATAACGGCCCGCTGACCGGTCCCGCCGCGTCGGAGAAGGCGAAGCGGCGCCCCGTTCCCGCCACAATCGCCGCCTATTGCGCGGACCAGCGGGACTTGGAGTTGCACAGCTTTCCCGGTCCTGAAGCGCAGGTGGCCGCCATTGCCGACGACATCGCCTATGACAACCACGATATGGATGACGGCCTGCGCGCCGGCCTGTTCGGCATCGCCGATATCGGCGAGTTGCCGCTGGTGGGGCCGGTGCTGAAATCACTGCAGGAGAAATACCCTGGCCTGGAGGCGCCACGGCTCATCCATGAGACCGTCAGACGCTTGATTGACCTCATGGTGACCGACCTGATAGAGGAAACCCGCCGCCGGCTGGAAAAGGCCCAGCCGCAATCGGCTGCCGACGTTCGCGGGTTGGGCCATGCGCTCGTCGCCTTTTCGCCGATCATGGTGGAGCACGAACAGGTCATACGCAGGTTCCTGTTCGAACGGATGTACCGGCACCATAGGGTCAATCAAATGACATCCCGGGCGCGGGATGTGGTTCGGAATCTGTTCGGGTTGTACATGACTCATCCGCAACATCTGCCAGAAGGCTGGCGACAATATTGCGACGGCAAGGATGCGGCCGCGACGGCCCGCGTCGTGGGCGATTATATCGCCGGCATGACCGACCGTTTTGCGTTGGACGAGCAGCAGCGGCTGACACAGGGCGGCGCGGCCTGATGAATCTCTTCTCCTATTTTCTGGGTGAAGTCGGCGCTGCGCTGCGCAGGCTTCAGGCCGCCGGCAAGATAACGGGCGATGTCGATATGGCCCGCGTGTCCGTCGAGCTGCCGCGGGATCCGACTCATGGCGATCTCTCGACCAATGCGGCGATGGTCCTTTCCAAGGGACTCGGCTTGAAGCCGCGGGATCTGGCGCAGCTCATTGCCGATGCCCTGCAGGCGCACAAGGATGTGAGGAAGGTGGATATTGCCGGTCCGGGCTTTATCAATCTGCATCTTTCGGAATCGTTCTGGCAGGCGCGAATCGGCGATATTCTTAGCGCCGGAATACGCTACGGCGACTCAGAGATCGGACAAGGCCGCAAGGTGAACGTCGAGTACGTTTCGGCAAACCCCACAGGCCCGCTCCATGTGGCCCACGCCCGCGGCGCTGTCTATGGCGACGCGCTGGCCAGTCTGCTGGCCAAGGCCGGGCATAGCGTCACGAAGGAATACTACATCAACGACGCGGGCACCCAGGTCGATGTGCTCGCCCGCTCGACCCATCTCCGCTACCGGGAAGCCTTGGGCGAAACGATCCCGGCGATCCCTGAGGGATTCTACCCTGGCGAATATCTGATGGATGTCGGCAAAGCCCTGGCCAAGCGCGACGGCAAGAAGTGGCTGGATAAGCCCGAGAGCGAATGGCTGGTGCCGATCCGACAATTCGCCATCGATCAGTTCATGGTTGGCATCCGCGAGGATCTCGAGCTCTTGGGCATCCGGCAGGATGTCTTTTCCTCCGAGCGCAAGGTCGTGGAATCTGGGGCGGTCGAACGCGCGCTGAAGAAACTCGAGGATGAC
>DATKFM010000276.1:0-4498 GCA_035544395.1 Verrucomicrobiia bacterium
TTGCGGATGCGCATTGCTCCGCAATGTTGTCGTGATCCCAGAAATCTTTACCGACAAGCCTCGGCATAGGGGCTGAAAGCAGGAGCGTCCAATGGTGGAGTCAACTTCCGATAACCGTGCGCTGGCTCGGCGCAAGGCAGAAGACCAATTCAACAAGCGAGAGCGACTGGATACGGAAATTCGTTTGCATCAGCAGAATCGCTGGGACGCTGAAACAGCGAAGATTGCTCGCCTCAAATCCCTGCGTCTTGCAAGAGATGCGGAAATTTCGAAGGCTGGGCTCGCCGAGCCGAAAGCAACCGGCAAGAAAAAGATCGGCAGTCCGCCCGGTGGCGGATCACCGTAACGCCTGCTGGTCCTACGCCAGGATATGGACCCAGCCAGCACACTCAGCGCTATTGTAGGGATGCCCCCGGCCACGCAGGGAACACTTTCTAATATCCCGCGTTGTGAGAAATGAAAGGGGGCGACCGTTGCGGGACGCGTCGCTGTTGGAATGAAGCTCAGCATACCAATCACGATACTCATCTTCTTGGCGATTCCGATTCTGATTGCCGGCTATTTTCACCATCTCTGGAGTCTGGACCAGCAGCGCTGGGCGGCCGCTCGCGAGGCGGCGGAATTGCGCTATGCGCAGACGATCGATTCCGATTGCCGCCTTGGAAAAATCACTGATAGCGCGAAATGCACCAAAGCGCTCACCTACCTGACGGCACAGGTTGAGGTGTCTGAATGAAAGATCTGCGGCCGGCTGCCAATGGCGCCGACCAACTCCACTGGCCGATGCGGTGCCGGCAGTTCAACCCAGGTTCAATACCGGCGTAGCAGATATTTGCACGGCTCTTCGATGTGAGGGTGCATTCGATCGCGGTGGAAGCGCGTTTCCCGCGCCCTACGGCAGATTGAGCGTGTCGGTGCGCCTGACTTCAGTCGGCCGGAGCTGGCCCCGCAATGCCTGGAGTTCTCCGAGAAGGTCAGCGGTCAGCGCCGCCTGGCGGTCCATCCGGTCTTTTATCCCGAATACGGCAAACGGCAGGAAAAACCACAGGATCGCAGTGATCGCCAACAGGACCACGCCGGCCAAGGCGACGTAGTTCTGGATTTCGGGCGTGAGTATGTTTTCCATGATGCCTCGACATCGTTGGGGGCCGCGAAAACTGAACACCGGAATTGCTGAAGCGTTCCGTCCTCGATGATGCGCCATGATGCTTTTGCTCCAGCGACGGTAGCGCTACAGCCCCCTCACCGCCTTCAGCACTTCCTCCACATGGCCGGGCACCTTGACCTTGCGCCAGATGCCCTGGATCACGCCGTTGCCGTCGATCAGGAAGGTGGCGCGTTCCATGCCCATGTATTTGCGGCCGTACATGCTCTTCTCCACCCAAGTGCCATAGGCCTCCGATGTTTTGCCGTCGGCGTCGCTGCCCAGGGCGAAGGGCAACTCGTATTTTTTCTTGAACTTGTCGTGGCTGGCGACGCTATCGCGCGACACGCCGATGACAGCGGCCTTCACCTTCTTGAAGTCCGGCAGGGTGTCGCGGAAGCCGCAGGCCTCCTTGGTGCAACCGGAGGTGTCGTCCTTCGGGTAAAAATAAAGTATGACATTCTTGCCCCTAAGATCCGCCAGCGAGACGGAGCCATCGCCGTCGGTCGGCATTTTGAAGTTCGGGGCCTTGTCGCCGACTTTCAGTTCCTTGCTTGGCATGATCCTTCCCATTCCTATTTGCCTGTGGTGGTCTGCCTGAGTGAAGGCGTTCCCACGATTTCGATGAAATGCCGGCGGGTGCGCGCCGCTACCTCGGAGATATTTCGCTCAAGATCGCCGAAGTCAACGGCGCCGCCGGCGGCGATGAGAGAGCGGCGCACGCTGTCGGGCCAGGTGTCGACGGGCGTTGTGGAACCCACCGTAAGCCGCAAATAACCCACCAGCTTGTGCCAAAGCCGCAATGTGGCCTGAAGGTCTGCGCCGATCTCCCGCGGGATAACGCCCCCCGCCGTTGCGCGTACCAATGTTTCCAGCGTGCCGGGAACCGCGAGTTCGGGATGTGCTGCGCCATGACGGAGTTGGAGGAACTGCGCGGCGAATTCGATGTCGATCAGGCCGCCGGGACAATACTTCAGATCCCACAGCCGGTCGCCGGGGAATTGCTGGGCAATGCGGGCGCGCATGTCAGCCACATCCTCGGCGACCTTGCGCGGGTCGCGGGGCTGACAGACGACGGCGCGTATGCTGCTCTCGGCCCGCTCCATGGCAGCGGGCGAACCCGCGACGGCGCGGGCCCGGGTCAGCGCCATATGCTCCCAGGTCCAGGCGCTCTCGGTCTGGTAGCGCAGGAATCCGCCTGAAGTTGAGGCGATCGGCCCCTGATTACCCGACGGCCGCAGCCGCATATCGACTTCGTACAGCAGACCCTCGCCGGTCTGGGCGGTGATGGCGTTGATCATCCGCTGCGCCAGCCGGGCGTAGTAATGCATGGGCGCCAGCGGCTTGCGGCCATTCGACAGCAGGTCGTGCAGGCCCTCGTCGGTGTCGCTGCCTTCCGGCACGTCATAGATGAAGATCAGATCGAGATCGGAGGTGAAGGACAATTCCCGGCTGCCCAGCTTACCCAGCCCCACCGTGACCAGCCCGTCGCCCGGCAGCCGGCCATGGACCCGGGCGAACTCCGCTTCGACATGGGGCTGCAATTCGGCGATGGCGCAGTCGGCGATATCGGCCAGCGGCCCGCCGGCAGCATCGGCGCCCATCATGCCCCGGAGGATGCGCACGCCCACCTGGAACTGCCGGTCCTTGGTCCAGCGCCGCACGATCTCCAGCACGTCCTGATAGTCATTGGCCTGACCGAGCTGGATGCGAAGGTCGGCGCGCAGATGATCCCGGTCCGGCATGGCATCGAAGAAGCCTTTCACCAGCACCGCATCCAGCAGGCCGGCGTTGCGGCTGAGATGCTCCGCCAGCCGCGGCGCGCTGCCCATGATCTCCGCCAGGAGATCCAGCAGGCCCGGATTGACGTAGAGCATGGAGAAAAGCTGCACGCCGGCCGGCAGCCGCCCGAGGAACTCGTCGAACCGGGCGAACGCCAGGTCGGGATTGACCGTCTTGCACAGCACGTCCAGCAGCCGCGGCATGATTTCCGTCAGCAGTTCCCGCGCCCGGGTGCTGCGCATGGCCCGGTAGCGGCCGTGATGCCAGCCCCGGATGACCGTTGAAACAGAAGCACCGTCCGAGAACCCCATGCGCCCCAGCGTCTTCACCGTCTCCGGATCGTTGTCCGTGCCCGTGAACACCAAGTTGCCGGGACCGCCCAGGGACGGCGCCTCCTCGAACAGCTCGGCGTAGTGATCCTCCACATTGCCGAGATGGCGCAGCAGCGTCTCGCTGAAGGCCGCGGTCGAGTCGAAGCCCGCAAACAGCGCGAAGGCCAGCAGTTCGGCCGGCGCGGCGGGCAGCGTCTGTGTCTGCCGGTCCTCGATCATCTGCAGCCGGTGCTCGATCACCCGCAGGAAGCGATAGGCGTCGATCATCTCCGCCGCCGTCTCCGGCTTCACCCGCCCGGCCGCCACCAGCGCCTCGATTGCCGCACAGGTGGAGGATTGCCGCAGCTCCGGATTGCGCCCGCCCCAGATCAACTGCTGGGTCTGGGCGAAGAACTCGATCTCGCGGATGCCGCCGCGGCCGAGCTTGATGTTATGGCCGGCGACGGCAATGTCCCGGTGGCCTTTTACCGCATGGATCTGCCGCTTGATCGAATGGATATCCTGGATGGCGGCGAAATCCAGGTGCTTGCGCCAGACAAACGGTCGCAGGCGCTTCAGGAAGGTCTCGCCCGCCTGGATATCGCCGGCGATGGCGCGCGCCTTGATCATCGCCGCACGCTCCCAGTTCTGCCCCATGCCCTCGTAATATGTCTCGGCGGCCAGCACCGAGAGGGCCAGGGGCGTTGAGGCGGGGTCAGGCCGCAGCCTGAGGTCGGTGCGGAACACATAGCCCGCGTCGGTTCGCTCCTGCAGGATGCGCAGCAGGTCCCGCGCCAGGCGGACGAAGAAATCCTGGATCGTGCGCTTGCCGGTGTAGCGGGCGATTTCCGGGTCGTAGAGCAGTATCAGATCGATGTCGCTGGAGTAATTCAGCTCCCGGGCGCCAAGCTTCCCCATGCCCAGAACTACAAGGCCGGACCGCTCCAGCGGGTTGTCGCCATGCCCTGGCGCCAGGTCGCCCGCATCGATGCCCCGTTGCAGCAGGTGTCTCGCCGCGCCATTGACCGCGGCGTCGGCAAATTCGCTAAGCGCCCCGGTCACCCCCTCGAGCGGCAGAATTTCCATAATATCGGCCAGGGCCACGGTGAGTGCGACACGCCGCCGCGCCTGGCGCAGCACCTGCATCAGCCGTCCGGTGTCTTTTTCCGTTGCAGCAGAAGCGTTTACAAACCGCCGCAATTCCTCCAAGACAGGTTGCGGCCCCTGGGCTAGAACCGCCGGAAGGACATCCCCATCTGAA
>DATKFM010000277.1:0-19341 GCA_035544395.1 Verrucomicrobiia bacterium
ATCCCTCATGGTTACCCCAAACTCCCGAGATCTTGTAGAGCAGCGGTTTCAGCGAATGGGAGTTGTTGGCCACCACGGAGACCGAGAAATCCGACGTGACGAAAGCATGGATCAGCGACAGGAAGGCGATCAGGATCAGCAAGAACTGCATGACGGCGGCCGGCGCCGCCATCGCCGCGAGAGCAGGCAGGCCGCGCTGTGCGCCCCACAGCGGCACGGTCATCTGAATGAACGCCACGCAGCAGGCGAGGACCAGGGCAAAATGGCCGATCTCGACGATCATCGCTGAAACTCCCTAGGACGGCGGGTTGCCTATCTCGAACCGGGCGGCGCGGCCGTCAGGCGGCTGCATCCTCGCCGATCTTGCCTGTAAAACAAGTGGTTCCGCTGCGACAGCTTGGCAAGCATTCCGGCCGTCATTCCACGAATCCGGCAGCTCCTACGACTTGGAGAAAGCTTGCTTCGGCCGGTCCTGCCAGAGCCGCCGGGCCTGTTCAGTAGCTTCGGCCTGCGTTGCCGCCCGGCCCAACAGCTTGAGCGCAATCGCGGCCGTGCCAACAACCGCCGCCTCCGGTCCCGGCGCTGCGAATTCGCCGCGCCACAACGCTGCAACGCGCTGCGGATCTGCCGGTTCCTCGCGCCAGGCGTGGCGTTCGGACAACGCCATCGCGTCCCATGTTTCCTCGCCGATCGCTCCATTATCGACCGTGGCGACACGGCAGGATTTCTCGGGGTTGCGCTGGATCTCGCCGCCACCGCCCTTGAAGATCGCTGCATGGGACTGCCCCAGCAGCCGCGCCGTCTCGCTATGGGACGGCAGATAGGTGGGATGGAACACGCCCTGGAGCTGATAGGGCGCTTTCACCGGATTGAGTTCCCGGCACAGGCTGTTGGCCGGCGAGCGCACGCCAAGGATCGGTCTGAGGTCGAACAGTTTCTGCATCTCCGGACAGATCAGCCGCAGCGGCAGGTAGGTCATCCGCTGTTCGCGCAATTGTGCCTCCGCCGCGCGAGCATCCAAAGCGGGCGCAAGGCCAAGCGCTCGCAACGTCTTCGGCGTCGTGGCCTCGCCCACGCCGTCGATGCCGTGCATCGCCACGCGGACGCCATTGACGGCGAGCAGCAGGGCACTCAACACGAAATAGGGAAGCTGCTTATGCCGGTCGGCATAGGACGGCCAATCAAGGTCGACCTCCGCCACCGGCATTTCCCGCAGATGTTGTCGCGTGGCACGGACAAAGCCGGCAAGTTCCGGCGCCGTCTCCTTGCGATAGCGCAGCAGCAGGAGAAAGGCGCCGAGTTGCACCGGCTCCACCTGGCCGGCGAGGATCATTCCCATGGCAGACTCGGCCTCGCTCTCGGTCAGCGGCCGCGACAGCGTTTCGCCACGGCCGATGGTGCGGATGACCTCGGCGAAGGGGTGGACGATGGGCACTTCATCCGCATCGTCGTCACCGCGCGGCGACGATGACTGGCCCACCTTCAATGCGATCGGCTTGTTCAGAGTCGTGATTTTATCTCCCACTGCGCCGTCCACGCCTAACGAACGATCATCGGCAGCGGATATTTCGACAGGGGTTCCGGCTTGTCCTTCGTCAGGATATAGGTCCGGCCCAGAGTCATGGCATTGCCGCTATCCGAATCCATCAGGATCATATGGGCGAAGAATACCATGTTCGGCTGCAGCTTCACCTCATTGCCGCGGTAGAACATGGGGTAATCCATCCAGCTCGGCGTGAATTTTGCCCCGAGCGAATAGCCGCAGGCATTGAGCCGGTGGCGCTGCATGCCATGCTCATCCATCACCCGGGCGTGCGCGTCGAAAACGTCACCGGCTTTGTGGCCTGGCCGCATGGCCGCCTCGCAGGCTTTCAACGCCGCGCGCGCCGCCGCGTCCATCTTCTCGTGATATTTTGTCGGCTTGCCGATGATGATCGTGCGCATCAGGGCGGCGTGGTAGTGCCGGTATACGCCGGCGAACTCCAACGTCAGTTGGTCATTTTTCGATAGCTTCCGTCGCCCCGCCTTGTAGCGGCAGAGCAGGGCGTCCCGGCTCGAGCCGATGATGAACTCGTTGCCCGGGTAGTCGCCGCCGCCGGCGAAAACGGCGCCCTGCATGGCTGCCAGGATCTTGCCTTCGTCGGCGCTCGCCTTGGCTTGGGCAACGCCGGCGCGCAACGCCAGATCGCCCAGCTTTCCGGCCTTGCGCACATAGACCAGTTCGGCTGGCGACTTAACCACCCGCAGCGCGTTGACCAGGTCCGACGCCTCCACCAGCGTGCAGAAACCCGACAGCGCCGCGTCCACGGCTTTGCCGTTATGGTGCGTCAGGCCATAGGCATTGGTCTCGATGCCCAGCCTCTTGCCCCGCACACCCAGGCTTTCCAGCATATCCTTGAGTTGGTCTGCTGGCCGTGCGCCCTGCGCATCGGTCCAGATCCGGATGTCCTCCAATATCGAGGTGTGCTGCGCCTGCCGCAGGTCCGGCGCCCGGGTCAGCAACGCCAGCTTGCCGTCGGCGCCCAAATACAGGCACTGGAAGAAGCAGAAGCCGAAGGTGTCGTAGCCGGTCAGGTGGTACATGCTCTCCTGCTGGAACATCAGCAGGCCGTCCAGGCCGCCTTTCTGCAGCTCTTTTATAGTTGCCCGAATACGGGCCTTGTATTCCGACAGTTCGAAATGCAGTGCCATGAACGCCAAAACCCCCGATTATTTCTCCTCAGCCGGAATCGGCCGCGGCGCCCAGCATCGCTGCCCTGGCCCCTGCGGGCAAGCCGCACATAGCCAAATGTTTTTAAGGCCTTGGCACCTGCAACCACGATCTTGCTGCGGCAACTTGCCTGTTGTCTTTGACCGCCAGCGAAGTTTTCATGGAGGGCCTGGTCGGTGGAATGGGTCGCCGGTATCAGATGTTTACCGGAGTGATCCGTTGGCTCGTCAGCCAGACAAACAAGCGGGGCGCTTCATTGCCCGGTTATCGGGCGCGACACAGCGGAGGACAGGGATGAAGTTTTCTCTAAGTACGGTTCGGGGATTGGCGATGGCCGCGATTCCGGCAATGACGCTGGCTGCGGGCCCGGCATTGGCCGATGGCGATGCGGCCGCTGGCGAAAAGATCTTCGTGAAGTGCAAGACCTGCCACACGCTGGAAGCGGGCAAGAACAAGGTTGGACCGTCTCTGGCCGGGTTGATCGGCCGGCCCGCCGCTTCGCTGGCGGATTTCAACTATTCCGACGCGATGAAAGCTTCCGGACTGACTTGGGACGAAGCAACTTTGAACGAATACCTCACCAATCCAAAGGCCAAGGTGCCTGGCAATAAGATGGTCTTCCCCGGCGTCAAGAAGGACGAGGACCGCGCTAATCTGATCGCTTATCTCAAGCAGGCGACGGCGCAGTGATAAACTAGTACCCTGTGACCGCCGGCACATTTCCGGCGGCGCAGGGCGCTTAGAAGGGTTGGCGCTTTGCGCACTGCATCCAGCCGGCGATTGCGGCCATAGTCGAGTTCATCGGACTGCAAGGGCGGGGAACAAGGTGAACTACAACCAATTTTTTGCCGAGAAGGTAGACCAGCTCCGCGCGGAAGGTCGCTACCGCGTGTTCGCCGATCTCGAGCGCTGCGCCGGTGATTTCCCCCAGGCCCGCCGTCATGGCCCCGATGGCGAGCGCACCGTCACCGTCTGGTGCTCGAACGATTATCTCGGCATGGGCCAGAGCCCCAAAGTGTTGGCGGCGATGAAAGAGGCGCTGGACAGTTGCGGCGCCGGCGCCGGCGGCACGCGCAACATCTCCGGCACCAACCACTACCATGTCCTGCTGGAGCGCGAGCTCGCCGACTTGCATGGCAAGGCGGCGGCTTTGCTGTTCACGTCCGGCTATGTCTCCAATATGGCGACTCTGGCCACGCTGGCGGCGAACCTTCCGGATGGCGTGGTGTTCTCCGATGCGGGCAATCACGCCTCGATGATCGAAGGAATCCGCCAAAGCCGCGCCGAGAAGCATATCTTCCGCCACAACGATCCCCAGGATCTGGACCGCTTGCTATCCCAGGTGGATCCGGCGCGTCCGAAGATCGTCGCCTTCGAGTCTGTGTATTCGATGGACGGTGACATCGCGCCAATCGCCCAGCTCTGCGACGTGGCCGAGCGCCATGGCGCCATGACATACCTGGATGAAGTGCATGCCGTCGGCCTCTATGGCCCACGCGGCGGCGGCATCGCCGAGCGGGAAGGGCTGATGGACCGGCTCACCGTCATCGAAGGCACGCTGGGCAAGGCCTTCGGCGTGCTCGGCGGCTACATTACCGGTTCGTCGGCGCTGGTGGATTTCGTGCGCAGCTACGCCTCCGGCTTCATCTTCACCACGGCACTCCCGCCGGCGGTGGCCGCGGGCGCCCTGGCCAGCGTACGCCACCTCAAGCAGAGCCAGTTCGAGCGCCAGGTGCAGCAGGACCGCGTTCGCCTGTTGAAGCGCCGCCTCGGCGAGGCGGGCATTCCCATGCTGCCCAGCGACAGCCATATCGTGCCGGTACTCGTGGGCGATCCCCTGCGCTGCAAGGACATCAGCGACCAACTGATGGAGCGTTTCGATATCTATGTGCAGCCGATCAACTATCCGACGGTGCCGCGGGGCACCGAGCGGCTGCGGCTGACTCCCGGACCGCTGCACAGCAAGGAAGATATCGAACGGCTCGTTGCCGCTGTATCGGAGATTTGGGGCAAGTCCGCCAATCGCAAGGTCGCCTGAATCCACTATTCCTGTTTTCCGTTGGCCACCAGCAGCTCGATTTCGAGCGGTCCTAGCGCGTCCGCGATCTCCGGTTCGGGGGCCGCATCGGTAATCAGGTAGTTCACCTTCTCAAAGTTCGCCACGCGAACCGGCGCGAAACGGTTGAACTTGACCTGATCGGCGACAATAGCGGTGGTCCGCGCGGAATTCAGAATCGCGCTGTGCAGTTCACCTTCCTCCCGTGAGAAATCCATCAGCCATGGCGTGCTGGAGATTGCGCCTGCGCCAATGAAGGCGAAGTCGGCGAAGTAATGGGACAGCATCGTCGTGGTGTCGCGGCCGAATGCGCCGCCATTGATCGTCACTTCGCCGCCCAGCATCACCACCCGGTTGCCGTTGCGGCCGGCAAGCTTGCCGCAGCTCGTGAGATCGTTGGAGATGACCGTCAGGTTCCGTCGGGTCGTCAGCGCCTCGGCCACCGATTGCGTCGTCGTGCCGCTGCTGAGGATCACGGAGGCGCCGTCGGGCACCATCGCGGCCGCGCGGCGGCCGATGGCGCGCTTGCCCTCGGCATTGGTGATCTGGCGCATGGCTATCGGCGGTTCGACCATCTCCAGCGACAGCGCGCCGCCATGGGTCTTGCGCAGGCCGTTGCGGTCCGCCAGCAACGCAAGGTCGCGCCTAATCGTCTCCCGCGACACATTCAACCGGCGGTGCAGTTCTGTGATTGTCATCGAGCCGCGCTCGGCCACCAGCGCAAGAATTAGGCCGTGTCGTTGTTCTGCGAGCATCAGGATATCTCAACCCTACGGGTAGTAGTGCAATCCCGGTCTTCTAGCACATCTTGACAGATTTGTGATAATTTTCTCGATTATGTGGTATTTTGTGGCATTGATTGGGAATCGGAGCTATTTCTGACCTGTGCGCCTTGCCCGGGATGGAGGCGTGCAAGCGCTGCAGCGGCGTGGACCTGCTGCTGGGAGCGCGGAAAAAACACAAATCAGGGAGGTGTCCATGGTCTTCGGTCCGTCGAAATTCGCCGCCAAAGCTTTTGCGGCGGCGGCAGCGCTGGCGGTTGTCGGCCTGCTGCCCGCGGAACTACTCGCCAGCGACTGCGCCACCGTCTCCGATGCCAAGGGGATTACCACCTCTTGGCCGGAACAGCTGGAACTCGCCGATTTTCAGAAACAGGCAGGTAAGGACGTCGCCTTCAGCGACAATCCCTTGTTTGCCCCCAAAGTCGCTGACGGCAGCCTGCCATCTGTCGACAAGCGCCTGCCAGAGGAACCGCTGGTCGTCCTGCCCTATGACGAATGCGGCAAGTATGGCGGCACGTTGCGCGGTCTTTCAAAGGAAGCCGAGTCCGGCACATCCGAAGTCCTGAGCTGGCGTCAGGCCAATCTGGTGCGGATGGCCGACGATCTCCACACCATCGTTCCGAACGTCGCCAAGTCCTGGGAATGGAACAGCGACTTCACCGAAATCACCTTCCAACTGCGCAAAGGCCATAAATGGTCCGACGGCGCGCCCTTCACGACGGATGATGTCGTGTTCTACTTCAATGACATCATCAAGAATAAGGACATCAGCGAGAATGTGCCGCCGGAATGGATGATCGGTGGCAAGCCGGTTGAAGTGGAGAAGATCGACGAGCAGACCTTCAAACTGAAGTTCGCCGCACCTTATCCGGGCTTGCTGCATTTCCTGGCGACCGGCGGATCGTTCTTCGAGCCTTTCGCACCCAAGCATCATTACGCGCAATATCACCTCACCTACAATCCGAAGGCCGACGAGGACGCCAAGGCCGCCGGAGCGGAAGGCTGGGTGCAGCGCTTCAACACGATCTGGAACAAGTGGAAGGATACGGAAACCCTGACGGCGCACGCCCTCACGCGTCCGACGCTGGAGAGCCACATCCTCGAACTCGCGCCGGATACCCAGCGCCGGGTCTTCGTCGCCAATCCCTACTACTTCAAGATCGACACGGCCGGCCACCAGCTTCCCTACATCGACCGGCAGGAAGAGCGCTTCCTCGGCACAGATCTGATGGTGCTCGCCGTGCTGAACGGCGAAGTGGACGAAAAAGCGCAGGGCCTGGGCCTGGAGAACTTCTCCGTGTTCAAGGAGAACGAGGCTAAGGGCAACTATCACATGCAGATGCCGCCGGGCCAGAACGGCAATTACATGGCCTTCAACATCACCCACAAGGATCCGGTCTTGCGCCAGATCTATGGCGATGTGCGCTTCCGGCAGGCCATGTCCTTGGCGATCAATCGTCAGGAACTCAACGAAGTGCTCTGGTTCGGTCTCGGCAAACCAGCGCAGGCGACACCGCTCGGTGTGCCCTTCGTCAGCGACAAGGATCGTGCCTATATGATGGACTACGATCCGAAGCAGGCGGGCACGCTGCTTGACGAGATGGGGTTGAAGATGGGCTCCGACGGTGTGCGGTTGCGGCCCGACGGCAAGCCGATGACCATCCTTTGGGAGTACTCGACGCAGTTCGGTTCCTCCAACTTCGTCCAGCTCCTGCGCGACTATTGGAAAGCGGTGGGCATCGCCGTCAATCTTAAGGAGGTTACGAGCCAAGTGACGCGCGAAAAGGCCTTCGCCAGCGAGAGCGATATCAACATGGAATGGGACGTTCCGTTCGAGCCGAACATGATCAGCCAGGTAGAACTCTACATCCCGCCCTATGGCGATATCGGCCCGCTGTTCGGCGTGCAATGGCTGGACTGGAAGAACAGTGGCGGCGCCAAGGGCGAGGAGCCGCCGGCCTGGGCAAAACGTCTCTATGAGCTGGCGGCCGAATGGAAGACCGTTCTTCCCGGCAGCGACCGCTACATGGAGATCGGCCGCGAGATGGTGAAGATCAACCTCGACAACATGACGATCATCGGCACAGTCGGCGATCTGCCGGGTCCGACCGTCGTCTCCAACCGCCTCGCCAATGTGACGGAATGGAAAGTGCAGAACTTCAATTATGCACGCACCTATCCGTTCCGCCCGGATCAGTGGTATTTCAAGGAATAGATCCGGGCTACAGGGCCGGAAGGTGTGGCGGTCTGCGCCTTCCGGCCCTCTCCTGAAAGCGTCGTTTCCGAATCTCCGGATTGAGCATTGAGCGCGGAGCCATGCTGAAGCTGGTCCTGCATCGCTTGGCCTATATGGCCATCACCCTGCTGGCGGTGTCGGTGGTGACGTTCGTCATCATCCAGCTGCCGCCGGGCGACTATGCCGACACCTATATCGCAAAGAAGGCCCAGGCGGGCGTCACCATGAACCGCCAGCAGGTCGAGGATCTGCGCCACACACTCGGCCTCGACCGGCCGATGCACGAGCAATATCTGCGCTGGATGTCCGGCATCGTGCTGCGGGGCGATTTCGGTTGGTCCCTGGAATGGCGCCGCTCCGTTGCCGAAGTGATCGGCGAGCGCTTGCCCCTGACGCTAGTGCTCGCCTTCGCGACTTTGTTGTTCATGTATGCGGTGGCGCTGCCGGTGGGAATCCTATCCGCTGTGCGGCAATACTCCCTCGGGGACCATGTGTTCTCCGGGCTCGGCTATGTCGGCTTGGCGATCCCGAACTTCCTGCTGGCGATCGTTTTCATGTATCTGGGCCAGCAATGGTTTGGCCAGAGCGTCGGCGGCCTGTTTTCACCGCGCTTCATCGATGCGCCCTGGAGCTGGGCCAAGTTGTGGGATCTGCTGCAGCATCTCTGGATTCCCGTCATCGTGCTCGGCACATCAGGCACGGCCTATCTCGCCCGTTCCATGCGCGCATCGCTGCTCGATGAGCTGGACAAGATGTATGTCACGGCGGCGCGCGCCGGCGGATTGTCGCCGATGCGGCTGCTGCTCAAATACCCCGTCCGCATGGCGCTCAATCCGATCATCGCCACGCTCGGCTGGCGGCTCACCTATGTGATATCGGGTGCGCCGATCGTCGGCTACGTGATGGCGCTGCCGGACACCGGCCCGCTGTTCCTGCATTCCCTGATGAACCAGGACATGCCATTGGCCGGCGCGATGGTTCTCATCTTCTGCGCCCTGACGATCCTCGGCACATTTGTTTCCGATTTCTTGCTGGCGCTCCTCGATCCCCGGATCAAGCTGACATGACAGTCACGACCGCCGCGCCGCCACCACGCCGTGCCCGCTTGCGCCGGCCCGATGTAGCGACCCAGTGGCAGTTGGTCTGGCGGCGATTCCGCAAGCACCGGCTGGCGCTGGTCGGCGTTGCCATCATCGCGATGCTCGTCGTCACCAGCCTGTTTGCCGAGTTTCTCGCGCCCTACGGCCCATCCGAGCGCAATCCCCGCTATGTCAACGGTCCGCCGATGCTCATTCGCGTCATGGATGCAGACGGCTTCCATCTGCGACCCTTCGTCTTTGGCCGCAAGATGTCGCGCGATCCCGTAACCTTGCGGCCGGAACCCATCGTCGATGAAACCAGCCAATGGCCGCTGCAGTTCTTCGTCCGCGGACAGGAATACAGTTTCTGGGGCCTCTTCCGCAGCGACTTCCATCTGTTCGGCACGGAAAACGGTTTCGTCCATCTATTCGGCACCGACGATCTCGGCCGTGACGTCTTCTCGCGCAATCTCTATGCGGCGAGA
This sequence comes from Verrucomicrobiia bacterium, assembly GCA_035544395.1. Classification (GTDB taxonomy): domain Bacteria; phylum Pseudomonadota; class Alphaproteobacteria; order Dongiales; family Dongiaceae; genus DATKFM01. The sequence continues at coordinate 9,349 of DATKFM010000277.1, forward strand.
GTGTCCTTATCGGTCGGCCTGATCGGCGTCAGTGTGGCCTTTGTCCTGGGCACGCTGATTGGCGGCATCGCCGGCTATTTCGGCGGCCTGATCGACAACCTGACCATGCGGCTGATCGAGTTCATCCGCTCGATCCCCACGCTGCCGCTCTGGCTGGCGCTGAGCGCAGCGCTGCCGCGCGACTGGAGTGCGCTGCAAGTCTATTTGGCGATCACCCTTATTCTGGCGCTGATCGGCTGGACCTGGCTCGCGCGCACGGTCCGCAGCAAGCTGTTGGCGCTACGGGAAGAAGAGTATGTCATGGCCGCGCGGCTTGCCGGCTGCAGCGATGCCCGCATAATCGGTCGGCATCTGTTGCCCGCCTTCATGAGCTATCTGATCGTCGACCTCACGATCTCCTTCCCGGAGATCCTGCTGGCGGAAACGGCGCTCAGCTTTCTCGGCCTCGGCCTGCGCGAACCCGTGGAAAGCTGGGGCGTCATGTTGAATGCGGCGCAGAACATCCGCGCCATCGCCCATTCGCCCTGGCTGCTCATTCCCGGTGCCTTCGTCATTCTCGCCGTGCTTGCCTTCAACTTCGCCGGCGACGGTCTCCGCGATGCCGCCGACCCCTATGCGAAATAGGCCGCGATGATGGAATCCTCGCTGCTTGCCATCCGGAACTTGCAGGTCGTGCTCCGGCTCGACGACGGCGAACTGCCGATTCTCGACGGCATCGATCTCGACCTCGCGCCCGGCAAGGTGCTGGCGCTGGTGGGCGAGAGCGGCTCCGGCAAGAGCGTCACGGCCCAGGCGATCCTCCGCATCCTGCCGCGAGCGCTGCGTCTCGCCGGTGGGGAGATCCGCTTCACGGCGGCCGGCACCGATGTCGATCTCGCAAAGCTCCCGGCCGACAGCAAGCGGATACAGGATATCCGCGGCCGGCAGATCGCCATGATCTTCCAGGAGCCGATGAGTTCCTTCTCCCCGCTGCATACCATCGGCAACCAAGTGGGCGAGGTGCTGCGCATTCACGAGCGTCTTTCAAAGGCCGACGCCCGCCTGCGCACCATCGAGCTGCTCGACAAGGTCGGCATCCCGAACCCGTCGTCCGCCGTCGACCGCTATCCCTTCGAGTTTTCCGGCGGCATGCGCCAGCGCGCGATGATCGCCAAGGCGCTGTCCTGCGGTCCGTCACTGCTGCTGGCGGACGAGCCGACGACCGCGCTGGACGTAACCATCCAAGCCCAGATCTTGGCACTGATGCGCGGCATCCAGGCCGAGTTCGGCATGGCCATCCTGTTTATCACCCACGATCTCGGCGTGGTGGCGCAGATGGCCGACGATGTCGCCATCATGTATGCCGGCCGCATTGTCGAGCGGGGGCCGGTTCGGCAGATCTTCAGGGATCCGCAGCATCCCTACACGCTCAACCTCTTGCGGGCCGTGCCGCGGCTGATCGACCTGCACCGCCGGCGCGAACTGGATCCCATCCGCGGCAGCGTGCCCAGCCTTTACGACATGCCCGAGGGATGCAGCTTCCATCCGCGTTGCGAGTATTTCATGGCGGGCCGCTGCGACGTCATGGCGCCGAAACTGACCGCTGTGGCTGCCGACCATCTTGCCGCCTGTCACCGCCATGGCTGAGCCTTTGCCGTTGTTCGACGATGTCTTGGTGGAGGTCCAGGACCTCAAGGTGCATTTCCCCGTGCATCGCTCCACCTCGCTTGGCCGCCAGCCGACGGCCGTGCGCGCCGTCGATGGCGTCTCGCTGCGCATCCGCCGCGGGGAAACCCTGGGCCTCGTCGGCGAAAGCGGTTCGGGAAAGACTACGCTGGGCCGTGCAGTGCTCCGCGCCGTGGAGCCGACCTCGGGACGTGTCGTGCTTCACCGCCGCGATGGTCCCGTCGAGGTGACTGCGCTGAATCGCAGCGGTCTGCGGAGCATCTGGCAGCATATGCAGATGGTGTTCCAGGATCCCTACGCGTCGCTAAATCCGCGGATGACGGTGCGTGACATCATCGGCGAACCCTTGATCGCCAACCGCCTGGCGCGGGGGCCGGAACTGGAACGGCGCATTCTTGACATTGCGGGCCGCTGCGGCGTCGCGGCGGAACATCTGAGCCGCTATCCCCATGCTTTCAGTGGCGGGCAGCGCCAGCGCATCGCCATCGCCCGCGCACTGATCCTGCAGCCGGAGTTCGTCGTCTGCGACGAACCGGTGTCCGCGCTCGATGTGTCGATCCAGGCGCAGATCCTAAATCTGCTGCGGGCCCTGCAGCGCGAGCTCGGCCCGGCATATCTTTTCATCTCCCACGATCTGGCGGCGGTGGCCTATGCCAGCGACCGGGTGGCGGTTATGTATCTCGGCCAAATTGTCGAACTGGCGCCGACCGAGGAACTCTACTACCGGCCGAAGCATCCTTATACCGAAGCGCTGATGGCGGCCATTCCCGTCGCCGATCCGGAAGCACCGATGCGCCCCGCGCCGCTGGCGGGCGAGCGGCCCGATCCGGCGAACCCGCCGCCGGGCTGCCGATTCAATACGCGCTGCGCTTACGCCACGGCCCTATGCCGCGAAACCCCGCCGCCATTGACCGAGCTGGCGCCCGGCCATTTCGCAGCCTGCCATCACGCGACGACGCTGCGCCTCGTGGGCGCCTTCGCGACGGAATCTCAGGTTCAAACGAAGAAAGAAGAAAGCGTCGCTCTATGACGACGTGCGCGAATATCCTGGCCGGTAGGCTCGCAGGAAAACGTCGACAGCACTTTCAATAATGCGTTCGGCATCCGGCGCATCGGGTTCTTCCTCGATGCGCAGCAACCGCCGGAGATAATGCGCACCGCGGACCATGCCGATGAATTGCTCGGCCGCCAGGCGCGGCTCAGAGATCTCGAGCAAGCCTTTCTCCGACGCCTCGCGCAGATAGTCGGCGAGGCGTGACAGGACCCGCCGCGGGCCGGTCTCATAGAAGATGCGACCCAATTCGGGGAAGCGTCCGGTCTCGCCGACGACGATGCGGTAGATGGCGAGCGTCTCCGCTTCCGTGCCGAATCGTATGGCAGCACGCGCCATCCGTTCAAGCATGCCCTGCACATCGTCGCGGTCGTTCGCGTCGTCCCACAGGATCTGCGCCTTGCGCTCGCATTCGCTGCTGATGATCGCCGCGAACAGCGAGGCCTTGTCGGTGAAGTGGGCGTAGAGCGTTGCCTTGGAGACGCCGGCCTCCCGGGCGATGGCGTCCATGCTGGTGGCGCCATACCCGTCGGCCATGAACAGGCGGGCGGCGGCATCGACGATCTGGCGGACCTTGGGGTTGGCGGTCTGCGAATCGGTCAGGGTGGCTAGGGCAAGTACGTTCATCGGTTTCGTCGGTTTCTATCTAAACTATACGGTTCAGTTCATCTTGACTCCAGGTAGGTGAGAGCATAGCTTTTTCAACAGGAAAACTGAACAGTTTAGTTTTCATTAGAAATTTTCCTAGTTTTTTCAACGGAGTAGGCGGAAATGCGCAAGTTAATCCTCCTTACATCGGCGACTCTAGTCCTGGCCGGTGGGGCCTTTGGCGGCTGGCATTGGTGGACCGAGGGCCGCTTCCACGAATCCACCGATAACGCCTATGTCGAGGCGGACATTGCCGCCGTGGCGCCGAAAATCGCCGGCTATATCCGTACTCTGGCGGTGGCCGACAACCAACAGGTTCGTGCCGGCGATGTGCTGGCTGTGATCGACGAGCGCGACTTCCAGGCGAAGGTGGACGAAGCCAGCGCCGCAGTGGCTGCCGTCGAGGCTGCCAACGTCAGCATCGACCGCCAGATCGATCTTCAGGGCGCCCGCATCGAACAGGCCGCCGCCATGGTGGACAGCGCCCAGGCGGAGCTCGCCCGCGCCGAGCCGGAATATGAGCGCTACAAGAAGATGCTGGCCAGCAAAGTCGTGGCAAAAAGCGACTACGACCGCACCGCCGCCGATCTGCGGAAGGCTGAGGCGGAGGTGGCGAATGCCAAGGCGCAGTTGCTGGCGGAGCAGGGGCAGCTCGTGGTCTTGCAGGCCTCGCGCAAGGAAGGCGATGCCAAGCTGGTCCAATCCAAGGCGGCGCTGGCCACCGCCCAGATCGATCTCGACAACACGGTGATCCGCGCGCCCATGGATGGCGTGGTCGGCAACAAGGGCGTGGAGGCCGGGCAGTATGTCCAGGCCGGTTCGCTGCTGATGGCCATCGTGCCGCTGCCCAGCGTTCATATCGTCGCCAACTTCAAGGAGACGCAGCTCGAGAACATGCGGCCGGGCCAGACGGTATCGATATCAGTCGATGCCTTTCCGAGCACGGAATTGACCGGCACCATCGAGAGCTTCGCGCCCGCCAGCGGCGCGGTGTTCAGCCTGCTGCCGCCGGAGAACGCCACCGGCAACTTCACCAAGGTGGTCCAGCGCGTGCCCGTGCGTATCGCCGTGCCCAACGACAATGCCCTCGCCGGCCTGCTGCGGCCGGGCCTCTCGGTCGAAGTCAGCGTCAATACCCGTGGAGCAGCCGACGATAGCGTGATGATCGGCGGCATCTTCGGCACCGCCCAGGCGGCGACGCCTTCAGTGCAGTAAGGCCAGAACGGCGGCTGGCGAACCCGGCCGCCCGGAAGATCCGCCATGGCCGCCACTGCTACCACTGTCGACGCCGTTCCAGCGTCTCCACCGGCCGCTTCCGCTCTCCCCGCCGGACAGCGCGACGCCACCCGGCGGGAATGGGCCGGCTTCATGGCCATGGTGCTGGGCATGTTCATGGCGATTCTGGACATCCAGATCGTCGCCAGCTCGCTGACCGACATCCAGGCCGGCCTTGCTGCCAGTGCCGACGAGATCAGCTGGGTGCAGACCTCCTACCTGATCGCCGAAGTGGTGATGATCCCGCTATCGGGATTTCTCTCGCGGCTGCTCTCGACCCGTACGATGTTCGTCATTTCCTCCACCGGCTTCACTCTGGCCAGCATTGCCTGCGCCATGTCCTGGAGCCTGGAATCGATGATCGTCTTCCGCGCGCTCCAGGGTTTCATTGGCGGCGCCATGATCCCGACGGTGTTCGCCACCGCCTTCACCCTGTTCCCGGATCGCCAGCGCACCCTGGTCACAGTCATGATTGGTCTAGTCGCCACCATGGCGCCCACGCTTGGCCCGACCCTCGGCGGCTGGCTGACTCAGACGATGTCCTGGCATTGGCTGTTCCTGGCCAATGTGCTGCCGGGCGCCGTGGTGATCCTGATCGTTGCCTGGCTGGTGGATTTCGACCGGCCGGATTGGAGTCTGCTGAGGGGCTTCGACGGCATTGGTTTGGCGCTGATGGCGCTGTTTCTCGGCAGCCTGGAATATGTGGTGGAGGAGGGGCCGCGCAACGACTGGCTGGAAGACCGCACGATCGCCATGTTCGCCGCGGTCGCCGCCGTTGCAGCCATCGGCTTCTTCTACCGAATGTTCACCTATGAGCGGCCGATCGTCTGGCTGAAGGCGTTCCACGACCGCAATTTCGCTGTCGGCTCGCTCTACAGTTTCATCATCGGCATCGGCCTCTATGGCTCAGTCTATCTGCTGCCGCTGTTCCTGGCGCGGGTGCGCGGCTGGAACAGCCTGGATATCGGCCTGCTGATGATTGTCACCGGTGCGGCGCAGTTCCTGTCGGCGCCAGTCGCGGGCGCGCTTTCGAAAAGGCTCGAGCTGCGGGTCATGCTCGGCATGGGCCTGCTGCTGTTCGGGGGCGGCATGTGGCTGCAAAGCTTTGCCACGGCGGAATGGGGCTTCTGGGAATATTTTCTGCCACAGGCGGTGCGCGGCTTCTCGCTGATGTTCTGCTTCCTGCCGATCAACACCCTGGCGCTCGGCACCTTGCCGCCGCAGGAGCTGAAGAACGCCAGCGGCCTGTACAATCTCATGCGCAATCTCGGCGGCGCCATCGGCCTGGCGGCGATCAACACAGTGATGATTCAGCAGGACGCCATCCACACCGCCCGTCTCGCCGAGCATCTCACGGCGGCCAATCCCGGCGTTACGAACTACCTGTCGTCGCTGGCCGCCTATTACACTGGCCTCGGCGTCGCCGATCCCCGGGCCGCGGCCCTGCAGACTTTAACCCGGCTCGCCGACCGCGAGGCGCTGGTGATGACGTTCAACGACACGCTGCTGCTATTGGCCGGCCTGTTTTTCTCCGCCCTCTTGCTGATGCCGCTGATCCGCAAACCCCGCGCCGCGGCCGAAGGCGGACACTAGCCATAGTATTATCTTGCTGCTGGTCCCCCGGTGGTATGCCATCTTAGCCGCGCTATAGGGGAGTTGGGGAGGTGGCCATGAGTCCGGTCCGGACAATCGCCAAGCAAATCTGGCTGTTCGTCGCCGCAATTGTGCTTGCGGCTGCAGTGTCCGTGCCTGTCGTAGCGCAAGAAGCCGCTCCTGCTGCTGAACCCCCAGCAAAGGTCCAGGAACTCCTCAAACTGCTCGACGATCCCGCCGTGCGGGAGTGGCTGGCGCAACATCAGTCCGACACGTCCGCCGCACAGCCCACGCCGCCTAACGCGCCCGCCGAAGAAGCGATGGGACCCTCCAGCTACTTCGCCGGCCGCGTCGCCGCGATCCGCGAGCATATGGCCGGGCTGGTCGCCGCGCTGCCGACGCTGCCGGACGAGTTTGAACGGGCCGGAATCATCCTAGGGCTTGAATTCCAGGAGCGCGGCCTGATCAAGATCCTCTTGCTGATCGCTGTCTTTGTCGGCCTCGGCTTCGGCGCCGAGCGGCTATTCTATTGGATCGCCAAGGGCATCGAGGTTTGGATCATGGCTCTACCGCTGGATACGGTGGTCCAGCGGCTGCGCGCCATCGCCGTCCGTCTCGCCTACGGCATCGGCATGGTGACATCCTTCGCCATCGGCAGTGTCGGCGGATTCCTAGCGCTGGATTGGCCACCGCTGCTGCGCGAGATCGTGCTCGGCTATCTGTTGGCGTTTCTGGTGTTGCGCCTGACTCTGGTGGCGGCGCGGTTTATCCTGTCGCCCGGCGGCGAGCGCTTCCGCATTCTGCCGATGTCGACGGAGGCCGCTTGGTTCTGGACCAAGCGGCTCGGCTTGTTCGTCGGCTGGCTCGCATTCGGCTGGGTCACCGTTGGGCTGCTGGCAACCCTCGGCATGGGCATCGAGGCACGCCGCCTCCTCGCCTACGCCCTGGGGCTGGTTTTGCTGGTTATCGCACTCGAGTCGATCTGGCGCCATCCGGTCGAGCCGCCGGCCGTGCGCTCCCGCGCCAAGACCTGGCTTCTGTCGGCCTTTGCCGTAGCGTTATGGTTGCTCTGGGTCGTAAGTGCCATGCCCACCTTCTGGCTGCTTGTGGTCGTGGTCGCGCTGCCGTTTGCTTTGCGGCTCACCCAGCGCGCGGTCGATCACCTGTTGCGACCGCCTGGCGCCGCCGCGCAGGAGGAATCCACGCCTGGAGTCATCGCCGCGTCCCTGGCCCGCGGGTTGCGAGCGCTGATCATCATCGGCGCCGCGCTGTTGCTGGCCTGGGCCTGGCAACTCGATTTCGGCGCGCTCACCGCGCAGGACACCTGGGGCACCCGCCTGCTGCGTGGCGGACTCAATGCGGTGGTCATTGTGCTGCTCGCCGACTTTGCCTGGCATGTGCTGAAGGCGCTGATCGATCGCAAGCTCGAGGGTGCGCGAAATCCCGGCCCGCCCAACACCGAGGAAGCCAGGCGTGGGGCCCGGCTGCGGACACTGCTGCCGATCGTGCGCAACGTCCTGTTCGTGGTCCTACTGGTTATGGCGCTGCTGATGTCGCTGTCGTCCCTCGGCATCGAGATCGGACCGCTGATCGCCGGTGCCGGCGTGGTCGGCGTCGCCATCGGCTTTGGCGCGCAGACGCTGGTGAAGGACATCATCAGCGGCATGTTCTTCCTGCTCGACGATGCCTTCCGGGTCGGCGAATACATCCAGAGCGGCAGCTACAAGGGCACGGTCGAATCCTTCAGCATCCGTTCGATCAAGCTGCGCCACCACCGCGGCCCGCTCTACACCGTGCCTTTCGGCGAGCTCGGCGCGGTGCAGAACATGAGCCGTGATTGGGTGATCGACAAGCTGTCGATCAGCATCACCTACGACAGCGATTTCGATAAGGCGAAGAAATTGATCAAGCAGATCGGCAAGCAGCTCCTCGAGGATCCGGAGTTCGCGCCCCACTTCCTGGCGCCGCTGAAGATGCAGGGCGTCGAACAGTTCGGCGACTATGGCATCCAGATCCGCATGAAGATGATGACCAAGCCCGGCGAGCAGTTCGTTATCAGGCGCAAGGCGTATGCGCTGATCAAGAAGGCGTTCGACGAAAACGGCATCCATTTTGCCTCGCCGACCGTTACAGTTTCCGATGGCGACCCCGCTGGCGCGGCAGCGCAGAGGATAATCGCGGCGAAGGCCGCCGCAGTCGAAGAATAGGGTCCGGGTGCATCATGAGAACGGCCGCGTCGGCGAGAAATCTGCTGCGCGCCCGCGGCGGGCATGAGAGTGGCAAGGTCACCTATGTCGAGCTGTTCTTCGACCTGGTGTTCGTCTTCGCCGTCACCCAGCTTTCCCACCTGCTGCTGCATCATTTCAGCCTGACCGGCGCCTTTGAAACGCTGCTTCTGCTGATGGCGGTGTGGTGGGTGTGGGTCTACACCTCCTGGGTCACGAATTGGGTGGACCCGCAGCAGGCGCCGGTGCGGGTGATGCTGTTCCTGCTGATGATGGCAGGGCTGTTGCTCTCCACCTCGATCCCCGAGGCATTCGAATCCAAGGGCCTCATCTTCGCCGCCGCCTATGTGTTCATGCAGGTGGGGCGCAGCCTGTTCATGCTCTGGGCGCTGCGCTGCCACGACCGCGGCAACTTCCGCAATTTCCAGCGCATCACCACCTGGCTGGTGGTCACGGGCGCGTTCTGGATCGCCGGCGGCGTGATGGAAGGGGAAGCGCGTATCGCCCTATGGCTGATCGGCCTCGCCATCGAATATGCCGGCCCATCGGTGGGTTTCTATGTCCCCGGCCTTGGCCGCTCGACGACCGCTGACTGGAAAGTTGAAGGCGCCCACATGGCTGAGCGCTGCGGCCTCTTCATCATCATCGCGCTGGGCGAGTCGATACTCGTCACCGGAGCCACCTTTGCCGAACTGGCATGGTCGCCGGCGGCCGTCACCGCCTTCCTCAGCGCATTCGCCGGCAGCGTTGCCATGTGGTGGATCTATTTCAACATCGGCGCCGAGTCCGCCAGCCGCAGCATCGCACTATCAAGCGATCCCGGCCGCCTGGCGCGCCTGGCCTACACCTATCTGCATCTGCCGCTGGTGGCGGGCATTGTCGTCGCTGCCGTCGCCGACGAGCTCGTGCTGGCCCATCCCGGCGGCCATGCCGGTATCGGCGTGCTCGCAGCAACCCTCGGCAGCGCTGCTCTCTATCTCCTGGGCAATGCACTGTTCAAGCGCACCATCTATGGCCGCCTGCCGCTGTCCCACCTGGCGGGCCTGGCGCTGCTCGTGCTGCTGCTCATGCTGACTGCCGCCATGCCCCTCTGGACGCCCTTGGCGCTCAGCCTTGCGACGACTGTGATCCTCATCGTCGTGGCCGTGTGGGAAACCGCCTCGCTGAAATCCCCAGGCGTGGCGCATGGGGCAGAAAAGGCGAAATAGGTTCGCCGGAAAGTCACAGAAGGCAGTAAAGCCGGAATTCTCTGCTCTTTTTGTATCTGTTGTAGCTTTGTGGCGGGACATGCTCCCCGCTCCGCATCGCCGCCAATAAAATCTTCATGGGCCCAAAACACTACTGACAGAACGCTGACAGGAGCAGGTTGCTATGTTCCTCCCCATCAACCCTCGTAGAGTGGGAGGAAGCTCATGAATGCCTTCACAAAGCCAAACGAATTCGCTGCGATCGAGAGCAACATCTGCCGCCGCAGCGACCTGGCCCCTTTGCCGCTGATCGCCACGCAGGCGCTGTTTACCAGCGTGGATGCCGGCC
>DATKFM010000278.1:0-10021 GCA_035544395.1 Verrucomicrobiia bacterium
GACGGCATCAAGCGCGCCACCGACACCATGATGGCCGGCAAGGTGGCCGTGGTCGCCGGCTTCGGCGATGTGGGCAAGGGCTCGGCGGAATCCCTGCGCAGCCAGGGCGCGCGGGTCATGGTCACGGAGATCGATCCCATCTGCGCGCTGCAGGCGGCGATGGAAGGCTACCAGGTGGTGACCATGGAGGAAGCGGCGCCGCAGGGCGACATCTTCGTCACCGCCACGGGCAATGTGGACGTGATCTCCATCGAGCATATGCGCGCCATGAAGGACCGCGCCATCGTCTGCAACATCGGCCACTTCGACAGCGAGATCCAGATCGGCGCGCTGCAGAACTACAAGTGGGAAGAGGTGAAGCCGCAGGTGGACGAGGTGATCTTCCCCGGCGGCAAGCGGCTGATTATCCTGGCCAAGGGCCGGCTGGTGAATCTGGGCTGCGCCACCGGCCATCCCAGCTTCGTCATGAGCGCCTCCTTCACCAACCAGGTGCTGGCGCAGATGGAGCTGTGGAACCACAACAACAAATACGAGAAGAAGGTCTACGTCCTGCCCAAGCATCTGGACGAGAAGGTGGCGGCGCTGCATTTGGCCAAGGTCGGCGCCCATCTGACCAAGCTCTCGCCCAAGCAGGCGAAGTACCTGGGAGTCGAAAGCACCGGCCCGTTCAAGCCGGACCACTATAGGTATTAAAAGCGGTCGGCGCAGGCGGGGCGCGGCCCCTTGGCTTGCTGATCTCTGCCGAAACCCGGTAAGGTCTGCGGCACCTATGTTCCGCTCCGCCTTACCTCTGACGGCCGCTGCGATTGCCGGATTCTGGCCCGGGCTTGTCCTGGCCCAGACCACGGAGCCGGCTATGGCCACTGGCCTGCCGCCGGATCAGGCCCTGGCGACGGCCGGCATTATCGTCGCCATTGCCGGCGCATTGCTGCTGGCGGCCCTGGCGGTGATCCTCTGGCTGCGGCGCCGGCTCCACGATGCCCGGCGCCATGCCGACGTCCTGGCCCAGAGCCAGCGGCGCATGGCCCAGGCCCTGGATGGCCCGAAGTCGGGCATCCTGCTCTGGACCCCGGGCGCCAAGGCGGTGACCCTGCCGCCCCAGATCGCCAAGCTGCTGGGCCTGCCGCCCGGCGAGACCTTGGCCCTGGACCGGCTGACCTTCGCCGTTTCCACACCCGACAGGGCCATGCTTGGCACCGGGCTGGACCGGCTGGACCAGGACGGCGCCGGCTTCGACATGGCCTGCCGCCTGGCCGATGGCGTGCGCACCGTAGCCTGCCGCGGCGACCGCCTGCCGGCCGACGGCGGCGACGGCCCGATGAACCGGCTGACCATCACCGAGGTGTCCCAGGTCGCCGCCGCCGCCACCGTGATCGCCAACGAGAAAGACCGGCTGCAGGCCGCCCTGGACGTGATGCCCATGCCCGTCTGGCTGCGCCGCAATGACCTTTCCCTCGAATACTGCAACAAGGCCTATGCCGACGGCGTCGAGGCGATGCGTCCGCAGGTGGTGGAGAAGGGCATTGAACTCATGGGCGGCACCGGCAGCCGCGACATGGCGCGGAAGGCGCTGGAGGAAAACAAACCGCAGAGCGACGACAAGCATGTGGTGCTGCGCGGCGACCGGCGCTTGATGACAGTGACGGAGATGCCGCTGGTCGGTGGCGGCGTCATCGGCTACGCCGCCGACAGGACCGCGATCGACGAGGCCCAGGCCGAGCTGAAACGCCACGTGCGCGCCCATGCCGATGTGCTGGAAAGCCTGTCCACCGCCGTCGCCATCTTCAACGCCGACGGCAAGCTGCGCTTCCACAACAGCGAATACTCCAAGCAGTTCGGCCTGGAAGAGGAGTTCCTCACCAGCGAGCCGACGCTGAACGAGGTGCTGGAGGCGCTGCGGGAGCGGCGCCGTATTCCCGAATACGCCGATTTCCCGAAATACAAGCGCGAGCTGATGCGCGAGCTGTTCGCCCTGCTGCATCCGATGGAGGAGCTGCTGCATCTCCCCGATGGATCGACCCTGCGCATGGTGGCCGCCCCCCATCCGCTCGGCGGCGTCACCATCAGCTATGAGGATGTGACCGACACGCTGCGTCTCGAGCGTTCCTACAACACCTTGATTCAGGTGCAACGCGAGACTCTCGACCATCTCTATGAAGGCATCGCCGTGTTCGGCAGCGACGGCCGGCTCAAGCTCAGCAATCCTGCTTTCGCGCGCATCTGGGGCCTGGAGCCGCATCAGCTCGAGAACGAGCCCCATGTCGGCCTCATCGTCGATGCCATCAGGCGTTTCTTCGCCCAAGGCCCATTCTGGGGCCGGCTGCGCAACCGCATCATCGGCCGCGTCGCCGACCGCGATGCCCGCAGCGGCCGCATCGAACGCACCGACGGATCGGTGCTGATCTTCAGCTCATTGCCGCTGGCCGATGGCGGCTGCCTCTACACATATCTCGATGTCACCGACAGCACCCGCGTCGAGCGCGCGCTGCGCGAACGCAATGCCGCGCTGGAAGCCGCCGACCGCCTCAAATCCGAATTCATCGCCAACGTTTCCTACGAGCTGCGCACGCCGCTGAACGCCATCATCGGCTTCGCGGAAATGCTGGATCAGCGCTATTTCGGCGAGCTCAACGAACGGCAGTCGGAATACAGCCGCAATATCCTGGAGGCGTCCAACCGCCTGCTGACGCTGATCAACGACATCCTGGACGTGGCCACCATCGATGCCGGCTATCTGCAGCTCGAATGCGGCCCGGTGAATGTGCAGGAACTGCTGGCTGGCGTCGGCATGCTGGCCAGCGAGCGCGCCCGCTCCCGCGACATCAATTTCTCGATCCAGTCCAATGGCGATCTCGGCAGCATCATCGCCGACGAGCGCCGCCTGAAGCAGGCGCTCTACAGCGTCATCAGCAACGGCCTGAAATTCACGCCGCCCAGCGGTTCGATCGTGCTGGGTGCCACCCGCAATGACGGCCATATGGAATTTCGCGTCACCGACACCGGCATCGGCATCGATCCCGAATATCACGCGGCGGTGTTCGAGAAATTCGCCCGTGTCAGCAGCCAGGGCCGCAGCTTCGGCATGGGGCTGGGCCTCGCGCTGGTGAAGAAACTGATCGAACTTCATGGCGGCCGCGTCGAGCTGGATTCAGAACCTGGCCAGGGCACGACGATCACCTGTTTCGTGCCCGTCGACGCGACGCGGACTGCCAAGGCCGCCTAGCCGCCGGCGGGCACGCCCGACGTCGTCGAATATTCGAAATGCAGGACTTGCCCGGGGAACACGAGGGGATGGATGCCATGGGCCGCCGCCGCCGCCTCGGCAAAGCCCGAGAGAATCAGCTTCAGCTTGCCGGGATAGGACGCGATGTCGCCGATGGCATAGACGCCGGGCTGGCTGGTCTCGCAGGTCGCCGGCGCCACGGTGATGTGATGCTTGTCCAGGTTCAGGCCCCATTGCGCGATCGGCCCGAGATTCATGGCCAAGCCGAAGAACGGCAGCAGCACATCGGCGTCCAGCCGGCGCTCCTGGCCTTCCAGCGTGCTGACGATGACGGCGTCGAGCTTGCCGCCGCCGCCTTCCAGCCGCGCCAGCTGATAAGGCACGACGATCTCCACCTTGTCGCCCTTGGCCAAGGCCTCCAGCCGAGCGACGCTTTCCGGCGCGCCGCGGAATTTCGGCCGGCGATGGATGACATAGATTCGCGAGGCGATATCGGCCAGAGCCAGCGTCCAGTCCAACGCCGAATCGCCGCCGCCGGCGATGACGATACGCTTGCCGCGGAAATCCTCGCGCTGCTTCACATAGTAGAAGACGCTCTTGCCTTCATAGGCTTCGATGCCGCTGAGCGGCGGCCGGTTGGGACCGAAAGCGCCGACGCCGGCGGCGATGATGACGGCCTTGGCGGCGATACGCGTGCCGGCCGAGGTCTCCAGTTCCCAACCGTCGCCGATCCTCGTCAGTCGGTTGACCTGCTGGTTGAGATGGAACACCGGCTTGAACGGCGCGATTTGCTCCTCCAGCTTGCGAATCAGATCCGCCGCCTCGATTCGCGGATAGCCGGGAATGTCATAGATCGGCTTCTCCGGATAGAGCGCGGCGCATTGCCCGCCGGTGCTGTCGAGCGCATCGATGACATGGCAGCGCATCTTCAGCATGCCGCATTCGAACACCGCGAACAGGCCGACGGGGCCGGCGCCTATGATCGCAACATCGGTGCTGTGGGTCGCTGAGGTCATGGCTCTCCGGACGAGATTTCTGGGTTCAGGGACCGGTAAAATGCGGGGCCAGACGGGGCGGCGCAAGGGGCCGTTGGCGCTCTACTTTTCGTTGTCGCCCGCGACCCCGGCAGCTACAAGACTCCTGAAAATTCGCAGCAGATGAACAGCATCGCCACAGCGGTCTATCAGCACGACATGGATCTTCCCTCCGAAGCCGCCACCGTTTCCATCGCACGGCGCCTCGCCGCCGTGGCGCGCAGCGGCGACGTGATTGCGCTGAACGGCGACCTGGGCGCGGGCAAGACCTGCTTCGCCCGCGGCTTCATTGCCGCCCTGACCGGCCAGGCGGAGGAAGCGCCCAGCCCCACCTTCACCCTGGTGCAGACCTATGACAGCGCCCGCGGCACCATCTGGCATTTCGATCTATATCGTTTGGCCCGAGCCGACGATGCGCTGGAGCTGGGTCTCGAGGATGCGCTCGCCGATGGCATCACGCTGATCGAGTGGCCGGAGCGAATCGCTGGCCTGCTGCCGAGGGAGCGGTTGGATCTGACGCTGTCCTTCGACTCCGGCAACGACAACGGGCGCCACCTGCATCTCGCCGGCCAAGGCGATTGGGCTTCCCGTTTGCAAACGGTCGTCAGCCATGGCTGAAACCGCGCGCGTGATCTCAGGCACGCCGGACCGCACCAAGGCGATCGGCGCTTTCCTGGCGCAGCATGGCTGGGGCCGCTGCGACCGGCGGCCGCTGGCCGGCGATGCTTCCTTCCGCCACTATGACCGCCTGGCCATGGACGGCAAGAAAGCGGTGCTGATGGATGCACCGCCGCCGCAGGACGATGTGCGGCCCTTCGTGCGCATCGCCGAGCTGCTGCACAATCTCGGTTACAGCGCGCCGAAGATCTATGCCGCCGATGTCTCCCAGGGCTTTCTCCTGCTGGAGGATCTGGGCGACGATACCTATACCCGCCTGCTGCGCGCCGGCCATGACGAGCGCGCGCTCTACACTCTGGCGATCGACCTGTTGATCGATTTGCACAAGAAGTTCGTGCCCGCGCGCTATGCCGGCCTGCCGCCCTTCGACGATGCCCGGGCGTTGCGCGAGGTGTCGCTGCTGCTCGACTGGTATTGGCCGGCGACCCAGGAAGAGCGGCTGACGCCGGCGCTGCGCGAGAGCTATCTCACCGCCTGGCGCGAGGTCTTACCGAAGCGCCGCAGTGCTCCCGACACGCTGGTGCTGTTCGATTTCCATGTGGACAATCTGATGCTGCTGTCAGAACGCAGCGGCATCACCGCCTGCGGCTTGCTTGATTTCCAGGATGCGGTGATCGGTCCGCGCGCCTTCGATCTGGTGTCGCTGCTGCAGGACGTCCGCCGCGACGTCTCTCCCGAACTCATCAAGGATCTGCGGCGGCGCTATCTCGACGCACTGCCCGACCTGACCGCCGAGGCCTTCGATACCTCCTATGCCGTGATCGGCGCCCAGCGCAACACGCGCATTCTCGGCACCTTCACGCGCCTGCTGCTGCGCGACGGCAAGCCGGGCTATCTCGGCTTCATGCCGCGCGCCTGGCGGCTGGTGGAGAGCGATCTGGCCCATCCGGCGCTGGCGCCCGTGCGGGCCTGGTTCGACGCCCACCTGCCAGCGGCGTCGCGGCGGCCGCCGGAACTGTCCCAGGAACTGGTGCGGCGCGCGGGCCTGATCGGCGAGCTGAAGGGACCGCAGATCGAGCGGCTGATCGCCAATGTGACGCAGCAGGCCGTGGGGGCGGCAGCCTTGGCGCGGGGTGAGGGCATCGTACATGCGGCGGCGAACTCCACGTCGCCAACAACTCGCGTGTTGCAGCCCGCCAACGACAAGGTCCCCCGCCGCGCCATGGTGCTGGCCGCCGGCTTGGGCACGCGCCTGAAGCCGATCACCGAGACCACGCCGAAGCCCATGGTCATGGTGGCCGGGAAGCCCATGATCGACACGGTGATCGACCGGCTCGCCGTCGTGGGCGTGCAGGATGTCGTGGTCAACACCCATCATCTGGCCGAGATCATCGAGAATCATCTCCAGAAGCGCGCCGCGCCGCGCATCCAGTTCTCCCGCGAGGAGGAGATTCTCGAAACCGGCGGCGGTATCACCAAGGCGCTGCCGCTGCTGGGATCCGATCCATTCTACGTCGTCAACGGCAAGATCATCTGGCTGAACGGCAAGACCGACGCCCTCGTGCGGTTGGCGGAGTTCTGGGACGACGGCCGCATGGATGCGCTGCTGCTGCTGCAACCGACGGCTACGGCGGTGGGCTATGGCGGGCCGGGGGATTTCTTCCTCGATCAGCTCGGTGCCCTCCGGCGGCGGCGCCATTGGGAAGTGGCGCCCTTCGTCTATGCCGGCATTCAGATCCTGCATCCCCGCCTGTTCAAGGACGGCCCCAAGGGTGCCTTCTCGTTGAACATCCTCTATGACCGCGCCATCGAGGCCGGCCGCCTGTTCGGCCTGCGCCATGACGGCGAGTGGTTCCACGTCTCGACGCCGGAGCAACTGGCCGAAGTCGAAGCGCGCATCGCCCACGGCATCGAACGCTACATCTGAACCAGGCGCGGGAGGCGCGGCCGCAGCCTTGCCCAACGCAACGCCGTCATCTGCGAGTTCAGGCTCGGTGTTCACGATCGCGCCGGGAATCTGTTTCGTCGACGCGCTGGCGGCGGCGCTGCTGGGCGAGACCTCAGCCGCGCCGCTGGCGCTGACGCGCTACACCATCCTGTTGCCCACGCGCCGCGCGCGGCGCTCGCTCGCCGAGGCATTCCTGCGCCAGGGCGACGGGCGGCCGCTGCTGCTGCCGCGCATGATGCCGCTCGGCGATCTCGATCCCGATGAGGCGGAACTGTTCGGCGGCGATGAGGCCCTGCCGCCGGCGGAAGACGGCGCCGAATTGCCGCCGCCGATCCCGGCGCTGCGGCGCCAATTGCTGCTGATGCGGGCGATCCTTGCCACTGATCCCCGGAACATCACCGCGGATCAGGCGGCGCGCCTCGCCGCCGAGCTCGCGCGCTTTCTCGACCAGATGCAGACCGAGCAGGTGGGCTTCGACAAGCTGAAGGATCTGGTGCCCGAAGAATACGCCGTGCATTGGCAGCGCACCCTGCGGTTCCTCGCCATCCTGACCGAGGCCTGGCCGCAGATCCTGCAGGAGGAAGGCTGCATCGATCCTGCCCTGCGGCGCAATCAGGTGCTGGCAGCGCAGGCGGCGTTCTGGCGAGCGCAACCGCCGGCGGATCCCGTGATCGCCGCCGGATCCACCGGCAGCATTCCCGCGACAGCGGCACTGCTGCAAGTTGTGGCCGGCATGCCGAATGGCCGCGTGGTGCTGCCGGGCCTGGACCGCGAGGCGGACGAGGATACCTGGACGGCGATCCTGGAGGATGTGACCCATCCCCAGCATGGCATGGCGCGGCTCCTGCAGCGGCTGTCATTGACGCCGGCCGATGTGCGCGAATGGCCCTGCAGCCTGCGCGCCGCGGCTCCGCCCAGCCGGGCGCGGTTGCTCAACGAAGCGCTGCGGCCCGCCGAAACCACCGATCGCTGGCAGACGCTGGCGCGGGAAGTGAAGGCCGATGCCGCGCGGCAGGAGCGCCTGAAACTCGCGCTGCGCGAGGTCAGCCGCATCGATTGCGCCAATCCCCAGGAAGAGGCGCAGATCATCGCCTTGCAGATGCGCGGCGTACTGCAAGCCAAAGGCAAGCGCGCCGCGCTGGTGACACCGGACCGCGGCTTGGCGCGCCGCGTCGCCGCCGAGCTGACCCGCTGGGGCATCGCCGTCGATGATTCCGCCGGCCAGCCGCTGGGAGAAACCCCGCCAGGAATCTTCCTGAGGCTGGCGTTGGATCTGCTGGCGGAGCAAGTGGCGCCGGCGCCGTTGCTGGCGCTGCTGAAACATCCGCTGGCAGCCGCCGGGATGAACCCTGCGGTATTGCGCCAGGCGGCCCGCGGATTGGAGGTCGCGGCACTACGCGGGCCGCGGCCAGCGGCGGGCTTTACGGGACTCCGTGCCGCCGCCGCCGCTGGCGACGGCAATGGGCACATACCGCTGATAAGTCGGCTGGCGCTGATGGCGCAACCGCTGGCGGAACTGCTGACGGCGGCAGAGGCGCCGCTGTTGGAACTGATCGACGCGCATCTCCGTTTTGGCGAATTGCTGGCGACCACCGATGAGCAGCAGGGCGCGGCGCGGCTGTGGGCCGGCGAAGCGGGCGAGGCGGCGGCAGACTTCTTCGCCGAACTGCGGGAATCGGCGGCCAATCTCGGCGCCATTCCCGGCCGGTTCTATCCGGCGCTGCTGCAGGCGCTGATCGGCGGCGCAGTGCTGCGGCCGCGCTATGGAAGGCATCCACGCCTCGCTATCTGGGGCCCGCTGGAAGCGCGACTGCAGCAGGCGGATCTGCTGATTCTCGGCGGCTTGAATGAGGGCACCTGGCCGGCGGAGCCGGCGGCCGATCCCTGGCTCAGCCGGCCGATGCGGCGCGATCTCGGCTTGCCCGCGCCGGACCGGCGCATCGGCCTCGCCGCCCATGATTTTGCCCAGGCTTGCGGCGCGGCGCAGATCCTGCTGACGCGCTCGCTGCGGGTGGAGGGCACGCCCACCGTGCCGTCCCGCTGGCTGCTGCGGCTCGACGGCCTGCTGCGCACCATCGGCATCGAGCCGGAGACCCTGCTCGATCCGGACTGGCGCGCCTGGCAGGCCATGCTCGACCGGCCCGTTGCGGTGAAGGCAGTGGAGCGGCCGGCGCCTTGTCCACCGGTTGCGGCGCGGCCGCGCAAGCTGTCGGTGACGGAAATCGAAACCTGGCGGCGCGATCCCTATGCCATCTATGCCCGGCGCATCCTCAGGCTCGAAGCGCTGGATCCCCTGGATGCGGAGATCGGCGCCGCCGAGCGTGGCACGGTGATCCATCAGGCGCTGGATGAATTTGTGCGCCGCCATCCGGGACCATTGCCGGAAGATGCCTTGGCGCAACTCACGGCGATCGGCCAGCACTGCTTCGGCCCGCTGCTGTCGCGGCCGTCGCTTTGGGCTTTCTGGTGGCCGCGTTTTCTGCGCATCGCCGAGTGGTTCATCGCGCATGACGCGCCGCGGCGCGCGGATCTTCATGCGTCCCACGCGGAGGTCAGAGGGCGGTGGGAGGTGACGACACCCTCGGGCCTCTTCACCCTGAGCGCGAAGGCGGACCGCATCGACCAGCGCCGCGACGGCGCCTGGGAGATCATCGACTACAAGACCGGCGGCGTGCCGCAGAAGAAGGAGATCGAGCGCGGCCTGTCGCCGCAACTGCCGCTGGAAGCGGCCATGCTGTCGGCCGGCGCCTTCGAGGGGTTGCCCGCGGGTCACGTGGCGGCGCTGGCCTATTGGCGGTTGAGCGGCGGCGAGGTCGCTGGCACGAACCTGGAGATTAAAGGCGATGTAGCCAAGCTGACGCAGGATGCCGCCGATGGTCTGCGCGACCTCATCGATGCCTTTGCGCAACCTGCCAGTCGTTACCTTTCACTGCCCGATGCGGATGCGGCGCCGCGTTTCAGCGACTACGGGCATCTGGCGCGGGTCAGGGAATGGTCGGTCGCCGACGGCGAGGAGACATGAGCAAGACAGTCTCCGCCGCCACCACTCGCGCCACGACGGCGCAGCGTAGTGCCACCAACCCGGCATCGTCGGCCTGGGTCGCCGCCTCCGCGGGCTCGGGCAAGACCAAGGTGCTCACCGACCGGGTGCTGCGGCTGCTGCTGGACGGCACGGCGCCGCAGCACATTCTCTGCCTG
>DATKFM010000279.1:0-16782 GCA_035544395.1 Verrucomicrobiia bacterium
CCGCAACTGCGCGAGAGAGTTACGAGAGGGGCTGGGATTTCGTCTTCGGCGAATGCTTTGGGAAGGCGGCTTAGACTATGCGCTCTCAATTCTGGGCACTCCTACTTTCTTCCCCCGCGAAAGCGGGGATCCAGGAGTTGCAGAGCGCCCTGCTTCCCCTGGGCCCCCGCTTTCACGGGGGAAGAAATCTAGAGTTCTAATCGAATGGTGTTACTCAGTGAAAATCCCGCGACGGAAATGACGGATCGCGGCGCGGCAGCGGCGCGCGTTTGGCGGCCTTGACGCGGTGGTCCTGGCCCGGCCGCTTCACCTCGTCGGCGCGGGCGAGAGCGATGGGCATGACTTCGTTGTTGTCGTTGCTGCGCGGCGGCGGCTCATTGATCTCCGGCGCCTCCGTCATGACAGCCATGTCCTGGAGCTGATCGGTGAGATCGACGATGCGGTCGGCGATGACATGGATGACGATGCCCTCGCGCTGCAGCTTGCCGGTGACGCCCATCAGGCTGCAGGTCAGCACCGTGCGGCGGAAGCGTTCGAACGCCTTCGGCCAGATGATGATGTTGGCGACGCCGGTCTCGTCCTCCAAGGTGGCGAAGATGACGCCGCTGGCGGTGCCCGGCCGCTGGCGCACCAGCACCAGGCCGGAGACTTTCACCGTCGTGTCGTTGGCGATGGTGGCCAGCCGCGACGACGGTACATAACCCTGCGCCTGCATCCGCGCCCGCAGCAGCGACAGCGGATGGCGCTTCAGCGAGAGATGCAGCGTGCGGTAATCCTCGGCCACATGTTCGCCGATGCCCATGGCCGGTAGCGCCGCCGCCGGTTCGCTGCCCTGCTCCTCCTCGCCCATGGCGGCGAACAGCGGCAGCGGCTCGGCCGGCAGGCCTTTCACCGCCCACAGCGCTTCGCGCCGGTCGAGGCCCATGGAGCGGAAGCCATCGGCCCGCGCCAGCGCCTCCAGCGCGCGGGTGCCGATGGCGGCGCGGCGCCAGAGCTGCAGGGGATCGCCATAGCCGTTGCCCCGCGCGGCCACCAGCCGCAACGCTTCCGCCTCCGCCAGGCCCATGATCTGCCGGAAACCCAGGCGCAGCGCGTAGCCGCCATCTCCCGCCGGCTCCAGCGTGCAATCCCACCCGCTGCAATTCACATCGACAGGCAGAACCGCGACGCCATGGTCCCGCGCATCGCGCACGATCTGCGCCGGGGCATAGAAGCCCATGGGCTGGCTGTTGAGCAGCGCGCAGGCAAACACCGCGGGATAGTGGCATTTCATCCAGGCGGAATCGTAGGCCAGCAGCGCGAAGCTGGCGGCGTGGCTTTCCGGGAAGCCGTATTCGCCGAAGCCCTCGATCTGGCGGAAGCAGCGCTCGGCGAACTCGCGGTCATAGCCGCGCGCCACCATGCCCTCCACCAGCTTGGTCTGAAAGGTGTGGATGGTGCCCACCTTGCGGAAGGTGGCCATGGCGCGGCGCAGCCGGTCGGCCTCGTCGGGCGTGAAGCCGGCGGCGACGATGGCGATGCGCATCGCCTGTTCCTGGAACAGCGGCACGCCCATGGTCTTGCTCAGCACGTCGGCCAGCTCGCGCGAGGGATAGGTCACCTGTTCCTCGCCGTTCCGCCGCCGCAGATAGGGATGCACCATGTCGCCCTGGATCGGGCCGGGGCGCACGATCGCCACCTCGATCACCAGGTCGTAGAAGGTGCGCGGCTTCAGCCGCGGCAGCATGGTCATCTGCGCCCGGCTTTCGATCTGGAACACGCCGATGGTGTCGGCGTTGCAGATCATGTCGTATACGGCGGGATCTTCCTCCGGCACGGTGGCGAGATCGAACTCCTTGCCGTAATGGCGCTTGATCAGCGCGAAGCCCTTGGCCAGGCAGGTAAGCATGCCCAGCGCCAGCACATCCACCTTGAGAATCCTCAGCTCATCCAGATCGTCCTTGTCCCACTCCACCACGGTGCGGTCCTCCATGGCGGCGTTCTCGATCGGCACCAGCTCGTCCAGCCGGCCGCGGGTCATGACGAAGCCGCCCACATGCTGGGACAGGTGGCGCGGAAAGCCGATGAGCTGCCGCGTCAGCGCCAGGGTCAGCGCCAGCCGCGGTGCCGCGGGATCGAGGCCGAGCTCGCGCAGCTGCGCCTCGGCCACGCCCTCGTTGCTCCAGCCCCAGAGCTGGCCGGCCAGAGCGCCCACCGTGTCCAGCGACAGACCCATGGCCTTGCCCACCTCGCGCACCGCCGAGCGGCCGCGATAGCAGATCACCGTCGCCGCCAGGCCGGTGCGCTCGCGGCCATACTTGCCGTAGATGTACTGGATCACCTCCTCGCGCCGCGCATGCTCGAAATCCACGTCGATGTCGGGCGGCTCGTTGCGCTCGGCGCTGACGAAGCGCTCGAACAGCAGATCGACCCGCGTCGGATCCACGGCGGTAATGCCCAGGCAGAAGCAGACCACGGAGTTGGCGGCCGACCCCCGCCCCTGGCAGAGGATGTCCTGGGAGCGCGCATAGCGCACGATATCGTTCACGGTGAGGAAATAAGGCGCATAGCGAAGCTGCTCGATCAGCTTCAGCTCATGCTCGATGGTGGTGCGGACCTTGTCGGGCAATCCGGCGGGAAAACGCCAGCGCGCGCCTTCCCAGGCCAGCACCGCCAGCTCCTCCTGCGGCGTGCGGCCCTCATGAGTCAGCTCATCGGGATATTCGTAATGCAGTTCCTCGAGGCTGAAGCGGCAGGCCTCGGCGATCTCCACCGTACGCACAATGGCGTCGGGATAGGCGGCGAACAGCCGCGCCATCTCCTCCGGCGATTTCATGTGCCGTTCCGCATTGGCGGCGAGGCGCCAGCCGGCGTTGTCGATGGTGCAATGCTCGCGAATGCAGGTCAGCACGTCCTGCAGCGGCCGCCGCGCCGGCTCGTGGTACTGCACGTCGTTGGTGGCCACCAGCGGCGCGCCGCAGCGCGATGCGGTCCCGGCCAGTTGCGCCAGCCGCCGCCCATCATCGCCGCGATAGAGACAATGCGCGGCGAGATAGACGCAGCGCGGAAAGGCGGCGGCGAGAGTGAGGAGCGTGCCCTCGAGTTTTCCCGTATCTTCCTCCGGCGGCAGCGCGATGAAGATCTGCCCCTCGCCATGGGCCATGACGTCGTCGAGCGTCAGATGGCACTCGCCCTTCGGAGCGCGGCGGCGGCCGATGGTGAGCAGCCGCGATAGCCGGCCATAGGCGGCGCGGTCAGTGGGATAGGCGAGCAGGCTCGGCGCATCCTGCAGATCCAGCCGCGCGCCGACGATGAAGCGCACGCCCAGCTCCTTCGCCGCCGCATGGGCGCGCACCACGCCCGCCAGCGTATTGCGGTCCGTGACGGCGAACGCCGCCATGCCGAGTTCCGACGCGGCTAACGCCAGTTCCTGCGGATGCGACGCTCCGCGCAGGAAGGTGAAGTTGGTGAGCGTTTGTAGTTCGACGTAGGCGGTCATGGGTGATCAGGGCAAGCGCCTAGCCGGGTCGGCATCAATACAGGGGCGGGTTTGAAACCCGCCCCTACAGATTTCTGTACATTTTCTTTCGGCATCCATTCATCCCACAAATGCTTCCGGCGGAATATGCACGAGTTCGAACTTCATGCCGTCAGGGTCGGCGAAATAGACGGCGTAATAGCCGCGCACATATTCGTACTCGGCCGGCGTATCGATCACGGTGGCGCTGATCTTGCGCAGCAGCTTATGCAGATCGTCGACTTCCTTCCGGCTGTCGGCGTTGAAGGCGAAATGATGGAAGCCCGGCGCGTAGCGCTGATGGGTCACGCCCGCGAGGTCGGGCTTCGCCTGCCAGAGATTGATCGAGCAGAAGCTGGCGTCGGAGAACCACAGCGTCATCTCCGGGCTGTCCTCCACCTTGGCGTAGCCGAGGAATTCCAGCACCGGCGCGTAGAATGCCGCTTCGGACACCCTGAGATTGCGCAAGGTGAGCGCCAGATGATTCATCGTGCCGAGCGCCATGAGCTCTTCCTCCATTGCAGCCAGCTATTCACGAAAACAATCCATGCAGGTACCAGCGGCCGTCCTCCGGCGGCAGGCCTTCGCGGAACAGCCAGAAGCGGCGGCCATCCTCGCCTTCGACGCGGAAGTAGTCGCGCCAGCGCCGCGATGAATCTTCCGGCCGCCACCATTCCGGCTCCAGGCGTTCCGGCCCTTCGGCGCGGCGGATGCGGTGCAGCCGCGACTGCCAGCGGAACATGACCGGCGGATGGTCGGGCAGCAGCGCCATCGCCTCGACCGGGTGGGGCCGCGGGAACAGCCGCAGCGGCCGCGGCGGCAAGGGCGGCCAGGCCGACGCCTGCCCCTCGGCGAACGGCGCGACGGCGGCCGCCGCGCGCTCGGGGATATGACTCTCCCGCGGCACGAGGCGGCGGACATTGGCAAAGCCCAGGCGGTTGGCGAGGGTGTCGATCAGCGGCGCAAGAGCTGCGTTCTGCTCGGCCCCCCTCCCTAATCCTCCCGAGTCGCGACGATCGCTGCGCGATCGCGCTGGGGGAGTCGCGACGATCACTGCGCGATCGCGCTGGGGCAGGGAGAGGGCCTTGCCTTTGAGCACCATCTGCAGCGCGGTCAGCGGTTCCGTCTTCGCCGCCGCCAGCGCCATCGCCTCGATGCCGAAACCGGGGTCGATCTTTTCGATCTGCTGGGCAAACAGCCGCTGCAGGGCCGCGGCGTCGCGGCTCGGCCGGCTGGTGCCGATGGCCAGGCGCTGCAGGCTGCCATCGACGCGGTAGAGAGCAAGCTCCAGCCGCCGCAGGCCCTGCTGCGCCTTCTCCAGCCGGCGGCAGAGATCGTGCAGCAGCCGCTGCAGCACCGTGGCGATGGACTCGGCGGTGCTGATCGGCTCGGCCAGCGGCTGGAAGCTGCGGAAGAGAACTGCCGGCGGCGCGGGCGAGATCGGCTCGTCGATGCTGCCGAGGGTCTGCTCCAGGCGCCGCAGCGGCAGGCCGCCGAAGCGCCGCGCCAGCCCGGCCCGCGGCAGGCCCAGCAGATCGCCGATGGCATAGAGTCCCAGCCGCTCCAGCTCCGCCGCCATCGCCGGCGGCAGCCGCAGCGCCGCCACCGGCAACCGGTCCAGCGCCGGGCGCGACACATCCTCCGGCACGATCCAGCCGCGGCCGCCGAGAATTTTTTCCAGGGTCATGCTGGGCCGGCCGTCGATGAAGCGGGAAACCGCCCAGGCGGCGCCCGGCGTATCGGCGACCGCGGCGCGGGCGCGGTGGCCGAACCGCTCCAGCCGCAGCAGCAGATCGGACAACAGCGCCGCCTCGCCGCCGAACAGATGGGCGCAGCCGGTGATATCGAGCCAGAGTCCCGCGCCGCCGCCGGCGTTCAGCCCTTCCTCGCCTGTCTCCGCGGCCGTCCAGGGGGTGTAGCGGGTCGCCCAATCCGCCAGCCGCCGCAGCATCGCGCCATCGCCGGCCAGGTCGGACGGATGGACCTGCAACTGCGGCAGCAGCGCCCGCGCATCGGCCAGCGGCATGTCAGGCGCGGCGCCGCCGGCCGCGGCCCGCTCGTCGACCGCCGCCAGGATGGCGCGGCCCGCCTCCTCCCGGATTGTTACCAGCGGTGAAGACGACCGGCGTGCGCCGGCCGCGTCACGCGCCAGCTTTTGCCGCAGCCGGTCCGTCGCAAACCGGGGCATCCATAGCGAGATCACCCGCCGCATGGCGCCATGCTCCTTCCTGCCAAGAGAGGGTCCAGGTTCCCGGGCGGCCGCCGCGGCAGCGCAGCAGTTCCGCCTGCCAGCCGGGCGCTTCCGTCCACAACGGTGATACGCCTGACGGTGCCGCCGTGATCCGCCAGCGGGTGGCGGCCACCGCCGCCGCGCCATCGGCGGGCACGCCGGTGCGCAGCAGGAAGGCGGTGACACCGCCGGTCTCGCTGGCCAGCTGCAGCCGCCGGGCCGCCGTCAGGGAGAGCCTGTCCACCTCGCCCACCACGGCGGCGAGGGCGCCGCTCCGCGCGCCTTCCTCCATCGCCCACAGGCCATCGGCAGCCCGTTCCGTGGTCGCCAGGATCAGCCGCGCGGGGTCCAGCCCCGCCGCCGCCAGGCCCGGGCCATAGAGATCGGGCCGGGGCAGGCACCAGAGGATAGCGCCCTGTCCACCCGCGATCCCGGCGGCCAAGGCAGCCACGAAGCCGGTGGCCGCGCCATCGCCGGCCGCGCCGATCACCTCATGCAGGCAGCCGGTGGCCAGGCCACCGCCCAAGGCTCGGTCCAGTGCCGGCAGGCCCAAGGAATGGGCCGGCCGTGCCTGTCCACCGGCCCGCTCCAGGACCTGGAGTTGCTGGCGCAACTGGCCTAGATCGGCCTGTTTTTTGCCATCAGCCTTATTTTCCGCAGGCAATTTCAACATGGCTTTCCGTCCCGGCCGGCGGGTGAAACCGCCAGCCTGATATCTGATGGTCTTATATGTTCTTGTTTTGTTCTATTAAACCCGGAGACGATATCGGAGTCAAGCGGCCGGGTTTCGCCCCTCGTGACAGAACACCGCCATCCCAGCCTCCGCGGAGGCAGGCAACAGCCCGATCCTGAATTGCTGAACTACAGGCCCTTAATCACGGACCGCAGGCACTACGTCGCCCTGCTTATCGCCACGGATCTCAAGCACCACGCCATGGCGCAATGCTTCAGTCTCGAGCTGCCCGGTGAACGCCAGATAGCACATGCGCAAATCCGCAACGGCGCCCCAGAAAGCATTAACCGTGATCAATGGCTGATTTCCCTCGATCGTCCAATGGGACAGCACGGCGACCATATAGCCTAGAGCGATGCCCAGCGGGAACAGCCAGAAGACACCCGTTGCCAGCGCCGCAACCGCCCCGGAAACGCCGATAACGGTCGCGATGTAATGCAGCGCACGCGTCGCTGCCCGCCGATGAGCGCGCAGATACATCGGCCAAAAACGATTAAACCCCACAAAGACCTCCCCGAACTTTTTCGCCTTATGTTGATCCAACTCTAACGCGAACAACCCCCTCATACCAAACATAAACTCCTAAGCAATCATCCGTTTCCGGGATTACGCGCAGATTACGGCGGGCTTTCAGCGGCCGCGAAACTGCGGGCGCGCCTTTGCCAGAAAGGCCTGCACGCCCGTCCGGTAATCCTCGCTGCCGCAGATGGCATAGCCTTCCCGCAACTCCGCCACCGACAGTGGACGGGGATCGAGCAACCTTCGGACCGCCCGCTTATGCCAGCGGTGCGAGAGAGGCGCGCCATCGGCGATCCGCCGCGCCGCCGCCAGCGTCTCCTCCGCCAGGCTGTCGTCGGGAATGACGCGGGTCACCAAGCCTTTTTCCCGCGCTTCCGCCGCGTCGAACATGCGGCCCTCCAGCAGGATCTCCAGCGCCGTCGCCGCGCCCACCAGTTCCGCCAACGCCGCCAACTCCGGATAAGGCAGGCCGATGCCCATGCGCTGGATCGGGATGCCGAAGCGGCTGCCCGCCGCCGCCAGCCGGATATCGCAGTGAACCGCAATCTCCAGCCCGGCGCCCGCGCAGGCGCCGTGAATCTGCGCCAGCACCGGCAAGGCGCAGGCGCGGACGGCCAGCAGCGCATCGCCCATGATCCCGGCATAGGCTTCGGCGGCGGACGGCGTGTGGCGCTCCGTGGCGAACTCCGCCAGATCGGCGCCGGCGCCGAAGGCCGCGCCATTGCCCTTGATGACGACGCAGCGAATGCCGTCCTCGGCGGCGATCTCGTCCATCACCGCCGACAGCCGCCGCCACATCGCCTTGTCCAGCGCGTTCAATTTGTCGGGCCGGTTCAACGCGACGAATGCCAGGTCCCCGTCACGCGTCAGCTCGATGACATCGGCCATGAGGCCTCCTCCGAATCAGTGATCTGCACTTAAGTCTAAGCGCGGATCGCCGATGCGTCATGAACTGCCGCAGCGGCAATCGCCGCGAAAGCCGGATTGCAGCCCGCGCCGATTGCCGTTAGGAAGATCGCGATTTTCCAGGGAGACGCCGTTGACCGCCGATTCGAGCTTCGCCGCCGATGCCGCCCGTACGACCGCGCGCATCCTGCTGGAGATCGCCGCCGTGCATTTCCGGCCGCAGCAGCCCTTCATCCTGACTTCCGGCCGCGCCAGCCCGGTCTATATCGACTGCCGGAAGATCATCTCCTTCCCGCGCGCGCGGCGGAAGATCATGGAGCTGGCGGTCGGCATGATCGAGCGCGAGGTCGGCTTCGAATCGCTGGACGCCGTGGCCGGCGGCGAGACCGCGGGCATTCCCTTCGCCGCCTGGATCGCCGATCTGCTCGACTTGCCCATGCTCTATATCCGCAAGAAGCCGAAGGGCTTCGGCCGTGGCGCACAGATCGAAGGCGACATGAAGGCCGGTGCGCGCTGCCTGCTGGTAGAAGACTTGGCCACCGACGGCGGCAGCAAGGTGAATTTCGTCAACGCCATCCGCGACGGCGATGGCCAGATCGCCCATGCCTTCGTGGTGTTCCACTACGGCATCTTCCCGCAAAGCCTGGAGACGCTGGCCAAGCTCGGCGTCAAGCTGCACGGCCTCGCCACCTGGTGGGATATGCTGGAGGCGGCGAAGGCCACCGGCCTGCTGAGCGGGCCTGACGCCGCGGAGGTGCGCGCCTTCCTCGAGAATCCCGAAGGCTGGTCGTCAGCCCATGGCGGCAAGGTCGCGGCGCAAGCCTAGGCCGGAGATCGCCGCGGCAGCGCCGCTCCCAACGCCGCGCCATAGCCGGCCTGCCAGAAGGCATAGAGCAGCAGGAATCCCCGGCCCCAGGAACTGTTGTCCTCGATGGCGACATGGAGCAGCGCGCCCAGCGCCGTTCCCGCGGCCACCATCCACAGGCACGGCCGGAGATTCCGTGCGAATGGGAACAACAGCAGCGTCAGTGCCGTAAGGCAGGCGGCGCCGACCAATCCGGCCGACATGCCCAGGAGTGCTGCGCTTTCGACGGCGTCCACCATGTTCGCGGCAAAATTCGTGGCAATGAAATTCGCCAGGGTCGCCGCTGCGATATAGGACAGAGCGCGGCCAGGTCCCGCCAGGCCGAACCGCACCAGCGCAAGGCCGACCGCATTGCCGAACACAAGTCCTGGAACCAGGGTGAGATGGCCGATGGAGAGATCCCAGCCGGCAATCGTGGCATGGGCATCCAGTCCGATCAGCGATTCCCAGACGAAACTGATGACGAGCCAGACCAGGATCCCGGAGGCTAGCCCGACGCAGCCGAAGAGCACGGCATTGCGAATCACAGGCGAGGCGCCGACCGGTGCCTGCATTGGCGCTTCCACGGTATCCCTTCCACGTTGCAAAGAGCCATTGGGACAATGACAAGGCACGCTCCCACGGATTACTCTGCGCGGCAAGAAGGCACGGTCGGAAGGACATTGACGCGATGGCGGAATGGCATGGCTGGCGAATCACTTCGGCCTGGAAGCGGATGGTGGCGATCCCGTTCGCGCTGCTGCTGGCGATTTGCGCGGGTCTCTGGAGTCCGGCGGCTGCCCGCGATCAGCTAGTGATCGGCGTCACCCAGTATCCGTCGACGCTGCATCCGAACATCGAAGCGATGCTGGCGAAGAGCTATGTGCTGGGATTCACCATGCGCCCTTTCACCACCTATGACGAGAACTGGCAACTCGTCTGCATGCTCTGCACCGAGCTGCCGTCGCTCGAAAAGGGCACCGCCAAGGTGGAGGATATCCCGCCGGAAGCCCAGGCAGCGATGGCCGACCGGCCGATGTGCAAGACCATGGACCCGGCGTTGCGGGGCAAGGGCATCGCCGTCACCTACACGATTCAGCCCAACGCCACTTGGGGCGACGGCACACCCATCACCACCGACGACGTGCTCTTCACCTATGAGGTCGGCAAGCATCCGCAGAGCGGCATCAGCAACGCGGAACTCTATAAGCGCATTCTCAAGATCGACGTGATCGACAAGAAGACCTTCACCTTGCATTTCGACCGCGTCGATTCCAATTACGCGGGCATCAATGATTTCCAGCTCGTCCCGGCGCATCTGGAGCGCGAGGCTTTCGCCGATCCCGCCGAGTACGCCAAGCGCAGCAAATATGTGACCGACCCGACCAATCCCGGACTCTGGTTCGGGCCTTATCGTCTCACGCATGTGGAATCCGGCGCCGACATCGTGCTGGAGGCCAATCCCACCTGGTGGGGCAAGCCGCCGCAGATCAAGCGTATCGTGATCAAGACGGTGGAGAACACTGCGGCGCTTGAGGCCAATCTTCTGTCGGGCGCCATCGACTACATCTCCGGCGAGGCCGGCTTGACCATCGATCAGGCCATCGCCTTCGAGCAGCGCCACGGAACCGAGTACAACATCATCTATAAGCCGGTGCTGTTCTACGAGCATCTGACGCCCAATCACGACAATCCGATCCTCGCCGACAAGCGCGTGCGGCAGGCGCTGCTCTATGCGCTCGATCGCGCGGCCATCACGCAACAGCTCTTCGGTGGCCGGCAGGAAGTGGCGCTGACCAATGTCAGCCCGCTGGACTGGATCTTCACATCGGATGTGCGCCAATACGTCCACGATTCGGCGCAGGCGGCGCAATTGCTGGACGAGGCCGGCTGGAAGCTGGGCGATGACGGGCTGCGCCACAACGCCGCCGGCGACGCGCTGCAGCTTGACCTCATGACCACGGCCGGCGACCGGACGCGGGAATTGGTGGAGCAGGTGCTGCAGAGCCAGTGGAAAGCCATCGGCGCCGATGTGCGGATCAAGAACGAGCCGGCGCGCGTCCTGTTCGGCCAGACCCTGAGCGAGCGGCAATTTTCGGGTGTGGTGCTGTTCGCCTTCCTGAGCTCGCCGGAGAACGTGCCTTTCACCACACTCCATTCCACCATGATCCCCACGAAGGAGAATGGCGGCGCCGGCCAGAATTATGGCGGATTCAAGAATCCGGCCTTCGACGACTTGATCGATTGCCTGGAGGTGCAGCCCGACCGCGCCAAGCGCGAGGCGATGTGGCACAAGCTGCAGCAGCTCTATGCAGAGGAGCTGCCGGACCTGCCGCTTTATTTCCGTTCCCAAGCCTTCATCATGCCGAAGTGGCTGTCGGGCGTGCGGCCGACGGGCCATCAATACGGTTCAACGCTCTGGTCGGAGAATTGGGCGATCAATGAATAGCGGCGACGCGACGACGGTATCAGACGCGCCGCAACGCCCGAACCGGCGCCGATGCTGAGCTTTCTAACCCGGCGGCTGATTGAATCCGCTGTCGTCCTGCTGATCATGTCGTTCGTTGTCTATGGGTTGATGGGATTGATGCCCGGCGATCCCATCGACCTGATGGTGACATCGAACCCGAACCTGACACCCGACGATCTGGCGCGGTTGAAGGCGCTCTATGGCCTCGACCGCCCGTTGCTGTCGCGGTACGCCACCTGGCTCGGCGCCGCGCTGCAGGGCGATTTCGGCTATTCGCGGCTGCATCTGGTGCCGGTGCTGGATGTGCTGGCGCCGCGCCTGGCCAACACGCTGGTGCTGATGGGCGCCAGCCTCGCCTGCGCCTTCGCCATCGCCCTGCCCGCCGGCGTGTTTGCCGCTGCCAAGCCGCGCTCGCGCCGCGCCGGCGTGATCAATCTCGCCGCCTTCGCCGGCATCTCCATGCCGCCCTTCTGGCTGGCGATCCTGCTGATCATCCTGTTCGCTGTGGAGCTGCGGGTATTGCCGGCGAGCGGCATGGCGACGAGCGGCGCGACCGGATTGGGCGACCGCCTCTACTACCTGGTTCTCCCGGTCATGACCCTGACGCTGGCGACGGTGGGGGCGCAGCTTCGCTATGTACGGGCGTCTATGATCGAGGCGTTGCGACAGGACTATATCCGCACGGCCCGGGCCAAGGGCGTCGGCGGCCTGCAGCTTCTCTACGGCCATGCCCTGCGCAATGCGATGATCCCCATCGTCACCATCCTGGCGCTGGATTTCGGCACGCTGTTCTCGGGCGCGCTGATCACCGAGACGATGTTCGCCTATCTTGGCATGGGCAAGACGATCTACGACGCCATCCTCGGCAGCGACTACAACCTCGCCATGGTCGGACTGCTGCTGGCGACGACGACGGTGCTGCTGGCGAACCTGGCGGCCGATATCGCCTATGCCGCGCTCGATCCGCGGATCCGCCTGCGATGAGCCTGCAGCCGCCTACAACAGTCGAGCTTGCCGCATCGGCGGCGAAGGCGGCCGGTCCGCGCTTCCACCGCAGCCTGTGGCAGCGCCTGCTGGCGCGGCCGCAGACCGTTGCCAGCGCCGCCGTCCTCGCGCTGATGGTGCTGCTGGTCCTCTGCGGACCGCTGGTCGGACGGCTGCTGGGCATCGATTCCACCGCCGTCGACCTGCTCAACCGCTTCGCGCCGCCTTCGCCGGCGCACGTCCTGGGCACCGACGAGGCCGGGCGCGATCTATTGCTGCGGCTGCTGGAGGGCGGCCGGGTCTCGCTGGCGATCGGCGTCACCATCGCCATCTGCGCCGCCGCCATCGGCACGGTGATCGGGCTGATCGCCGGCTATTTCGGCGGCCGGTTCGATTCATTCCTCATGCGCTTCACCGACGGCATCATCGCCCTGCCGTTGCTGCCGCTGCTGATCGTGCTGGCGGCGGTGGACCTGGGTAAGCTCGGCGTGCCCCGCGCCATC
This sequence comes from Verrucomicrobiia bacterium, assembly GCA_035544395.1. Taxonomy (GTDB): domain Bacteria; phylum Pseudomonadota; class Alphaproteobacteria; order Dongiales; family Dongiaceae; genus DATKFM01. Next base: position 12,686 of record DATKFM010000279.1, read on the forward strand.
GCCGAATCCACGTCAGCGGATTTCTGGCGTATCGCCGTCATCATTTCGCTGGTGGGCTGGACCACCGTGGCGCGGCTGGTGCGCGGCGCCACCCTGTCATTGCGGGAGCGGGAATTCGTCCGCGCCGCGCAGGCGCTGGGCGCCCGCCCCCTGCGCATCATCCTGACTCACATCCTGCCGAACGTGACCGGACCGATTGTCGTTGCGCTGACACTTTCTGTCGGCGGTGCGATTCTGTTGGAGTCCGTCCTGAGCTTCCTCGGCCTCGGCATCCAACCGCCGCTGGCGAGCTGGGGCGGCATGCTGACCAATGCGCAGGAGATGATCTGGGCTTCGCCGGCGCTGGCGATCTGGCCGGGCGGCTGCATCTTCGTGACGGTGATTTGCTGCAATCTGCTGGGCGATGGGCTGCGCGACGCGCTGGACCCCCGCAGCGGTACGTGACTCAGGCGGGCCGAAAATAGAAACGCCGTGCGCCGCGGATGCAGCGCACGGCGTCGGAACGCGCCTTCCCTAAACCGTGACGTCCAAGTTCCCGTTGGAGACCATATCCGCCAGCGTGACGCCGCTGACTCCCGTCAGCATGACCGCATTCTGGAACCCGTAGGTGCTGCCGCTGCCGTCGATATCGACGCGGACCAGCGTGTTGCCGTCGCCGGTGTCGATCACCTGCACGAAGTTCTGCAGGCCGCTGCCGGAATATCCCACCAGGAGTTCCGCGATATCAAGCACGTCGCCGCCGGCGCCGGCCTGGAAGTCGCCGACCGTGTCGGTAGGCGAGCCCGCGAGATCGCCGTTCACATACTCGAAGCGATCCACGCCCGCACCGCCGGTGAGCAGATCGGCGCCCATGCCGCCGCGCAGCTTGTCGGCGCCCAGGCCGCCGGAAACAACATCATCGCCCAGGCCGCCGCGGAGGATGTCGTTGGCCGATGAACCGGTGAGCGTGTCGTTGAAGCTGCTGCCGATCACGCCTTCCATGTTGCTGTAGGTATCGCTACCGAGGCCGGCCGCGGCGAACACTGTCGGCGAACTGCCCTGAACCAGGGTGAAGTCGAGAGCGCCTGTCGCGTCGGAGAAGTCGATGACGTCCTGGCCGGCGCCGCCGTTGATCGCGTCGTTGCCGCCGCCGCCGCGGAGGAAATCATTGGCCGTACTGCCATTGAGCGTATCGTTGAAGGCCGATCCGCCCGCACCCTCGATATTCGAGTAGGAGTCGGTGCCGAGACCGCCTGCGAGCACGACGCTGGTGCTGCTTGCGCTCTGCACGAGCGTGAAGGTAACCGCGCTGGCGGCATCGGAGAAATCGATCATGTCTTCGGTGCCGGCGCCGCCATTGATGATGTCGTTGTTTGCGCCGCCGCTGATGGTGTCGTTCCCCGCATCGCCGGTGAGGTTGTCGTTGCCGCCGCTGCCGGTGAGAATGTCGTTGGCGCCACCGCCGGTCAGAGTATCGTTGCCGCTGTCGCCGAACAGCACGTCCTGCCCAGCCGATCCCGTGATCTTGTCGCTATTCGTGCGGACGTCGACATAGGTCGAGGTCGACGAGTCCGCGCCGCCGGCGCTGAGCGCCAGGTTGATCACATCGACGCCCGAGCCCGACTGGATCAAGCTGATCGTCGAGGTTGCGACCGCCGTCGCGGTGCCGTCGCTGATCGTATAGGTGAAGGTCGCGGTCGTCACAGGCAATGCCAGCGTCGGCGCCGACATCTGGATACTGCCGTTCCCCAGCAGCGTCAGGACGACGCCATTCGTTAGAGTCACCGGCGTGCCGGCGGCTACGCCGTTGATGGCTGTGACCTGCAGCTGGCCGCCGTCTCGGTCGCTGTCGTTCGCCAGCAGCCGCTCCGCGCCGAAGATCGTGTTGGAAGCGCTGGAGACGTACCAGATCTCACCGTTCGCCGTGGGGCCGTCATTGACGGCGTTCACAGTGACCGTAACCGTCGCGGTCGCCGTGCCGCCATGACCGTCGCTCACAGAATAGGTGATGTGATCGGTGCCGTAGAAATCGGCGTTAGGGAAATAGTCGATCGTGTTGTTCGCATTGACGACGACCGCACCGTTGACCGCCGACGCTCCCGTGACCGTGAGCGGATCGCCATCCACGTCCTGGTCGTTGGCGAGCACGGCGATGCGCACCAGGCCGTCTTCGTTGACCACGGCCGTGTCGTTATTGGCGACCGGCTGATCGTTCACGGAATTGACGGTGACCATGACGGTCGCCGTGTCGGTGCCGCCGTGACCGTCGCTCACCGTGTAGGTGATGATATCGGCGCCATGGAAGTTCGCGACGGGCGCGTAATGCAGCGTGCCATCGCCGTTGATCGTGACGGTACCGTTGGCCGCCGACGCCTCGGACACGCTCAGCGCATCACCGTCGACGTCGGAGTCGTTGGCGAGTACGTCGATGTTGAGCGGTGTATCCTCGTTCGTGACCGCAAAATCGGCGATCGCGACCGGCGGATCGTTCACGGGGTTGACCGTGATCGTCACGGTGGCGGTTGCAGTTCCGCCATTGCCGTCGCTGATCGTATAGGTGACCGTATCCGTGCCGTTGTAGTTGGCGTCCGGCATATAGGTCAGCGTGTTGTCGCTATTGACGACGATCTGGCCATGGCCAGCCGTCGCGCCGGTCACGGCCAGCGTGTCGCCATCCACGTCGCTATCATTGCCGAGGACGCCGAAAGTGACGCCATTGTCCTCGTCGATGCTGACGGCATCTTTGCCGGCCACGGGCAGGTCGTTGACGCTGTTGACCGTCACGGCGACGGTCGCCGTGGCGGTGCCGCCATGACCGTCATTGATCGTATAGGTGACGGTGTCGGGGCCGTGATAGTTGGTCGACGGCGTATAGGTCAGGCTGCCATTGCCGTTGATAGTGACGGTGCCATGGAGGGCCGAGGCGCCGGTGACCGCCAGGGTATCGCCATCCACATCACCGTCATTCGCCAGCACATTGATGGTGACCGGCGTATCCTCGTTGGTCACGGCCGTATCGTTGCCGGCAGTGGGCAGATCGTTGACCGGATTGACAGTGACAGACACCGTCGCGGTCGAGCTGCCGCCCTTGCCGTCGCTGACGCTGTAGGTGATCGTGTCCGAGCCGTTGTAGTTCGCGCTCGGCATATAGTCGATCGTGCCGCTGGCGTTGACGACCACGGTGCCATGGGCCGCGCTTGCGCCGGTGACCGTAAGCTTGTCGCCGTCGACGTCGCTGTCATTGGCCAGGACAGCGATGCGCACCACACCGTCTTCGTTCACCGTTGCCGTGTCGTTCTTGGTCACCGGGGCGTCGTTGACGGAATTGATGGTGACCGCTACGGAGGCGCTGGACGTGCCGCCATGGCCGTCGCTGATGCTGTAGCTGATCGTGTCCGTGCCGTTGTAGTTTGCTGTCGGCGCGTAGGTCAGCGTGCCGTCGCCATTGATCGTGACCATGCCATGGGCGGCCGAGGCCTTGGTGACGGCAAGCGAATCGCCATCCACATCACCATCATTGCCGAGCACGTTGACGGTGACCGCAGTGTCTTCGTTGGTGACCGCGACATCGCCGGCCGCAACCGGCGCATCATTGACGGCATTGACCGTCACCGCGACGGTGGAGCTGGCCGTGCCGCCATGGCCGTCGCTGATGCTGTAGGTGATGGAGTCCGTGCCGTTGAAATTGGCATCACCCTTATAGGTCAGCGAGCCGTCGCTATTCACCGTGACAGTGCCATGGCCGGCGGAAGCGCCTGTCACGGCGAGGGTATCGAGATCCACGTCGCTGTCATTGCCCAGCACATTCACGGTGACCGCGGTGTCCTCATTGACGGAAACCGAGTCGCCCTTGGCCACCGGCGTATCGTTGACGGCATTGACCGTCACCGCCACGGTCGCGCTGGCGCTGCCGCCATGACCATCGTCGATCTTGTAGGAAATGCTGTCGGTGCCATTGAAGTCCGCATCGCCCTTGTAGGTCAGCGAGCCGTCGGCGTTGATCGTGACCGTGCCGTGATCGGCGGTGGCGCCGGTGACCGTGATCAGGTCGCCGTCGAGGTCGCCGTCATTACCCAGGACCGTGACCGTGACGCTCTTGTCTTCATCGGTCGAGGCGG
>DATKFM010000280.1:0-12506 GCA_035544395.1 Verrucomicrobiia bacterium
TTCGACGCGGTGCCGGACCGCTGCGCCAGCGCCCGCACTTCCGACGCCACTACCGCAAAGCCGCGGCCCGCTTCGCCGGCCCGCGCCGCCTCGACAGCGGCATTCAGCGCCAGCAGGTTCGTCTGGAAGGCGATCTCGTCGATCATGCCGACGATCTCGCCGATGCGCCGCGAGGATTCCTCGATGCGGCCCATGGCCTTCACGGCCGAACCGGCGATATCGCCGCCGCCCTCCGCCGCCTGGCGCGCCGCCATGGCCAATTGATTGGCCTGCTGCGCATTATCGGCATTCTGCTTGATGGTCGCCGAAAGCTGGCGGATCGCCGCCGCCATCTCCTCGAGATTCGAGACCTGTTCTTCCGTGCGCACCGAGAGATCGCCGGAGCCGGTGGTCAATTGCGCCGTCGCCGAACGGATCGTATCCATGCCCTCGACAGTCTGGCCGACGATATTGGCAAGCTGATCCGCCGTCTCGTTGCAGTCGCGCTTCAACCGCAGCAAATCGCCCTGATACTCGCCGCTGATGCGCTTCGTCAGGTCGCCCTGCGCCAGGGCGGACATCATCTGTATGACTTCGGATAGCGCCGAGGAGATGCTCTCGACCCACTGGTTGAGGCCCTGCGCCAGCCGGACCATGAATTCGCTCTTGATTGAGACCTGCAGCCGCTGGGAGAAATCGCCGCGCGCCGCCGCCTCGATCAGGCCGGCGACCTGAGACTCCACATTGGCGGTCTCCTTCTCGAGCTGCCGCCGTTCGGTGACGTCGCGATAAATGGCAACGACGCCGCCTTCCTGCGTGCGCCGCTCATTGATATGGAGCCAACCGCCATCCGGCCGCTTGGCATCGAAGCCTTCGGGCCGACGTCCGCGGTCGTCAATCCGCTGCCGCAGCCATTCCTCTTCCCGGCCGACGGCGTCTTGATAGAGGCCCTGGGCCAGGCCGGCGCGCATGATCTGCTCGAAGCTGCGTCCCGGCACATAGTTCGGCGAGCTCGGCCCGACGAGTGCGTGGAAGCGCTTGTTCGACAGCACCAGCTTGTCCTCGGAATCATAGAGCACGAAGCCGTCCTCGACCCTGTCCATCGCATCGGACAGCCGGGTGATCGTGAGATCCGCCCGCGTCTGCGCATGCTTCACCGCCCGCTCGCCGTTGCGCATCACCCGCGCGATGACGACGCCATAGATTGTGGCGAAAATGACGAGAAAGGCCACCAGACCACCGATGGCGTATTCATATTCATGCAGATCCTTGGTGTGCTTGATCTGTCGCGCGAACAGCTTGGATTGGATCGTCTGGATCTCCGACACGGCCACACCGACCGCCTTGCCCAGCTGGATATGCTTCTTGTTCATGGAGGACACCAGCGGCAGCGCGGCCGCGACATCGTCCTTGGCCATGAATGCGAAGATCTGCTCCGCGTCATCGGTCAAGCCGGCCATTGCCGACTCGACCTTCGCCAAGGCCGAGAAGATCGAGCTTGTATCTTCGGCGTTGGTGTTGCGCTTCAATTCGGTGGAAGTATAGGAGAAGAACGATTTAAACTGATCCAGCGCCCGCTTGCGGCGCTCGGTTTCCAGCGACAGGTTGCGGCTTTCGAAGATGTCGTTGGCCGGCGCGTTCACCGCACCGGCATAGTCGGCGAGATCGACCACGGCGCCCAGCCGTTCCGCCCAGCGTTTGTTTTCCGCCACGGATGCTTGATAGGATTCGACCAGCAGGCTGTTCAGATACAGGCTGCCTCCGACGGTGAAAACGTTGAAGGCGGCGAGCGCAAAATATACCCAATGCCATTTGAATCCGCGCCGCATCAGCGAGGACGCCAGACGCATGGCCGCGCCCCCTTTGGCAGGCGCGTCTCTGCGCGGTTTGTTGGCTTCACCCGGTAAATCGCCCTGGCCCATCTTATAGCTCCTCACCCGCCTGCGACCCGCTCCCGGTTGACGGTGGCGCAGGTTCATGCCGCCAGCGGGCGTCCCGCTGATGGTCTGAAAATCCAGCCTGTGATTATTTCGGAAGGTGGTTAATGAGCGGTTATTTCGGCGCCGCCGCTGAACCGATTAGTTGATTATCCCGGTATCTGCCGTGTTTATCGCGGCGTACGTCAGCGGACGCGCGATTGCCCAAGCCGATCAACAGTGTACCGGAGACTGGCAGAAATTCCTAGCGCGGCCGCGCCAGCAGCGGCCAAATCAGGACCAGGAACTGCGCCAGGATGACCAGGCCCAGCCCGACGATGACGTCGAGGCCGATGCCCTCGCCCAGCAGCAGCGAGCTGGAGACGACGCCGACCACGGGGATGGCCAGGGAGTTGATGCTGACCGTGACCGCAGAAAAGCTGCGCACCAGCTTGAACCAGGCCCAGTGGCAATAGATCATCGCCACCAGCACCGCATAGGCGGTACCGAACCAAGCATGCGCGCTCCAGCTCGTGGGATCGATACCACGGTCGAAGAACGGTGCGGCGATCAGCACGGGAATGCCGCCCAGCAGAAGTTGCCAGCCGACCAGGGTCACCACCGGCATGGTGAAGCGGTAATATTTCAACCCCACGGTTCCCGCGGCCCAGGCCATGGCGGCGATCAGCATGAATATCGGCCCGCGCGGATCGGCCATCAGCCCATCCCATTCCGGCAGCAGCAGCGCCGCGAGGCCCAGCATGCCGACGGCCAGGCCGATGATCGTTGAACCACGCAAACGCTCATTCAAGAGATAGACCGACAGCACAGTCGCCCAGAGCGGCATCGTGTAGGCGATGATCGCCGCGCGTCCGGCCTCAATATATTTCAATCCGGCGGCGGAGCAGACATGCCAGATGGTGATGTTGAACAAGGTCACCACCAGCAGCGGCACAAGCTGCCCGCGCGGAATGCGGAACGATAGTCCCGCCAGCCGCGCCAGCAGATACATGCCGAGGCCGCCGCCATAGAGGCAGATGACGCGGAAGGTGAGGATGGGAATCTCCGCCACCGCCGCTTTCATCGCCGGCCAGTTCCCGCCCCAAAGAATGGAGAGGCTGATCATCAGCGCGATGCCGCCGGCCAGGGTGAGTTCGCCCGCGGATACCGCCGGCGCCGCAGGCTTGTTCATGACCCGCCGCCGATCTTTCCCGCCGATATCCTCCGCTGATCGAGCTGCTTCAGCACTGCTTCCCGCTCCGCCGGCATCATGATGATCCAGTCGCGGATCTCGTCGATGTTGCGCAGGCAGCCGATGCAATAGCCGGTGGCGTCGTCCAGCCGGCAGATGCTGACGCAGGGCGAAGGCGGGCCGCTCGCAAGCAGGCGGCGCCGTTCGGCGCGGCGCCGCTCGCGGTCCAGGATGCGCTGGCGGTTGTGATCGTCTGTGTCGGCGGTCATCGGTGAGGGCAGGCTGTTGTCCTGCTTGCCTAGCGGAGGCGCGGCGGCCTGTCCATGGCGGCTATGGAATAATCCGCCGTTTCCCGGCATATGTACTGTAGCGACGTCGTATCTGACCCGTCGCCATGAGCAGCATCCCATGCCGGCCGCGCTGTCCCTGCCCCAGCTTGTGAACCGCATCCGCCTGGCCACCGGCCTGGTGCTGTTCGTCTATGCGACGACCCATCTATTGAATCATTCTCTCGGCCTGATTTCGCTCGACGCCATGGATTCAGGCCGGCGCATTTTCGTCGGGTTGTGGTTCAACCCGATCGGCCTGACGCTGCTCTATGGCAGCCTGACGATCCACCTGGCGCTGGCCTTCTGGTCGATCTACCGGCGGCGCAGCCTGCGCATGCCCTTGTGGGAGGCCGCCCAGCTTCTGCTCGGGCTGATGATCCCGCCGCTGCTGGCAATTCACATCATCGGCTCCCGCGGCGCCCATCAATTGTTCGACACCGACACCAACTATATCTACGAGTTGCTGATCCTCTGGGTGTTCAGCCCGAAGGACGGCGTGCAACTGGCCATCGTGCTCGTCATTCTCTGGATGCATGGCTGCATCGGCCTGCATTTCTGGCTGCGGCTGAAAAGCTGGTATCCCCGCGCGTTGCCGTTCGTGTATGCCGTGGCGCTGCTGGTTCCCGTGCTGGCGCTGCTGGGCTTTGCCGCCGGCGGCCGCGAGGTGGCGCGGCTGGCGGAAGATCCTGACTGGCTGAATCAGGCAATCGCCGAGATCGGCTTCCCCGATGAAGACGGCGTCGCCGTTCTCTACGCCATCCGCAACTGGTTCATCGGCGGATTTCTCGCCTGCCTCGCCGCCGCCCTGATCGGCCGCGCCGTCCGGCGCTGGATCACCAGCCATCGCGCCGTGATGATCACCTATCCCGATGGCCAGAAGGTGGAAGTACAGATCGGCACCACGATCCTGGATGCCAGCCGCATGGCCGGCATTCCCCACGCCTCCGTCTGCGGCGGCCGCGGCCGCTGCTCCACCTGCCGGGTGCGTATCTCCGCCGGCGCCCAGCATCTGCCGCCGGCGAGCGACGCCGAGCGCAAGGTGCTGGACCGCGTCGCCGCCGCGCCCAATGTGCGCCTGGCCTGCCAGGCGCGGCCCACCGGCGCCGTTTCCATCGTGCCGCTGCTGCCGGCCAGCGCCAGCCCGCGGGACGCCCAGGCGCGGCCCGGCTATCTGCAGGGCCATGAGGAGGAGATCGCCATCCTCTTCGCCGATCTGCGCGCCTTCACCCGCATGGCCGAACACAAGCTGCCCTATGACGTGGTGTTCGTGCTCAACCGCTATTTCCGGGCCATGGGACTGGCCGTGGAGAACACCGGCGGCCGGCTGGACAAGTTCATCGGCGACGGCGTCATGGCCCTGTTCGGCATCGGCGCCAATCCCGGCGAGGGTTGCCGCCAGGCGCTGGCGGCGGCCAAGGCGATGGCGGAAAATCTACAGGAAATAAATCAGACACTGCAGCATGACTTGAATGAGCCGCTGCGCATCGGCATCGGCATCCATGCCGGGCCGGCGATCGTCGGCGAGATGGGGCACGGCCACGCCACTTCGATAACAGCCATCGGCGACGCGGTGAACACCGCCAGCCGCCTGGAGACACTGACCAAGGAATATGGCTGCCAGCTTATCCTCTCGGAAACCGTGGCTCGCCATGCCGGCCTCGACACTGCCGGCCGGGAACGGCACGACATCGAGATCCGCGGTCGCCGCGAACCGCTGGCGATCTATGCCATCGCCGACGCCCATGGGCTGGTGCTGCCGTCTTCATCTCAAGGCGATGGCAAGAAGGCGGCCGCCGGCGCTTGATCCTCCCGGCGGGACGTGAAAATCTGCGCCGCCATGAACAGCAATCAAATCAAATATGCCGACTGGGTTCGCCTGCTGAGCGAGGACAACAGCCATCTGCGCGCATCGCCGGCCCAGGGCTATTGGCGGCTGGCGCCGCACTATGTCTGCCAGATCACCGACTGCGCCTGCTCACTCGCCTCCGCGACCATGGTGGTCAATGCGATCAGCGGCAACCGCCTGCGCGCGCCCGGCAGCATGATGATGACCCAGGAGTCTCTGCTGCAGGCGGTCGATGACGAGATCTGGCACGCGGGCTCGGGCAAGGATGGCGGACGCGGCGTGACGCTGACCGAGCTGGAAAAGCTGCTGCGCCGCGGCCTGGCGGTGAGCGACCTCCGCGCCGATATCGGAGTCGTGCCGCTGGGCGACAAGGCCGACGCCGTGCAGGCGGCAATGCGGCTGCGCCAGGACATGGAGGCCTGCGAGCAAGGCCGGCAACTGATCATCGCCAATTATTTTTCCGAAACGGCGATCGGCTCCGGCGACTATGGTCATTTCTCGCCGGTCGCCGCCTATGACGCGCGGCAGGATCTGGTGCTGGTGATGGATGTCTGGCGCTTCGAGTATGAACCCTACTGGATTCCCGTCGCCAAGCTGGTGGAGGGCATGATGAGCGCCAGCCGCATCACCGGCGAGCCCCGTGGCTATCTGACGATCGGCCTCGAGCCCTGAAATAAATTCGCTCGCGAGCCGCGGGGGGAGCGGCGGCTCGCGAGCGTCAACAAGCGCGAAACGGGATGGGACCCGCGATCCGCGCCTAACCGTTGTTCTTCTTGAAGTCGGCGATCTTTTCCTCGAGTTCCTTCTGCTCTTCGCAGCCATTGCAGGCCTTGGTCAGAACCGCCAGGCGCTCTTCGGCCTTCGGCAGGTCCTTCATCTCCAGGTACAGCTCGCCCATATACTCGTTGGCGCCGACATGGTTCGGCTTCAGCTTCAGCGCCTTCTCGTAGTACTCGAGCGCCTCATCGTAGTCGCCCTTCTTGCGATAGCTGTATCCCATGAGGTTCCAGGCGTCGGCGTTCTTCGGGTTGTCATCGACGAGGTCTTCGAGAATATCGATCGCGGCGTCATATTTGCCGGCATCGACCTTGGTGCTCGCCAGTTTGTACTTGCTGGCAGCCGATGACGAACTGCTGCCGCCCGACGAGGAGCTGCCGCCCGACGAGGAGCCGCTGCTGCTGCTGCCGCCGGAATTGGCGGCCCAGGCGAATCCGGCGGGAATAGCCAGCGCCAGCCCAACCGCCACGACAGACGCAATCAAGATCCGCTGAGTTACCATTGTGACATCCTCCGATCGGTTCCAATGCCGCCTGATATTCCGGCACTGAACGATAAACAGAACGGCCCCAAGTTTATTCCCCCGCGGGATGTGATGGCGATCACAATCCCGTGGTGAATGCCGCCGCATTGCGAGGGAAGAAAGGGAAGATTTCCCGTGACATAGCCGCGGGCGCCCTCTTCCATTGACGTCATGAAAGTGGATTTCGGGCGCACGGCCGCCGACTACGCCGCCCATCGGGCGGCCTATCCGGAGCGGCTTTATGACCGCCTTGCGGCGGCGGGAATTGTGCCGCGGCCGGGCGGCAACGCGGCCGTGGATCTGGCGACCGGCACCGGCATGATCGCCCGCGCGCTGGCGCGGCGCGGATGGCTGGTCACCGCGCTGGATATCGCCCCGGCGATGATCGAGACCGCGGTGGCGCTGGCGAAGGCGGACGGCGTTGCGATCGACGCGCGCGTTGCGCCGGCGGAAGACACGGGCTGTGCGGACAAGCGCTTCGATCTCGTGACCGCCTTCTGCTGCTGGCACTGGTTCAACCACGCCCGTACCGCGAAGGAGGTGAATCGCATCCTGAAATCCGGCGGCCGGCTCGTCGTCGGCGCGCTGGATTTCCACCGTGCCCCCGGCAATGTCATCGAGCTCAGCTCGACGCTGATCAAGCGGCACAATCCGGAATGGACATCGGACCGGCTGGGCTTCCGCCTGAGCTGGGCCGATGAGTTGCCGGCGGAGATGTTCACCATCGTCGAACGCCACGACGAGCTGCTGGATATCCCCTACAGCCAGGAGGCCTGGTGCGGCCGCATCCGCGCCAGCGCCGGCGTCTCCGCCAGCATGGCGCCGGAGGTGGTTCCCATTTTCGACCGCGCCCATGCCGAGCAATTGCGGCAAACCTATGGCGAAGCCGACCTTAACGTCCCGCATCGATTGGCCTATTTCGTCGCGCAGGCGCGCTGAATCGCCCATCCGCGCCACCGCAAAATCATATGACATGCCGGAGTGACCCCTTATAGTCTCCCGGCCATGCAATTTGGGGCCAAAAACAATCTGACGGCGCTTGTCCTCGCGGCCTGCCTTGTGGCGATCGCGCTGCTCGCGCCGGCGACCGCCAGAGCGCAGTTCGTTGAAACCGCGCCCGCGCCTGAGATCAGCAGTGCTGAGATTGAAGTCCTGGTGCAGTCGCTGCAGGACCCGGCAGCCCGCGCCAAGCTGATCGCCGAGCTGAAGGCACTGCAGGCCGCGCAGAAGAAAGCCGAAGGCACAGAGGAAGAGCCGGGGCTGGGCGCGATGCTGCTCGCGACCCTGTCGGAAAATGTGCGCAACGCAAGCGACGGTCTCGTGGTGGTGGCGACAGCGTTGCTCAATGCGCCGATGATCGTCGCCTGGGCGGCGGAGCAGGCGCACGATCCCGCCGTGCGCAATCTCTGGTTCGAGCTGATCTGGAAGATCGCCGCCATCCTCACCGCGGCGATGACCATCGAATGGCTGGTCAACCGCCTGCTCGCCCGGCCGCGGCAGCGGCTGGAGAGCCGCCAGCCGGAGAACAGCTATCTATGGCGCTTTCCTTATGCGCTGCTGCATCTGCTGCTGGAGCTGATACCGATTGCCGCATTCCTGGCCATCGCCTATGGCGTCATGTCGGCGCTGGCGCCGGGCGAGACCACCCGCCTCGTGGTGCTGGCGATCATCAATGCCAATCTGGCGACTCGACTGGTTAGCGCCGCCGCGCGGACGGTGTTGGCGCCGCGGTCGCGCAGCCTGCGCCTCATCAATGTCGGCGACGAGACTGCCAACTATCTGCTGATCTGGATCCGCCGCGTCAGCGCCGTCGCCATCTACGGCTATTTTATCGCCGAGGCCGGCCTGCTGCTTGGCCTGCCGCCGCCGCTGCATATCTTCATCCTGCGCGCGGTCGGCCTGGTGGTCGTGGGCATGATCGTGATCTTCGTGCTGCAGAACCGCAGCGCCGTGACGCAATGGCTCAAGGCCCGCGGCGAGAACGGCGCCTGGAATCGCCTGCGCAACCGCTTTGCCGACATCTGGCATTTCCTGGCCATCGCCTATGTCTTGGCTGTTTACGGCGTCTGGGCGCTGAATATCACCGGCGGCTTCGCTTTCCTGTTCCGCGCCACGTTGCTCACCTTCCTGCTGCTGTTCGTAGTCCGGATGATCACTGCCGGCATCAGCCGCATGGTGGAGCGCGGCTTTGCCCTCAGCAGCGAACTCAAGGCGCGCTTCCCCCGGCTTGAGTCCCGCGCCAACCGCTATCTGCCGCTGCTGCAGCGCATCCTGTTCGCTGTCATCTATGTAATTGCCGCTTTGTCGCTGCTGGAAGTCTGGGGCATCGACGCCTATGGCTGGCTCGGGACGGAATTCGGCCAGCGGCTGACCCGCAGCCTAATCACCATCGGCTTCATTTTCCTGGGCGCCCTGCTGGCGACTGAGGTGGTCAACGGGATCGTCGAAAGCTTCCTCAACAAGCGCCAGCGCGATGCCGACGATCCGAGCCGCGGCGCGCGGCTGCGCACCTTGCTGCCACTGATCCGCAACGCCTTCCGCATTGTTCTGGTGGTGATGGTGTCCTTGATCGTGCTGTCGGAGCTGGGCATCAATATCGCGCCGCTGCTGGCCGGCGCCGGCGTTGTCGGCCTGGCGGTCGGCTTCGGGGCGCAGACACTGGTCAAGGATGTGATCACCGGCATCTTCATCCTGGCGGAAGATACTCTCGCCGTGGGCGATGTGGCGGATCTCGACAACCGCATCGGCGTCGTCGAGGCCATGACAGTCCGCAGCATCCGCCTGCGCGACGGCGCCGGCGCAGTGCATACGATCCCCTTCAGCGCCGTCACCACTGTCAAGAACATGACCAAGGACTATGCCAATGCCACGTTCGACGTCGCCGTCGGCTATGACGCCGATCTGGAAAAGGTCACCAAGGTGCTGCGGCAGATCGGCGAGGATCTGCGCAAGGACCCGAAGTTCACCCGCGACATCTTGGAGCCGATGACGGTGGTGGGCATCACCAAGTTCCTGGAGAACGGCATGATCATCCAGGCCCATATCAAGACCCGGCCGATGCGCCAGTGGGACGTGCGCAACGAGGTGCATCTGCGGCTGCGCAAGGCATTCGCCGAGCAGGGCATCGAGTTCGCCGTGCCCCAGCGCCACATTACCCACCGCTGGGAAAACGCGCCGCCGGCCGAGACGCTGGCGCGCAAGAGCATTTCCGGCCTGGGCTAGGCCCGCCTTGCCCTGGCGCCGCCGGGGGGATAGACCTGCGGCGCCCCGCAAATCCAGCCCCCGGACATGCCGCCCAATCTCATGACAGCCACGCCCATTCAGCCGCCGCCCCAGGTGCGCCAATTCGGCCGTGTCAATTGGCAAGGGCTGAAGACGCTTTACCTCAAGGAAGTGCGCCGCTTCGCCAAGGTGGCGACCCAGACGGTGCTGGCGCCGCTGGTGACTACGCTGTTGTTCCTGGCGATCTTCGTGCTCGCCCTCGGCCGCTCGGTCGACAAGATGGGCGGCGTCACCTTCATGGAGTTCCTGGCGCCCGGCCTGATCATGATGACCATGGTGCAGAACGCCTTCGCCAACACCTCCTCCTCGATCCTGATCGCCAAGGTGCAGGGGAATATCGTCGATGTGCTGATGCCGCCCTTGAGTCCGGGCGAGCTGACTGCCGGCTTCGCGCTTGGCGGCATGACGCGCGGCCTGCTGGTCGGAGTCACCACCTGGGCCGCCATGACCCTCGTGGTGGGGACGCACATCCATGCGCCGTTCTTTGTGCTGTTCCACGCGGCGGCAGCTTCGCTGCTGCTATCGCAGCTCGGCATGCTCGGCGCCATCTGGGCGGTGAAGTTCGATCACTTGGCGGCGGTCACGAACTTCGTCATCACGCCCTTGGCGTTTCTCTCCGGCACGTTCTATTCGGTGGAGCGGTTGCCGGGCTACTGGGCGGTGCTCGCCCATATCAATCCATTCTTCTACATGATCGACGGATTTCGCTATGGCTTCATCGGCCATGCCGACGGTTCCCTCGCCGCCGGTCTCGCGGTCATGGCGCTGGCCAACTTAGCGCTGTGGGCACTCGTGCATCGGCTGTTTGCCACCGGCTACCGGCTGAAGGCCTGATGACCACGCAGACTAGAACGTTGCAGCCGCGGCGGTTCGGGCGGGTCAACTGGCTCGGGCTCGCCACTTTCGCCGGCCGCGACATGCGCCGCGTGCTGAAGAGCTACCGCTATTCGCTGCTGGGGCCGTTGGTGTCGAACATGCTGTTTCTCGCCGTGTTTCACATAGCATTGGGCGACCGCGCCTGGAATTTCGGCGCCATCGGCTTCAGCCAATTCCTGGTCGCCGGCCTGGTGGTCTTCGCCGTCTGCGAGCGGTCCTTCGAGACGGCGGCCGAGTCGATCCTCTATGACAAGCTGGAAGGCATGATCTGGGACACGCTGATGGCGCCGCTGACGCCGCTGGAGCGCACCATCGGCTACACCCTGGGCGCGGCATCCGTGGGCCTGCTGACCGGTGCCGTGGTCCTGGCGGCGAGCCTGCTGTTCGTAAGGCTGCCCGCGCCCGATGTCCCGCTGCTGTTGTTCTTCGCCGTTACCGGAGCCGTGATCCTCGGTCTCTGCGGCATCATCGCCGGGATATGGGCGGAAAAATGGGATCACCAGGCGGCGCTCAACACCTTTCTGCTTCTGCCGCTGTCGTTCTTGTCGGGCTGTTACTATCCGATTTCCGGCCTGCCCGAAATCGGCGGGCAGCTCATCCAGCTCAACCCGATCTTCTATGTTGTCGATGGCGTGCGTGCTGGCCTCACGGGATTTCATGAAGGCTCGCTGCAGACCGGAGCCATGCTGCTGCTGTCGCTCGCGGCCCTGCTGTTCATTCTCGTCCATCGCCTGATTCGCAGCGGGTACAAGGTGAAGCCGTGAAAGCCGCGATCGACCGGCTTGATCCGGAAGCAGGCCGCCTGCTGTTCGCGCGGGAATGCCGCTTCGTCGCCGGGGCGACCAACGAAGAGATCCTGCCGCCGGCGACCCTGCCGGAAGTCGCCTTCGCCGGCCGTTCCAATGTGGGCAAATCCAGCCTGGTGAATGCGCTGACCGGCCGCAACACGCTGGCGCGGGTGTCGCACACGCCGGGCCGCACGCAGCAGATCAACTTCTTTGACCTCGGCGGCCGGCTGATCCTGGTGGATCTGCCGGGCTTCGGCTTCGCCAAGGTCTCGAAGACGAAAGTGCGCGGCTGGACCGGCCTGATCTTCCGCTATCTGCGGGGCCGTCCGACCTTGCGCCGGGTCTGCCTGCTGGCGGATGCGCGCCACGGTCTGATGGAAGTGGACCGGGAATTCATGGAGCAGCTCGACGATGCCGCAGTCTCCTATCAGGTTGTCCTGACCAAGATCGACAAGTTGAAGCCGGACGAGCTCGATCGAAGCCGCGCCGAGATGGCCAAGGAGATCGCCGGCCATGTCGGCGCTCATCCGGAGATTGTCGCCACCAGCGCCCGTGAAGGCCTTGGGATCCCGGAGCTTCGTGCCCACCTGGCGGCGCTGGCGAAGCCCGCCGCGATCCAGTAGATTGCCGCGCCCTTTCCCGCCACGGACACCGACATGAGCAGCGAGATCAACTACACCGAGACCAAACATTGGCTGCGCACCGCGCGCACGATCTCCGAAGCGCTGCCCTAGATGCGCCGCTACAGCGGCAAGAGCTTCGTGATCAAGTATGGCGGCCATGCCATGGTGGACAAGGAACTGGCCGAAGTGTTCGCGCGCGATATCGTGCTGCTTAAGCAGGTGGGCATCAATCCGATCGTCGTCCATGGCGGCGGACCGCAGATCAACGACATGCTGAAGCGGCTCGATATCAAGAGCGAGTTCGTCGACGGACTGCGGGTCACCGATGCCGCCGCAATGCAGGTGGTGGAGATGGTCCTCGCCGGCAGCATCAAT
>DATKFM010000281.1:0-6918 GCA_035544395.1 Verrucomicrobiia bacterium
CGCCGGCGACAAGGTCCGCAAACAGAGCGCCGGCTTCCGGCAAGTCTGCGAGCGCGCCGGTGACGATGAACAAGCCGCCGAAGAGAATCAATAGACCCCAATCGACCGACCGCACCAGCGCTTGACTCTCGATCGAGCGGCTGATGAAGACTGCGGCCGCCACGATCAGCGCGGAGATGTCGCGCGGTAGGCCGGCGCCGAAGGCGATCAGCAGCGCCGCCGTCAGGACCACTGCCTTGATCAACGGACCCCGGCGCAGGGCAGGGGGCCGCGGGTCCGGCGCCGACGCGGGCCGCTGCGGCAACGCCCAGCGATGCCGCCACTGCCGGACGATCACGCCATGGATTACCGCGAAGCCCAGTAGGGACGGCACCCCGCAGAGCGCGATGAAGCGCCAGAAATCGAGGCCGCCCACCTGGCCGATCAGTATGTTCTGGGGATTGCCGATCACGGTGGCGGCCGAACCGACATTGGTCGCCGCCGCCAGACCGATGAGATATGGCACCGGATTCAGGCCGCGGGCCCGAAGTCCCAGGCAGAGCAAGGGCGGCATGGCAAAGGCGATGATGTCATTGGCCAGCACGGCCGACAGCGCGCCTGCGACGACAATGGTGACCGCCAGCAGTCGTTCCGGGCTGCCCGAGGCATGGCTGATGCGGAAGGCGCAGTAGTCATAGAAGCCCGACAGAGCGAACTTGCCGGACAGCACCATCAACCCGAACAACAGGGCCAGGGTCGGCAGATCAACCCAGGCGACGGCATCGGCCGGGCTCTTGCCGGTCACGATCAAGATGAGAATAGCTGCCGCCAGGGCGATTCCGGCCCGGTCGGTGCGTAATCCGGGAATCCGGCCGGTCGCCATGCCGGCATAGGTCAGCCCGAAAATGACGAGGACGGAGAGGTCCGTCGGCAGGCCGCCAATCAATGTCGCCCCCCGGACTCTGGAGGGGAGGCGGTGGTGCGACAGTTTTGCCCGGATGCAGCCTTGGATTGCGGATAGTCAGACATTGCCAATTGAACCAAAGCCCTATATGCACCGGCCCTCGCCGCGACCGCAGACTGCACGGCCCGCCCTGATGGGGCAACCTCCTGCGCCGGCGGATCGTTCCCGGCTCACCCCAGATTGCCCGTAGTGCCAAGGTTCCTAAGTCCGCCATGAATCATCTCGATCAACTGGAAGCGCAGAGCGTCTATATCTTCCGCGAGGCCTTCAACCGCATCGACCGGCTGGCCATGCTCTGGTCCCTGGGCAAGGACAGCAATGTCATGGTCTGGCTGGCCAAGAAGGCCTTCTTCGGCCATGTGCCGTTTCCGGTCATGCACATCGACACCGGCAAGAAGTTCAAGGAGATGTACGCCTTCCGCGACCGCTATGAGAAGGAATGGGGGCTGAACCTGATCCGCGAGGAGTGCCCGCCGCTCGAGGCGGTCGATCCGAAGCTGCCGCCCGCGGCCCGCTCGGCCGGGCGCAAGACCCTCGGCCTCAAGGCGGCGCTGGCCAAGCATGGCTTCACCGGCATCATCGCCGGCATCCGCCGGGACGAAGAGGCGGTGCGCGCCAAGGAGCGGGTGTTCAGCCCGCGCAAGGAAGGCAACCAGTGGGACTTCCGCGATCAGCCGCCTGAGTTCTGGGACTTCTTCAATACCCATCTGCCCCAGGGCTGGCATCTGCGCGTGCATCCCCTGCTGCATTGGACCGAGATTGATATCTGGCGCTACATCCGGCGTGAGGGCATCCCGATCGTCGATTTGTATTTCTCCAAGAAGGGGAAGCGCTATCGTTCTCTCGGCGATGAGGACATAACCTCGCCGATCGAGAGCGGCGCCTCGTCGTTGGACGAAATCATTGCCGAGCTGGAGACGACCAAGGCGCCGGAGCGCGCCGGCCGCGCCATGGACCGCGAGACGGAAGACGCCTTCGAGCGTCTGCGCAGCGACGGGTATATGTGATGCACCAGGTCGTTACCGCTTCCGAAACCCTGCGCGAGCAGCTCCGAACCGTGATCTGCGGCCATGTGGATCACGGCAAGTCGACACTGGTCGGCCGCCTGATCCATGAGACAGGATCGCTGGCCGACGGCAAGCTCGATGCCATCAAGGCGATGTGCGAGCGGCGCGGCATGCCGTTCGAGTGGGCCTTCCTGATGGACGCCTTCCAGGCCGAGCGCGACCAGGGCATCACCATCGACACCTCGCAGATCTGGCTGCGCACGCCGCGCCGCGACTATGTGATCATCGATGCGCCCGGCCATCGCGAGTTCATCAAGAACATGATCACCGGCGCCTCTTCGGCGGACGCGGCGCTGGTCCTGATCGATGCGTCCCACGGCGTGCAGCAGCAATCGCGGCTGCATGGCTTCCTGCTCAATCTCCTGGGCATCAGGCAGATCGTGGTTCTCGTCAACAAGATGGACCTGATCGAATACTCGCAGCGCAAATTCGAAGCGATCCGCGACGAGTATAGCGGCTACCTCAAGACCATCGGCGCGACGGCGGATGCGGTGATACCGGTCTCGGCCCGCGACGGCGACAATCTGACCTCCGCGTCCACGCAGATGAAATGGTATCGCGGCCCGTCCGTGATGGATGTGCTCTCCAGCTTCCGGCCGACGCGGCGGGCGACCGAACTGCCGCTGCGGTTGCCGATCCAGGATGTCTACAAGTTCGACGACCGGCGCATCCTGGTGGGCCGCATCGAATCCGGACGGCTCAAGGTTGGCGACCGGCTGTTGTTCTCGCCGTCCAACAAGATCTCGCGCGTTGCCTCGATCGAGTCCTGGCATACCGCGGCAGCGCCAACAGAGGCGGAGGCGGGGCAGTCCGTCGGCTTCACGCTCGAGGACCAGCTCTTCGTCGAACGCGGCGAACTCGCCAGTCACCCCGATCATGCGCCGTTGGAAACGACGGTGTTCCGTGGCCGCTTGTTCTGGCTGGCGCAGCAGCCTCTGAAAAAGGGCGCGAATTATCACCTGCGAATCGCGACCCGCGATATTCTGGTTACGGTCGAAGCCGTCGAACGCGTCTTCGATGTCGAGGATTTGTCGACGCATAGCGGGGACGAGATCGGCCGTCACGGCGTCGGGGACGTCATCCTGCGCACCCGCGCCATGCTCGCTGTCGACGAGGCCAAGTCGTTCGCGCGCACCGGCCGTTTCGTGCTGTCGGACGATACGCATATTCTCGCCGGCGGCCTGATCGACATGGAAGGGTATCCCAATCAGCGCGAGATCCGGATCGTGCGCTCGGAAAACCTGCGGACCGAGAAGCACCGCATCACCTCGGAGCAGCGGGCCGCACGCACAGGTCATCGGGGCGGCGTGCTCTGGTTCACCGGCTTGTCGGGGTCCGGCAAATCGACGCTGGCGATGGCGGTGGAGCAAGGATTGTTCGTGAAGGGCTACAATGTCTTCGTGCTCGACGGCGACAATGTGCGCCAGGGCCTCAATGCGAATCTGGGATTCTCGCCCGACGATCGCGCGGAGAATATCCGTCGAGTCGGTGAAGTGGCGGCGCTGTTCGCCGATGCCGGCTTCATCACCATCACGGCGTTCATCTCGCCTTATCGCGCCGATCGCGAACGGGCGCGGCGGGCGGCTCGCGAACATTTTCACGAGATTTATATCAAGGCGGATCTAAAAACGTGCGAAACGCGCGATCCCAAAGGCCTGTACAAGAAGGCGCGGCGCGGCGAGCTTCCGGATTTCACCGGAATCTCCGCACCTTACGAAGCGCCCGATGCACCGGAGTTGATTGTGGACACGCAATTGCAACCGATCGAAGATTCGGTGCGGCAAATTATCGAACACGTTGAATCTACTTTTCGTTTACGGTGATAAAGCTGTGGCAAGGCCCGATGTTCCCAGCATGTTCGCGCATGCTAGGGAATGCGGGGAGAATCTTCTTGCCTGCCTGAAAACCCGTCTTTAGGGTCTTTGTGCAACGGTACTCCCAGAATGAGTGCCGGTGAAAAAATTGTGCCGCCCCCACAGTGGGGAGGAAAAATAAGGGCTAGGTCTGGAAATCGAGGGAAGTCAGCCGCGCGCAAAGTGGCTACGCCGATGCGGTGCTTGGCATTCACCACGCATCGATCAAGAATGTGGGGGGCAAGATGCAGAAGGTTGTTGGGGCGATCCGACAGCAGCTTGTGACACAGATCGACCGTATATTCGTGCAGCGCGAAATTCTAATTCGCGCCGATCATCGCGTACAATATCTGACAGTGACGAAGCGACAGCAGATGGCCGCGGCCGGCTTGGCAGCGGTCATAATTGTTTGGACTGTCGGCACGACACTGACGGCCGGCATCGCGAGCTGGCTTGCCAGCGAGCGCGGTGCGGAAGCCGATCGTGTGGCCGCCGATTTCGATCAGTTGCAATCCCAGGTCACTGCGCTGCAGGACCGCTTCGATGGCGTGTCCAAGGAACTGACGCTGAACCAGCAATTCGTTCTTGACCTGGTTCGCGCCGCGCGCGGCGGTGATCTGCCGGCGCTGGCCATGGAAAGCTTGCCGGTGGCCGGCGAGGCCCAGGTTGGGCCGACCGTCGACGAAGTCATCGCCGCCATCAACAGCGATCTCGACCGCATCTCCGGCAACAATTTCGTGCTGTCCAAGGAAATCTCGGCAATGCGGATGCAGATGTCGGCGGAAGCCGACGTTGCCGTGCGTTCCCGAATGGCGCAGGCCCGTTATCTCCGGGATCTCCAGAATTCGCAGGAGCAGTTGACGCGGGCCGAGAGCATCGGGCGGCAGCTGAAATCGCAGGTGGCGGATCTGCAGCTGCGCGTCGGCGCGCTGTTGACCGTGCAGGCGCGCAAGGCGGCCACCAACGCCGTGCTGCAGGGCCAGCTCTCGCGCCTCGGCGATTCCCTGGCGGCGGCCGAGGCGAGCAACAGGCGCCTTGAGGCGTTGGTCACTGGCATGCAAAGGACCACCTCGCGGGTGGTGCAGGACCGGATTGCCCTGCGGTCGGCGCGGGATGAGCTCTTATCGAAGGTGCGGGCGCTCGAGGGGCGGCTCAACGTCGTCAGCTCCACCCAGAAGACCATGGTGGAAAAGCTTACCCAGCGGACCCGTGTCGGCGTCGACGAGATCGAGAAGACCGTGGCCATGACCGGCCTGGAGGTCGGTTCCCTGCTGGATGCCGCCGGCAACCAGCTTTCCGGCGAGGGCGGGCCGTTCATTACCCCGCGAAGCTATACCCGCACCGCCGAGGAGCGGCTGGTCCTGGCCTCGATCGAGAACCTGGACGGCGAGGTGGAACGGTGGGAGCGGCTGCAGGTGGTGTTGAAGAGCCTGCCTTTGGCCGCGCCGCTGGACAGCTACGTGCTCAGAAGCGGTTTCGGCGTCCGCAAAGACCCCATGTCGGGTCACGCCTCGATGCATGAGGGCCTCGATCTGGGGAATGATGTCGGCACAGCGGTGCTAGCAACGGCGCCGGGTAAAGTGGTATATGCGGGGTGGATGGGGGACTATGGCAGGCTTATTGAAATCGACCATGGTCTCGGGATCCGCACTCGGTATGGGCATCTGAAGAAAATCGAGGTCAAGGTAGGCGACACCGTCGGCTACCGGGACGAGATTGGCTTGCTTGGAAGCTCCGGCCGGAGTACGGGACCACATCTCCATTATGAAGTGAGGGTCGATGAGCGGCCCTATGATCCCATCAACTTCCTGGAGGCCGGAAAGTATGTTTTCAAGGGATAACAGATCCAACACACCCACGTCCTCGACCGGCGCGGGAACCACGGAGAACAGCATGTCGTCATCGACCGATTACCAGCGGACAAACCAGGCGCGCACCGCAGCGCCGTCCATCATCAGCCCCGATCTGAAGATCAAAGGCGATCTTCATTGCGCTGGTGACATCCAAGTCGATGGCCATGTTGAAGGCGATATCAGCAGCCGCAGCATCACGATCGGCGAGGCCGCGCAAATTCATGGCGCGATCTCGGCTGAATCGATCCGCATCTGCGGTTCGGTGAACGGCCAGGTGAAGGGCGCCACGGTGACTTTGGCCAAGACGGCCCGGGTGACCGGCGATGTCCTGCACCAGACGCTGTCGATCGAGCCCGGTGCTTTCTTCGAAGGCCAGTGCCGCCGCATCGACGCCAGCCAGACCGGCGCCAATGTCGCGTCCATCGTCAAGGACAAGACGACGACGGTGAGCACGCCGGCAGCGGCGACGTCGAGCCAGCCCACAGCGGCTCGCGCCTAGAGTACGAACGGCCTTTCCGGTCCAGCCGCGCCGCCCGATGGGGTGGCGCGGTGACTTCTTTCTAGTACGTGTTTTGCAGGACTGTCCGCGGCGCTCGCCGGCGGATGAATCACGGCGTCTTGCCGCCAATCGCCCGGGCGAACATCTGAGGATCCACATTGCCGCCTGAAATGACGATGGCGGCGGTCTTGCCTTTCAGGTCGATCTTGCCCGAAAGCACGGCGGCCAGCGCCACGACGCCGCCGGGCTCCGTCACCAGCTTCAACATGCGGAAGGCGTAATCCATCGCCGCGAGCACTTCGTCGTCGGTCACGCCGAAGGCGCCCGCCAGCAGCCGGTCGTTCAGTTGAAATGTCAGCTCGCCCGGCATCGGGGACAACAGCGCATCGCAGATGCTGCGGGCCTCCGGCGGGTTCTTAAGCCGGCTGTGGGCTACCAGCGAACGTGCGGTGTCGTCGAACAGCGCCGGTTCCACCGCATGCACTTTGGTCTTGGGCGAAAGTTCCGCCATCGCCAGGGCGATGCCGGACACCAGGCCTCCGCCGCCGCAGGGCGATAAAAGAACATCTGCCGCGGTGCAGATATCGGCGAGTTGCGTGAAGACCTCGCGGCCGATGGTGCCCTGGCCGGCAATCACGAGCGGGTCGTCGAAGGGGTGGACGTAGGTACGGCCGGTTTCGGCGGTGCGTTTTTTGCCATAATC
>DATKFM010000282.1:0-34308 GCA_035544395.1 Verrucomicrobiia bacterium
TTCCAGTTCGAACCAGGTATTCTTCTTGAGCCAGCCGGTATTGCGCCAGCTCGGATGCGGCAACGGAATGAATTCCGGCGCGTAGTCGCGCCAGGCGCGGACCGTTTCGGTCATCGTCGGCTTGCGGCGGTCGCCCAGATAATGCGCCTGGGCATATTGGCCCACGAGCAACGTCAGCTCGATCCCTGGCAGTTGGCCCCGCAGCCGCTCATGCCACGCCGGCGCGCATTCCCGCCGCGGCGGCCGGTCGCCGCCGTTCTTGTCTACGCCGGGATAGCAGAATCCCATAGGCATGATGGCGATGCGCGACTCGTCATAGAAGACATCCCGATCGATCGCCAGCCATTGCCGCAGCCGGTCGCCGCTGCGGTCGTTCCAGGGAATGCCGCTTTCATGGACCTTGGTCCCCGGCGCCTGGCCGATGATCAGGAGACGCGACGTCGATGTCATGCGCAGGACCGGCCGCGGTCCCAGCGGCAGATGCTCGGCGCAGAGGCGGCAGGCCCGCACATCGCGCAGAAGTTTGTCGAGAGCAGCCTTCATTCACGATCGCCGGAGCAAGTTCGCAACGAAGGCAGGCACGATCTCGGTCGCCGGTCCGTAGATTTTCTCGGCAAACTGGCTGTTCACATCCGAGGGCTCGAGGTTCAGCTCGACTGTATGCGCGCCGGCGTGACCCGCCTCCTGCACAAAGCCGGCCGCGGGATAGACGACGCCGGAGGTGCCGATAGCGACAAAGATATTGCAGGCGGCAACCGCTTCGTGAATCACCTCGATCTCCAGCGGCATTTCGCCGAACCAAACGACATGGGGCCGCAGACGTCCCGGTTGCCGGCAGGCAGGACAGTTTGACTCCGGGGTTATGTCATCGAGCCATGGGTTTGCGCTTTCACAGGCAAGACAGCGCGCCTTGAGCAGCTCGCCGTGCATATGGATGAGATGACGGTTGCCGGCACGCTCATGCAGGTCGTCGATGTTCTGGGTGATCACCAGCAGCTCGCCGGGCCAGTCGCGTTCCAGCAGCGCCAACGCATGATGGGCGGCGTTGGGCGTGACATTCGCATTGCGCAAGCTGCGGCGGCGCTGATTGTAGAATTCCTGCACGCGCGCGGGATTGCGCGCGAAGGCTTCTGGCGTGGCAACGTCCTCCAGCGGCACCTTGGACCAGGTGCCGTCCGCATCCCGGAATGTATCGAGGCCGGACTCCTTGGAGATGCCGGCGCCGGTAAGAATGAGGACTCGATGCATCGTCGGCCTCACGCCCGGCTCAGCTCGTAGCTTTCCTCAGCGCGGTAGATCGAACCCTCGCTGGAGGGGAAGCTGGAGAACAAGGTGAAGTGCGTCACCTCGAACGGCTGGGCGCGGAACAGATTGTTGGCGGCGATGAATTCCAGCAGCTTGCCGGGTGGCGGCGCCGTCTTCACTCGCGACAGCGTGACATGGGGCGTGAATTTCTGCCCGTCCGGCGGCTGGCCCGAACGCACGACGGCGGATTCGATCTTGTCATGGAGATGCTGCAGCGCCGGCGATTTCTCCACGCCGGCCCAGATCACCCGCACATTCTTCTCCTTGCCGAAATGGCCGACGCCGGAGATCGACAGCGGGAATCGCGGTGCCCGCACCGCCGCCAGCGACGCATCGATATCCTGCATCACGCCGTTATCCACCTCGCCGATGAAGCGCAGCGTCACATGCATATTCTCCGGCTGCACCCAGCGGATGTTCGGCAGGCCGCAGCAGAGCAGGCTCAGACGGAAGCGGATATCCTGGGGCAGCGCGATGCCGACGAAGAGGCGCATGGGTATCTGGCGTCAAGAGTCAGGGGCAAGGATAGGTGTATTGCTTGTGAATGGCGTCGATGCCGTCGAGCACCTCCTGGCTCAGCTTGAGGTCGATGCTGTCGATGTCGGTTTTCAACTGCGCCATGGTGCGGGCGCCGAAGATGTTGGCGGTCGTGAAGGGACGCATATTGACGAAGGCAAGCGCCATCTGCGCGGCATCCAGGCCGTGCTGCTGCGCCAGCTTCACATAAGCCTCCGTCGCGGCAATGCCCTGCGGCGTCAGATAGCGCTTCCAATGAGTGTATAGCACTAGCCGGCCATCGGCGGGCTTGGCGCCCCCGACATATTTCCCCGACAACGCGCCCATGCCCAGGGGCGAATAGGCCAGCAAGCCGCAGTTCTCGCGGAGCGCCACTTCCGCCAGCCCGGCTTCGAAAGTCCGGTTCAGCAGATTGTAGGAGTTCTGCACGCTGACGATGCGCGGTCCGCCGCCGGCTTCCGACAGCGCGAGATAGCGCATGGCGCCCCAGGCGGATTCGTTGGAGATGCCCACCTGCCGCACCTTGCCGCTTTTCACCAGATCGGCGAGCGCGGCCAAGGTCTCAGCCAGCGGCGTGCCGTCTTCCTGCGCCGAGGGCGCGTAGCCCAGGCGGCCGAAGGTGTTGGTCTCCCGCTCGCTCCAATGGAGCTGATAGAGATCGACGTAATCCGTCTTAAGCCGCTTCAGGCTCGCCTCCAGCGCGCGGGTCATATGATCCTTGTTCAGGCGCGCATTGCCGCCGCGCACATAGCCGAGGCGCTTGTCCGGTCCGGCCACCTTGGTCGCCAGGATCACCTTGTCGCGCTTCTTCCTGGCGGCAAACCAGTTGCCGAGGATCTCTTCGGTGCGGCCATAGGTCTCCGCTTTCGGCGGCACCGGATACATCTCCGCGGCGTCCCAGAATGTGACGCCGCGGTCCAGCGCGTAGTCCATCTGCTGGAACGCCTCGTCCTGCATCGTTTGCTCGCCATACATCATCGTGCCCAGGCAGATGGCGCTGACCTTGATGTCGGTGCGGCCGAGTTGACGGTACTCCATGAAACTCCCCTGAATGAATGGACCCGGAAACAAGCGCTCCCACTTCTGCGACAAGCAGACAGCGGGATAGAGCGACCGCCTGAGAGCCTTCCGACGGCTGCGCATAATTCAGCGCTCGGCAGTCGTCAAATCCTAGTGTGGCATCACCGTGGCCGACATGATCACAAAACGGCTACAGCTTCCACGCGCATCATAGCTTTCTGATTCTGCTGCAAAATACCCCCTGCCGCGCGGGCTCCCTGCCGGCGTCTCTTTTATTCAGGCCCCGAGGCAACACATTGCGGGCATAGGGCAATCCATCTGCTTTTGCAGCTGGACCCGGATTCGTGAAGGAGGTGTCTCATGTTGCAACGCTTGCTTCTGACTACGGCAATCGCTGCGTTGGCGTTGACGCCGGCTCTGGCCCAGGACTCCACCACCGGTACGCAACCACCGCCGGAGCCCCTGGCGCAAGACCAGGCCGCGCCGCCGCCGGATAGCACGACTCAGCCGCCGCCCGAAATCGTTGCCGAAGAGCCTGCGGCGACCCCGCCGCCATCCGACGCGATTATCGCCGCGGAGAACGCCACGGATATGAGCGCCGACAAGCTGATCGGCGCATCCGTCTACAACACGGAAGGCGAGAAGGTGGGCGCCGTCGAAGACATCGTCATCGACAAGGACGGCAAGATCGCCGGCGTCGTGCTGAAGGTCGGCGGCCTGCTGGGCATCGGCGGGAAATCCGTGGGCATCAAGTGGGACGAGGTAAAGGTTTCGCCTCAAGATCCGCTGGTGACCATCGCCTACAAGAAAGAGCAGCTTGAAGTCGCGCCGGACTTCCAGACTCAGGATGCTCTGCAGAACGAGCAGTCCAACGGCGCAATGCCGGCCCCGCCACCGGCTGCACCGCCAACGACATCAGAGTAACGGATGACGCAAGCACCCCTGCCCTTCCCGAGGGCAGGGGTGTTTTGTTTGCAGAGCCGTCAGCCGCCGGACGCCGTCCCCCGCAGCGCATCGATCACCGCCATGATGTCGGGCAGGATCCGCGCGACGATGATATCGACGCCGGCGCCGGTGGGATGGATGCCGTCGGCTTGGTTCAGCGCGGGATCGGCGGCGACGCCGTCGAGAAAGAACGGATAGAGCCGAACGCCATATTTCGCGGCAAGGGCGGGATAGATCTTCTTGAAGGCGTCGCCATAGTCGCGGCCCATGTTGGGCGGCGCCAGCATGCCGGTGAGAAGCACCGCGCGCTTGTCATCGGTCAGGCGCTTGAGAACGGCGTCGAGATTCTCCTGGGTGTTGACGGGATCGAGGCCGCGCAGCCCGTCATTGGCGCCCAGCTCGACGATCACAATGTCGGGATCATCTTGTAGCGCCCAGTCCAGCCGCGCCAGCCCGCCGGCGCTGGTGTCGCCGGACACGCCGCCATTGATCACCTGGGCGTCGATGCCCTTGGCCTTCAGCGCCGCCTGCAGTTTCACGGGATAGCTCTCGCTGTCGCTGAGGCCGTAGCCGGCGGTGAGGCTGTCGCCCAGCGCCAAGATCTTCAGCATGTCACCGGCCTGCACCGGGCTCGCCGCGATCAGTGCGGCCGCCGCCGCCAGCTTGACACAAAGAAGGCCTAGCCCATATGCCCACCCAGGCGCCTTCAGGCCCCTCCCGCGCCGCTTCAGGAATCGAGAGACCATGTCCGCCTTGGATGCAGCTGCCGAGATGATGGTGCGCCTGGACGACATCCATCTAAAGCTGGAGAGCGCGGCGGGCGAGGTCAATATTCTTCGCGGCATTGATTTGACGGTCGCTGCGGGCGAAACGGTCAGCGTGGTCGGCCCGTCGGGCTCCGGCAAATCGACCATGATGATGGTGATCGCCGGGCTGGAGCGGCCCAGCAGCGGGCGGATTCAGGTGGCCGGCGTCGATCTCGACCGGCTGGACGAGGACGGGCTGGCGCTGTTCCGGCGCAAATCCGTGGGCATCGTGTTCCAGAATTTCCACCTCATCCCCACCATGACGGCGCTGGAGAATGTGGCCGTGCCGCTGGAGCTGGCCGGCGACCTCGATGCCTTCGGCAAGGCGGCGCGCGAGCTGGAATCCGTCGGGCTCGGCCATCGCCTGACCCATTATCCTGGCCAGCTTTCCGGCGGCGAGCAGCAGCGGGTGGCGCTGGCCCGCGCCTTTGCCGTCGAGCCGCGGCTGCTGCTGGCCGACGAGCCGACAGGCAATCTGGATGGCGAGACCGGCCAGCGGGTCATCGACCTGATGTTCGAACTGCGGGCGCGCCGCGGCACCACGCTGTTGCTGATCACCCACGATCCGGCGCTGGCGCAGCGCTGCGGCCGCACGGTGCATCTGCTGGATGGCCGCATCCGCAATGGCGTCGCTTGACCGGCGCCGCTGACTCCGCCGGAAGCTGGCGCCTCGCGGCGACATTGGCGCGGCGGGAGCTGCGCGGCGGGCTGAAGGGCTTTCGCATCTTCCTCGCCTGCCTGCTGCTGGGTGTCGCGGTGATCGCCGCCGTGGGTTCCACCGGTGCGGCCGTGCGCAACAGCATCCTGGCCGATGCGCAGAAGATCCTGGGCGGCGATGTGGAGCTGCGGGTGCTGTACAAACCGCTGACCGACGAGCAGCTCGCCTTCATCGGGGAAAGCGCGACGGCGTCTCACACGCGGGAAATGCGCGCCATGGCGACACCTGTCGGCAAGGACGACCGGGCGCTGGTGGAGATGAAGGCTGTCGACGGCGTTTATCCGCTCTACGGCGAAGTAACGTTGGATCCGCCGATGACTCTCGCGGCGGCGACGGAACAGCGGGACGGACATTGGGGTGCGGCGGCGGACCAAAACTTGATCGCGCGGCTGGAACTCAAGATCGGCGACGAGCTGAAGATCGGCGATGCCGTCTACGAACTCCGCGCCGCGATCATCCGCGAGCCGGACCGGGGCAGCGGCATCTTCATCCTCGGCCCGCGGCTGATGGTGGCCGACGGCAGCCTGGATTCCACCGGCCTCGTGCAGCCCGGGAGCCTGATCTACTATCTCTACCGCATGAAGCTTCCGCCGGAGGTTGCGGTTGCCGATTGGCTGAAGGCGCTGAAGGAAAAATTTCCCGATGGTGTGTGGCGCATCCGGGAACTGGAGGACGCCGCCGCCGGCACGCGCAACTTCATCGATCGCACCGGGCTCTATCTCATTCTCGTCGGTCTTGCGGCGCTGCTGGTAGGCGGCGTCGGCGTCGGTAATGCGGTGCGCAGCTATCTGCAGGGCAAGACGGCGACGCTGGCGACGCTGAAATGCCTGGGCGCGCCGTCGCGCCTTCTGTTCCGCGGCTACCTGCTGCTGATCATGATCCTGGCCGTGGCGGGCATCGCCGCCGGCCTCATTCTCGGCGCCCTGACGCCGCCGGCGATCACCGGTTTCCTGTCCCAGCGCATGCAGCTCGATATCCGCGCGACGCTCTATCCCGAGCCGCTGCTCTTGGCGGCCGCCTTCGGCCTTTTGACCGCGCTGGCCTTCTCCCTGGCGCCGCTGTTCCGCGCCGCGCGGGTGCCCGGCGGGCAATTGTTCAGGGATCTG
Organism: Verrucomicrobiia bacterium; assembly: GCA_035544395.1. Classification (GTDB taxonomy): domain Bacteria; phylum Pseudomonadota; class Alphaproteobacteria; order Dongiales; family Dongiaceae; genus DATKFM01. Next base: position 6,417 of record DATKFM010000282.1, read on the forward strand.
CTGGACCGCATGCCCCGCCGCCCAAGCCTTCGGGAGTCCCTGGCCATCGGCGCAGTCGCGCTGCTGCTGGCGGCACTGGTCGTCCTGGCCGCCAAGGACCGCCTGCTGGCCGGCGGCTTTATCGTCGGCGCCGTCTTCTGCATCGCCCTGTTCCAGGGCGTCGCTGCCGGCATCAAATGGCTGGCGCGCAAGGCCAGCGCGCGGCCGCAGCGCTTCTCGCCTACCTGGCGGCTGGCGCTGACCAATCTGCACCGGCCGGGGGCGCCAACTTCCAGCATCGTGCTCTCGCTCGGGCTGGGCATGACCGTGCTGGTCGCCGTCGCGGCCGTCGAGCGCAATCTGCGCGACGAGGTGCAGGAGACCATGCCCGCCACCGCGCCATCCTTCTTCTTCATCGATATCCAGGCGGACCAGACGGCCGATTTCGACGAGCTGGTCAGCGGCTATCCCGGCGTCAGCGACCTGCAGCGGGTGCCGATGCTGCGCGGCCGCATCACCGCTTTCAACGATGTGCCCGCCGCCGAGGTGAAGAACGACGGGGAGATGCGCTGGGTGCTGGAAGGCGACCGCGGCATAACCTGGTCGGCCACCGTGCCGCCGGGCAGCAAGATCACCAAAGGCGAATGGTGGCCGGCGGATTATCGCGGCCCGCCGCTGATCTCCCTCGACGCCGAAGTGGCCGGGGCCTTCAACCTCAAGATCGGCGACACCATCACCGTCAATGTGCTGGGCCGCAGCTTCACCGGCAGCATCGCCAATTTCCGAGAATTCGAATGGTCGTCGCTGACCATCAATTTCGTCATGGTGTTCTCCCCCGGCATCCTGGAGGGCGCGCCGCAGACCCATCTTGCGACGGCGCGCATTCCCGACGATGCCGAGATCGCCCTGCAGAAGGCCGTGTCGGAGCGCTTTCCCAACGTCTCGTCGATCCGGGTCAAGGAGGCACTGGAGACGGTGAACCAGATCCTCGGCAGCGTGGCGGATGCGGTGCGGATCTGCGCCGCCGTGACGTTGCTGGCCGGCATCCTGGTATTGGGCGGCGCCGTGGTCGCCGGCCATCACCGCCGGGTCTATGACGCCATCGTCCTGAAGGTGGTGGGCGCCCGCCGGCGCCAGATTCTCGCCGCCTACCTGATCGAGTATGGCTTGCTCGGCCTCGCCACCGCGGTGCTGGCGGCAATTCTCGGCAGCGCCATCGCCTATCTCTTCATCACATTTGTCATGGAAGGCGACTGGCGCTTCGTCCCCGCCACCATCGCCGGCACCGCTTTGATCGGCATGCTGCTGACGCTCGTGATCGGCCTTGCCGGTACTTGGCGGGCGCTCGGCCAGCGGCCCGCGCAGCATCTCCGCAACGAGTAATTGGGGCATATCAAGGCATTAGCCAAAGCCGCCGCCGCAATACCCGGCCAGATGCCGCTTGACTCCGGTTGGAATGATCCCAATATCCATGGCACGTCAACAGCTTGGGGCTTGTACGGCAATGGCCATGGGACCTGACTACAGAACTGTTTCGCGCAGCAGCGCCGAAGTCGCCGGCATCGATGTCGGCCTGCGGCAGTATATGCTCCGCGTCTACAACATCATGATGGGCGGATTGACGATGACCGGCCTGGTCGCGTTTGCCGCCGTCACCTTCCCCGCCGTCAGAGACGTGGTCCTGCCGCTGCAGTGGCCGGCGATGTTCGCCACGCTCGGCATCGTCCTGTTCATGAGTTTCCGCCTGCACACGATGAAGGCCACCACGGCGCAACTCCTGTTCTGGGTCTACGCGGCCCTGATGGGCGTGTGGCTGGCGCCGCTTGCCCTGCACTATACCGGCGCTTCCGTCGCCAAGACGTTCTTCATCACCGCCGGCATGTTCGGGGCCATGAGCCTCTACGGCTACACCACGAAGCGCGATCTCTCGGCGATGGGCTCGTTCCTCGTCATGGGCGTGTTCGGCCTGCTCCTGGCGATGGTGGTGAACCTGTTCCTGCACAGCCCGGCCGTCGATTTCGCGGTTTCCGCCCTCGGCGTGCTGATCTTCACCGGCCTCGCGGCATTCGACACCCAGCGGATCAAGGAGTGGTACAACGAGATGGACGAGAAGTCGGCGATGGAGAAGAAAGCCATCCTCGGCGCTCTGCAACTCTATCTCGACTTCCTGAACATGTTCCTGTTCCTGCTGCGCTTCCTCGGCGTTGCCCGCAGCAACTGACGCAACAGAGAAGCAACAGAGAGTTACCCAAACGCCCGGGCCCGGCCCGGGCGTTTTCTTTTGCCCGCACGGAAAGCATCATGGCGCGATGTCCGATGCGCAGCCCCAGGATCGGCCCGAACCGCGAACGGCAGTTATCGTCCTGGTGACGGCCGCCGGCGCCGTCATCGGCAGCTTGCCGGCGCTGCCGGTTGCGACCCCCTGGTGGCAGGATGTCGAACCCGTGGTCAGCGCGGTGCGGGACCGCCACGGCTTCGAGATCACCGTCCTGCGATTGCTGACGGCCGAGCGGCGAGAACCCCATGGCGGCCGAGTCACCTATCTCGCCGAGGTCCCACGGCCCGTTTCTGCCGAGCCCTGGCCGGGAACGCTGGATGAGCAGCCGCGGCGGCAGGCCTACGCAAGACCCGGCGGCCCGGCGGCCGACCTCGCCTGGGCGAACTCAGTATTGGCGAAACGCGGTCATGTGCCGGCGGGATTGCCGGTGCAGATGCGCACCTGGAATCTTTCGAGCCTCTGGAAGATTCCCGTTGCCGGTCAGACCGCATGGCTGAAGGCCGTTCCCGGTTTCTTCGCCCATGAAGGCGCCTTGCTGGCGCGCCTCGCCGGCGAACGCGTCCCGGTCCTTCTCGGCCATGACGGCGGCCGCAGCCTGCTGGCCGAGATCCCCGGCGACGACCTCTATGACGCAGGGCTGCCGCAGTTGCTGGAGATGGTTTCGCTTCTCGTCGGCATTCAGGCGTCATGGCGCGATCGCGTGGATGAATTGCTCGCCCTGGGGCTGCCGGACTGGCGGGAACCGGCCCTGAGCCCTGCCATAGCCGACACGCTTGATCGGACGGCGGACGAACTTTCCGCCGATGACCGCGCAGCCCTGGCGCAGTTCATGCGCGGCTTGCCGGACCGGTTTCGCCAGATCGCCGGCTGCGGCATCGGCGACACGCTCATCCACGGCGATTTTCATCCCGGCAATTTCCGCGGCGATGGAAATGCGCTCACTTTGCTTGACTGGAGCGACAGCGGCGTCGGCCATCCGCTGCTCGACCAGCCGGCGTTCCTGACCCGCGTGCCGGACGACACCCTGGCCGCGATCCGGGACCGCTGGCTGAGTCAGTGGCGCGAGGCTTTGCCGGGTTCCGATCCGGCGCGCGCCGCCGGCCTGCTCGCCCCCATCGCCGCCGCCCGGCAGGCCGTCACCTACCGGAATTTCCTCGACCGCATAGAGCCGGCGGAAGCCCCTTACCATCGGTTCGACACCGCCAGATGGCTGCGCAGGGCGGCCTTGCTGTTTACCAAACACCCGAATTTCTAACGCCTGGAACGCTTTATCAGACTTTCGGCTGGGCCTGGCCGCGGTTTTCTTTGGCCCCGGCGCAAGGCGCCGCTTGTCAATGATGGGGCCTAGTCCCTACGATCCCCCGGCAAAGAAACGGCCCGAAAACCGGCCGCAAAAACAACAAGCGGATGACAGCGAGCGCCATGAACGGCCCGGCCCCGACGGCAGATGCCGCGCGCCAGGACATCGACATCCGGTTCGACGACGTCACCAAGCTGTTCGGCGAGGTGCGGGCGGTGGACCATGTCAGTTTCGCCATTGCCCAAGGCTCGTTCCATTCCTTCCTCGGGCCATCGGGCTGCGGCAAGACCACCAGCCTGCGGCTCATCGCCGGCTTCGAGCAGCCCACCGCGGGCGATGTGCAGATCGGCGGCATCTCCGTGGTCGGCGTGCCCGCCTATCGCCGGCCGGCCAACATGGTGTTCCAGCACTACGCCCTGTTCCCGCACATGGATGTCGCCGCCAACATCGGCTACGGCCTGAAGCAGCGCACGCCCCGCCCGGCCAAGGACGAGATCGACCGGCGCGTCGACGAGATGCTGGAGCTGGTTCGGCTCGGCGGCCTGCAGCGGCGGCGCATCTGGGAATTATCGGGCGGGCAGCAGCAGCGGGTCGCGCTGGCCCGCGCCCTCATCAACAAGCCGACGGTGCTGCTGCTGGACGAACCGCTGGCGGCGCTGGACCGCAAGCTGCGGCGCGAGATGCAGATGGAGCTGCAGAACCTGCAGCGGGAAGTGGGCATCACCTTCGTGCTGGTGACCCACGACCAGGAAGAGGCGCTGTCCATGAGCGACAGCATCGCCATCATGCGCGATGGCCGCATCGTGCAGTTCGGCTCGGCGCGCGACCTCTATGATGCGCCCGTGAACCGCTATGTCGCCGATTTCGTCGGGGAGTCGAATTTCATATCGGGCGAAGTGGTGTCGGCGGAGAGCGACCGCGCCACCATCCGCACGCCCAGCGGCATCACGCTGACCGCACCCTATTCCGCTGCCGGCAAGATGCTGGCCAAGACCGCGCCGGGCGTGATCGCCGTGCGGCCTGAGGCGATCCGCCTATGGCCGGCGGAGAGCGACGGCGGCGACCGCGGCGAATTGGCTTGCGCCGTCAGCGGCCGGGTCCAGAATCGAATCTATCTGGGCGACCAGACGGAATTCAGCATCGTAACCGCCGACCTGGGCGAGATTCTCGTCCGCGTCAGCAAGGAGACTTTCGTCCAGGGCGACGACCTCGCCCCCGGACGGGACGTGAAGCTGGGCTGGCGCGCGGAACGGGCGCTGGCGCTGGCGGATAACTAAATTCAAAAACAGGGAGACCAACATGGACCTACGCAAGCAATTCATCCATCAGCTCTGGCGCTACAAGAACGGCTCGATCACGCGCCGGCATTTCCTCGGCGTCACCGGCCTGGGCGCCGCGACCGCCGTGCTGGCCGGCGCGATGCCGGGATTGCGGTCACGGCCCGCTTTCGCCGGCGATATCGGCGACAAGGTCAGCCTCTGCACTTGGCCGAGCTATCACGACGAGAAGAATTTCGCCGCCTTCAAGGAACTGACCGGCGCGGAAGTTCAGCTCACGGTGTTCGGCTCCAATGAAGAAATGATGGCGAAGCTGCAGGCCGGCGCCACCGGCTGGGACGTCATTGTTCCCACCAACTACACCATCCGTGACTATGTGAATCAGAAGCTGTTCCAGCCGCTGGACATGGCGCAGCTGCCGGCCCATGACCCCAGCGCCGCCGACGCCCGCTTCACCGGCGAAGGCACGGTCGACGGCACCGTCTATGCCGTGCCGAAGGATTGGGGCACCACCGGCTATGTCATCAACACCGACAAGGTCACGAGCGGCCCGACCACCTGGAAGGAATTCTGGGAACTGACCCAGGGCGAGCAGAGCGGCAAAGTGATGGTGCATGACTATCAGCTCACCACAATCGGCAATGCGCTGAAGAACTTCGGCTACTCCTTCAACTCCATCGATGCGAAGGAGCTGGCCGATGCCGAGACCCTGCTGATGGCGGCCAAGCCGCATCTGTTCGGCATCAACAGCGACTACAAGCCGAACCTGCTGGCCGGCGACGCCACCATGTCGATCTGCTGGACCGGCGATGCGGTGCAGCTCCGGCGCGAGAACGCGGCTTTCGCCTACATCATCGGCAAGGAGGGCGGCGAGATCTGGACCGACTTCTACGCCGTGCCGGCCGACGCGCCGAATCCGAAGGGCGGCCACGCGCTGATCAACTACCTGATCACGCCGGAGGTGAATGCGAAGGAAGTGCTGTTCCACGGCTATCCCTCGACAGACTCCCGCACTAACGCCTTGCTGCCGAAGGAGCTGCTGGAGGATCCGATCCTCTATCCGGCGAAGGATTTGTTGACGAACCTGGAGTTCGGCGCCACCGGCCTGATTACCAATGAGGCCCGCGCCGAGCTGTTCGCCCGCTTCAAGTCGGCGTAAGCGGTCACCGGCTTCACCATCGGGGCCTCATCCTGATGACTCAGGATGGGGCCCTGATGCTGTGGCGATAGATTCATGAATACGGCAACAGCCAACGCGGAAAAACGCCAGCGGTTCTGGACGTCGATTCTGCTGGCGCCCGGAACATTCTGGTTCGCGGCGCTGCTGATCCTGCCGCTGGCTGTCATCCTGGTGTTCAGCTTCGGCGAGCGGGCGCCCGCCGGCGGCTATCAGGCCGGCTTCACCTTTGACAATTTCCTGAATCTCCCGGCGCGCTGGACGGCGTTCAAGAACACGATGGTCCTGGCGCCGCTGGGCACGCTGTTCTGCCTGCTGGCGGCCTATCCCCTCGCCTATTATCTCGCGGTGCGCGCCTCGAGCCGGGTCAAGATGCTGCTCCTGATCATGGTGATCCTGCCGTTCTGGACCAGCTTCCTGCTGCGCACCTATGCCTGGATCTTCATCCTGGGCGCGCGCGGCATTCCCAGCCTGCTGGAGATGATCGGGCTGCCTGATGTGCGGCTGATCAACACGCCCTTCGCGGTGCTGACCGGCATCGTCTATGGCTATCTGCCGCTGATGATCTTTCCGATCTATGTCAGCCTCGACCGCCTCGACAAGCGGCTGCTGGAGGCTTCGAACGATCTGGGCGCCGGGCCCTGGCGCACCTTCCTGCAGGTGACGCTGCCGCTGTCGGCGCCCGGCATGATCACCGGCTGCATGCTGGTGTTCATTCTCCTGATGGGCGAGTACCTGATTCCGCAGCTCCTGGGCGGCGGCAAGGTGTTCTTCATCGGCAATGCGCTGGTGGATCTGTTCCTGCAATCGCGCAACTGGCCGTTCGGCTCCGCCGTCGCGGTGACGCTCGTGATCATCATGCTGCTGGTGGTGACGCTGGGCCTTTGGGCGACGAAGCGCTGGTCCGGCCAGCGGGACCTGTCGGTGATCTGAGCCATGCGGATCTACGCGGCGGTCATCTACTTCTTCCTCTATGCGCCGATCGGCATGCTCATGCTGTTCTCCTTCAGCGCCGGGCACCAGGCCAGCACCTTTGAGGGTTTCTCCACCCAGTGGTATGGCGCCGCGGCCGGCAACCGCTTCCTGATCGAGGCCGCCACCAACAGCCTGTCCATCGCGGCGCTGTCGGCGATCCTGGCGGCAGTGATCGGCACCATGGCGGCGCTGGCGCTGCCGCAGGTCCGGGGCACGCCGCGCAAGCTCTATGAGGGCGCGATCCAGGTGGCGCTGATGATTCCCGGCATCGTCATCGCCATCGCCACGCTGATCATGCTGGCAACGGTCCTGGCCGGCGCCAACGACCTGCTGCTGGCGCTGTTCCCGGAAGCGCGAAAGCTGGAGCTCGGCTTCTGGTCCATCGTCGCCGCCCACACGCTGTTCAACATCGCGCTGGTCATCGTCATCGTGCGGGCGCGCATGGCCGGCATGGACCGGGCGCTGATCGAGGCGTCGGCGGATCTCTACGCCACGCCGCTGGGTACTTTCCGTCAGGTAACTTTGCCGCTGATCCTGCCGGCCATCGTCGCCGGCGGATTGCTGAGTTTCACCTTCAGTTTCGACGACTACATCATCGCCAGCTTCGTGAATGGCAGCGAGATCACGCTGCCGCTGTTCATTTTCAACTCCATCCGCCGCGGACTGACGCCGGAGGTGAACGCGGTGGCCACCGTGGTGTTCTGTTCGTCGCTGGTGCTGCTCTTCAGCGCCCAATTCCTGCTCCGCCGCGGCGCGAAGCCAAAAATCAAGGCCGCCTAAGTCCGCGCCTCTTGACATCGTCGTCCTGGATGCCAGCTTAGAGAATCAGCCAAACAAACTGTCTGGGCGGCCCTCGGCTTCGGCCGCCATATATTCATTTGCCTGTCACACATTGCTGATTTTTTGAGCACCGCTTCGGCGGGGCGCCGGTCATTCACCGGCAAACAAGGGAGACTTCAGATGATCGAATTCAAACTTAACGGCGCGAGCCTGTCACTCGACGTCGATGCGGAAATGCCTTTGCTCTGGGCGATCCGCGAGGAGGCCGCGCTGACCGGCACCAAGTTCGGCTGCGGCATGGCGCAATGCGGTGCCTGCACGGTCTATGTCGACGGCACGCCGACCCGTTCCTGCATCACCGCCGTCGGCGACGTGGCGGGCCTGTCCGTCACCACGATCGAAGGGCTGAGCGGCGATGTGGCCGAGGCGGTTCAGACCGCGTGGGTCAAGATGGATGTGCCGCAATGCGGCTACTGTCAGTCCGGCCAGGTGATGGCCGCGGCGGCGCTGCTGACCGAGAACAAGAAGCCGACCGATGCCGACATAGATGCGGCCATGAGCGGCAATCTCTGCCGCTGCAATACCTATCATCGGATCCGTGGCGCGGTGCATGAAGCCGCCAAGATGCTGGAGGCCTAAGATGCTCGCACACAAATTCCGACTGCCTGAAATTCAACCCTCGCGCCGCCGTTTCCTGATCGGCGCCGCGGCCACCGCCGGCGGCTTCGTCGTCGGCTATCACTTCACGGGCGCCGCCCGCGCCGATACCGCGGCCGCGCCGGTCAATCCGTTCGCCGGCTATGTGGAGATCGGCGAGGACAACAAGGTGACCGTCTATTCCGCCCATATGGATATGGGCCAGGGCTGCTATAACGGCATCGCCACGCTGGTGGCCGAGGAGCTGGGCGCCGACTGGACGCAGATGGATGTCATCGGCGGCTGGGGCAACATCCCGCTCTACGGCAACCTGACCTGGGGCGGCGTCGCCCAGGGCACCGGCGGGTCGTCCGCCATGGCCTCGTCCTTCGACCGCTACCGCAAGGCCGGCGCCACGGCGCGCGCCATGCTGGTGGCCGCCGCGGCGCAGGAATGGAACGTGCCTGCAGCGGAGATCTATGTCGCCCAGGGCACGCTGGCCCATGGCTCCGGCTTCTACGCCAATTTCGGCGAGTTCGCGGCCAAGGCCGCGGCGATGCCGGTGCCGGCCGACGTGCCGCTGAAGTCCCGCGCGGACTGGACGATGATCGGCAACGAGAAGCTGCCGCGCTATGACAGCCTGCCGAAGTCCACCGGCAAGCAGGAATTCACCATCGACGTGAAGCTGCCGGACATGCTGACCGCCGTCATGATCCATCCGCCGTTGTTCGGCGCCACCGTGAAGTCGTTCGACGCCACGGCGGCGAAGGCCAGCAAGGGCGTGGTGGACGTGGTGGCGATTCCCCGCGGCGTCGCCGTGGTCGCCAGCAGCATGTGGAACGCGCTGAAGGCTCGCGACCTCGTCACCGTCGAATGGGACGACTCGAAGGCGGAGAAGCGCGGCTCCGAAGATCTGATGGCGGAATACCGCAAGCTGGGGCCGCAGCCCGGCGCCGCCACGGCGCGCAACGACGGCGATGTGGACGCCGCCTTTGCCAGCGCCGCGAAGATCGTCGAGGCCACCTACGAATTCCCGTACCTGGCCCATGCCGCGCTGGAGCCGCTGAATGCGGTGGCGTGGATGAACGGCGACGGCGTGCTGGAAATCTGGGGCGGCCATCAGATGCCCGATCTCTACCAGTTCGCGGCGTCGCAAGTGGCGGAGATCACGCCGGACAAAGTCAGACTTCATGTGATGAAGACCGGCGGCGGTTTCGGACGGCGGGCGACGCCGGATTCCGAAATCATCATCGAGGCGGTCGCGGTGGCCAAGGCGATCGGCTGGAAGGCGCCGGTCAAAGTGCAATGGACCCGCGAGAACGACATGCGCGGCGGCCGCTACCGGCCGATGTATCTCCATGCGCTGAAGGCCGGGCTGGACAAGGACGGCAACATCATCGCCTGGCGCAATCACATCGTCGGCCAGTCGATCCTGAGCGGCACGCCCTTTGAGGCGGGCATGGTCACCAACGGCATCGACGTCACGTCGGTCGAGGGGGCGGCGAACATTCCCTACGCGATCCCCAACATGCGCATCGAGCTCACCACGACTTCGGTGGGCGTGCCCGTGCTCTGGTGGCGCGCCGTCGGATCCACCCATACCGCTTATGCGGTCGAGGCTTTCCTCGACGAAGTGGCGGAAGCGGCGGGCAAGGATCCGGTGGAGCTGCGGCTGTCGCTGATGAAGGACCATCCGCGGGCGGCGGCGGTGCTGAAGCTGGCGGCGGAGAAGGCGGGAGCACCTGCCGACGGCCGGTACCGCGGCGTCGCCTTCGCCGAATCCTTCTCCACCCTGGTGGCGCAGGTGGCGGATATCAGCCTGGGCAAGGACGGCAAGGTGAAGGTGGAGCGCGTGGTCTGCGCCGTGGATTGCGGCACCGCCATCAACCCCGACCAGGTCAGGGCGCAGATGGAAGGCGGCATCGGCTTCGGCCTGGGCGCCATCCTGAAATCCGAGCTGACCTTGACCGCGGGCGCCGTCGACCAAGGCAACTTCGACGGCTATGACGTGCTGCGTCTCGACGAGATGCCGCTGGTCGAGGTGCACATCACGCCATCGGAGCTGCCGCCCACGGGCGTCGGCGAACCCGGCGTGCCGCCCATCGGCCCCGCCGTCGCCAACGCGATCTACAACGGGACCAAGAAGCGGGTGCGAATATTGCCGGTGTCGAAGAACGATCTGACCTCGGCATAGCTGCAGTCACCTGAACAGAGATTCGGCCCCATGCTCCAACCCGGAGCATGGGGCCGAAGCTATTCAAGCCACCCGCGCTGCCTTGACTTCACGGCGCTCTGCCCCGATTGAATGCTAGCGAATTCACAATAAGAAACCAGCGGGGGACTTGCTCACCATGTACACGCTCTTCTATTCGCCGGGCTCGGCGTCGATGGCGCCCCATGCCATGCTCGAGGAAATCGGCGCGAAATATGCGCTGAAGCGGGTCGACATCTCGGCCGACAAGCCGCGCGATCCCGAATATCTGAAACTCAATCCCCTGGGCCGCGTGCCGACGCTGGCCATCGCCGGCGGCGAGACGATCTACGAGTCCGCGGCGATCACGCTGTATCTCGCCGACGTTTATCCCGAGGCAAAACTGGCGCCGGCCGTCTCCGATCCGCTGCGCGGGCTCTATTATCAATGGATGGCGCATCTGACCAATACGCTGCAAGACGGCTATCTGCTGTTCTTCTATCCCGACCGCAACACGACGCGGCCGGACCAGGCGCCCGGCATCAAGGACAAGGCGCTTGCGCGCGTCGACGGCGTCTGGTCGAACCTGGATCAGGCGCTTGGGCGCCGCGGCCCCTACCTGCTGGGCGAGCGCTGCAGCGCCGCCGATATCTACATGCACATGCTCTATACCTGGTACGAGCCGCCCGGCAGCCTGGCGCCCCGCCATGCCAATTTGAAGCGCTGCATGGAACTGGTCGTGGAGCGGCCGGCGGTGAAGCGCATGCTGCAGCAGAACGACATGGCCTGAAACCACGATGCCGGTCCGTTCGCCATCAGACGTCCTGGATTTCTGGTTCAGCGAGCGATCCCGCGCCCTGTGGTTCGAGAAGAACGCCGCGTTCGACGAGGCCATCCGCACCCGCTTTGAGGATACGCTGCGCGCCGCCGCTGCCGGCGAACTGGACCATTGGGAGCGGACGGCGCCCGGCGCCCTGGCCCTGGTGATCGTCCTCGACCAGTTCCCGCGCAATCTCCATCGCGGCTCGGCCCGCGCCTTCGCCGCCGACACCCGTGCCCGCGAGGTGGCGGACCGGGCCCTCAATAGGCGGCTGGACCAGGAAATCCCCCTGGTTCAACGGCACTTCTTCTTTCTGCCGTTCGAACATAGCGAATCCCGCGCCGACCAGGAGCGCTCCGTCGCCCTGTTCCAGGCCTGGGCCGAGGCCCATGACGGCCAGGCCCGCGACCGGGCGCTGGAACAGATGCGCTATGTCCATCGCCATGCGGAAATCGTCGAGCGTTTTGGCCGGTTTCCCCACCGTAACGAGGCCCTGGGCCGGGAATCGACCGAGGCGGAGATCGCCTTCCTCCGGGAACCCATGTCCGGCTTCTGAGGGCAATCCGTCCAAGGACGTTCGTCCGGCGACGGAATCGCCCGCAAGGCCCGTTCTATGCTGGCGGCCCGCTGGAGATTCGCGGCGGCGGCGCCATATTGCTATAATCCCGCTTGTCCCTGATGCGGCGGGGCAATTTCATAGAATTGGGCTTCCGGATGCGTCTGGCGTGGTTTTTGTTCGTCCTCATCATCGGCGCGGGCGCCGCGGCCGGTTATTGGGCCTGGTTTGCGCCGCCGGCGGCCAATGGCGGTACCGCCGAAAAAGTCGCCGAGGCGCCGGTCCCCGTGGAAGCGGCGACGGTCCGCATCGACACCGTGCTGCAGCAGATCCGCGCCGTGGGCACGCTCCGTTCCAACGAAAGCGTTGTCGTGGCGTCGGAAGTCTCCGGCCGCATCCTGGAGATCGGTGGCGCCGAGGGCCAGGAGGTTGTCAGGGGCAAGGTTATCCTGAAGCTGGACCCGGCGATCTATGAAGCCGAACTGGAGCAGGCGCGCTCGGCCCTGGCGCTGAGCGAGCGCAACTACAAGCGCGCCAACGATCTGAAGGCCAGCGGCGCCGGCACTGGCCGGGCGCTGGATGAAGCCGTCGCCGCGCTGCGCAACGACCAGGCCGCCGTGACCCTGGCCGAAGCCCGTCTGGCCAAGACCCAGATCGCCGCACCCTTCAACGGCGTGCTCGGCCTCCGCCGCATGAGCGTCGGCGCCTATGTCAATCCCGGCGACATGATCATCAATCTGGAACAGATCGATCCGCTGAAAGTGGATTTCCGCATTCCCGAGAATGCGCTGAGCGCCGCCAAGGTGGGACAGCCCCTCTATGTGGCCGTGGACGCCCTGCCGGGCGAGCAGTTCGAAGGCAGCGTCTATGCCGTGGACCCGCAGGTCGACGAGGCGGCGCGCAACATCACCCTGCGCGCCACCCTGCCCAACCGCAACGGCAAGCTGCGGCCCGGCCTGTTCGCCCGCGTGTCGCTGATCGTCGCGCGCCATGAGAATGCCGTGCTGATCCCCGAGCGGGCGCTGGTGCCGATGGCCGAGGACCAGTTCGTCTTCCGCGTGGTGGACGGCAAGGCGGTGATGACCAAGGTCGCCCTCGGCGAGCGCGTCGGCAACGAAGTGGAGATTGTCGAGGGGCTGAAGGCCGGCGACACGGTGATTACCGATGGGGTGCTGAAGATCCGCGACGGCTCGCCGGTGAGCCTGCTGACCGCGGCGGCGGGGAGCTAGCGTCATGCGGCTCCCGGAGATCTGCATCCGCCGGCCGGTCTTCGCGACCGTGATGAGCCTGCTGCTCACGCTGATCGGCGCGGTCGCCTATGATCGTCTGACGGTGCGGGAATATCCGCGCATCGAAGAGCCCGTGGTCACCGTGCGCACCGACTATCCGGGCGCCAGCGCCGAGATCATCGAGAGCCAGGTGACCCAGCCGCTGGAGGAATCCCTCGCCGGCATCGAGGGCATCGATTTCATGAGCTCGATCAGCCGGCCCGAGGAAAGCCAGATCACCATCCAGTTCAACATCGATCGCGATCCCGACATTGCGTCGAACGATGTCCGCGATCGCGTGGCGCGGGCGCGCCGTGCGCTGCCCGATGACGTCGACGAACCCGTCGTCGCCAAGCGCGAGGCCGACGCGCAGCCGATCATCTGGATGTCGCTGGAAAGCGACCGGCATTCATCGCTGGAACTCTCGGACGCAGCCGACCGCATCGTCAAGGACAGGCTGCAATCGCTGCCGGGCATTTCCGAGATCCGCATCTTCGGCGAGCGCCGCTACGCCATGCGCGTCTGGGTGGATCCCGTTCGCCTCGCTGCCTATGGCCTGACCGTTCAGGACGTGGAGACGGCGCTGCGCGCCCAGAACGTGGAGATTCCCGCCGGCCGCATCGAGAGCAGCGACCGGGAATTCACCGTCCTCGCGGAAACGGACCTGCGTTCGCAGACCGCCTTCGAGGACATCGTGCTGCGGGAAACCGGCGGCTATCCCGTGCGCATCAGCGATGTCGGCCACGTGAAGGTCGATGCCGAGGACAAGCGCGTGGCTTTCCGCATCAACGGCAAGACCGGCGTCGGCGTCGGCGTCATAAAGCAGTCGACGGCGAATCCGCTGGAGGTCTCCAAGGCCATTCGCCAGGAACTGCCCGGCGTTTCCGCGAGCCTGCCCGAAGGCATGAGATTGTCGATCGCCTATGACACCTCGATCTTCATCGAGCGTTCGATCTATGCCGTGGTGGAGAGCATTCTGATCGCGGCGCTGCTCGTGGTGCTGGTGATCTTCGTGTTCCTGCGCTCTGTGCGGGCGACACTGATACCCATGGTGACCATTCCCGTTTCGATGATCACCACCTTTGCGCTGATGTTCCTCTTCGGATTCAGCATCAACACGCTGACCTTGCTTGCGTTCGTGCTGGCGGTCGGCTTGGTTGTGGATGACGCCATCGTCATGCTGGAGAACATCCACCGCCATATTGAGGAGGGCATGCAGCCCTTCGCGGCGGCGATCAAGGGCAGCAGGGAGATCGCCTTCGCCTGCATCGCCATGACGCTGACGCTGGCGGCGGTGTATGCGCCCGTCAGCTTTCAGACCGGACGCACGGGGCGGCTGTTCGCGGAGTTTGCCCTGACCCTGGCCGGCGCGGTGCTGGTTTCCGGCTTCGTCGCCCTCAGCCTGTCGCCGATGATGTGCAGCAAGCTGCTGCGGCATCAAGAGCGCCATAATTTTCTCTATCGCTGGATCGAGTGGGGCCTCAACGGGCTGACGTCGGGATACCGGCGGCTGCTGGCCCGCGTGCTGTCGGCCTGGCCGGTCATGCTGGCGATCTACTTCGTCCTGGCCGGCACGGCCGCCGGCCTCTTTCTCAGCTTGCCGAAGGAAACCGCGCCGACGGAGGATCGCGGCGCCATCATCGGTTTCGCCTATGCGCCGGAAGGCTCCACGCTCGAATATATGGACCGGTACGCCAAGCAGATCGAAAAAATCCTCGGCGAAACCAAGGACGTCTCCAGCTTCGGCGTGGTGCAGGGCAATCCCACCGTCACCCGCGCCGTCATGTTCCTGCGGCTGGAGGATTGGGAGTTGCGCGACCGCAAGCAGCAGGAGATCCGCGAGGAAGTCGAGCCGAAGCTGCGCGCCCTGCCCGGCGTCATGGCTTTCGTCAACAATCCGGCCTCGCTGGGTCAGTCGGGTTTCGGCCAGCCGATCTCGCTGGTCGTACAGACCACGGAGTCCTACGAGACGCTCAATGGCTATGTGCAGGAGATCCTGAAGCGAGCGCGCGGAAATCCGCTCCTCTCCAACCTGCGGAGCGATCTTGAGCTCAACAAGCCGGAGATCAAGATTTCCGTGGATCGGGACAAGGTCGCCGACCTCGGTCTCGACGTTGCCGTGGTCGGTCGCACGCTGGAAACCATGCTCGGCGGCCGCCAGGTGACGCGCTACAAATATGCCGGGAAGCAGTACGATGTGATCGTGCAGACCGGCGACGACAACCGCAGAACACCCGATCAGCTCGCCAACATCTACATCCGGTCCGCGACCGGCGACATGATTCCGCTATCGAGCGTGGCTCAACTGCGGGAGACGGTCTCGCCGAAGGAGTTGAACCGCTTCAACAAGCTCCGCGCCGCCACCATCACCTCGAGCGTGCCGGTGGGTTCGACTCTCGGCCAGGGATTGGAGGCGCTGGAGCAAATTGCCCGCAACGTTCTGCCGCCTGCCTCGCAGATCGACTATGCCGGACAGTCCCGGGATTTCAAGGAAGCCAGCGCCGCCTTCTTTGTGACGTTCGCGCTGTCGGTGATCTTCATCTATCTCGTGCTGGCTGCGCAGTTCGAGAGCTTCATCGATCCCCTGGTCATCATGCTGACGGTACTGCTGGCGATGACCGGGGCGCTGGCGACGTTGAAGCTGACCGGGGGCACTATGAACATCTACAGCCAGATCGGCATGATCACCCTGGTGGGACTGATCACCAAACATGGCATCCTGATCGTCGATTTCGCCAATCAGAGCCGGGAGCGCGGGACGCCGGTCCGCGAAGCATTGCTGGAAGCGGCGGGTCTACGCCTGCGGCCCATCCTCATGACCACCGGTGCGATGGTCCTGGGCGCCATCCCCCTTGCCGTAGCCACCGGGGCCGGCGCCGAAAGCCGCCGCCAGATCGGCCAGGTGATCGTCGGCGGGTTAACTTTTGGCACTGTATTTACCCTGTTCGTGGTGCCCGTCGCCTATATCTTGCTGACCCGCTGGCGCCGTCCCACAATGGCCGCCGCGGCGGAGCCGGCCACGCCCCAACCGGCGGAATAAGCTGCCCCGGCGGCTGTTAATGCTGGTGGGAGCAGACAGGAGACATCTGTATGCAACCGAGGAGTACTGACCGATGACTCGTTTCATGCTTGCCGTAGCGATCGCTCTTATCGCGGCAACACCGGCCCTGGCGGAGGAGTGCGCCGCCGAGCTCACCAAGGTCGACGCAGCCCTGGCGGCTAGCCCAAAGCTGACCGCCGAGAAGGTAATGGAAGCGGAAAAGCTGCGCGATCAGGGAGAGGATATGTGCGATGCCGGCAAGACGAACGAGTCGCTGACGGCACTGAAGCAGGCAAAGGCGATCCTGGGCATCAAGTAGCCTGACGCGCCGGTTGAATCGGGTCCTCTGGACTTCTACGATTTGCCGGCCGCCGATATCGGGAGGTTGCCATCGACAGTTTCGCCCGCCGGGTGACGGAACAGATTCCCCATTTGCGCCGCTATGCCATGGCGCTGGTGGGAAATCGGGTCCATGCCGACGATCTGGTCCAGGACTGCCTCGAACGGGCTCTGAGCCGCTCCCATTTGTGGCAAGACGGAAACCTGCGCGGCTGGTTATTCACGATTATGCACAACATCCATGCCAACACCCGCCGACGCGCCGCGCGCAGCCCCTTGATCGCTGCGCTGGATAACGAAGAGATTTCGGCCGTGGCGCCGCCCACCCAGGAAGAGGGGCTGGCCGTCGCCGGTCTGGCCGCGGCGCTGGCCACCCTGCCGGACGAGCAGCGCTCGGTGGTGCTGCTGGTCGGCCTGGAGGAATTCAGCTACGCCGAAACCGCCGAAGTTCTCGGCGTGCCCATCGGCACCGTCATGTCGCGGCTGCATCGCGGCCGCGAGCGGCTGCGCCAGGTGCTGGCCAATGACGCCAGCCCGGCGCTGCGGAGAGTGAAATGAGCAGCGGCACACCGATTTCCGACGACGACCTGCACGCGCTGGCCGACGGCCAACTGCCGGAGTTGCGGGGCGACGAGGTGAGCGCCCACCTGGAGGTCTCGCCCGCGGATGCCTCGCGTGTCGCCTTCTACCGCCGGCTCAATAACGATCTGCACGGCATGTTCGATCCCGTGCTCAAGGAGCCGGTGCCGGGCCGCCTGCTCGCCGCCGGCTATGTCCGCAAGCGGAGCTGGCCCTTGCAGGCCGTGGCCGCCGCGGTCCTGCTGGCAGTCGGCGTTGGCAGCGGCTGGTTCGCTCGCCAGTACACGGCGTCGCAGGAATTGCCGGTTCTGGCTTTTGCCGACCGGGCGGCGCAGGCCCATCTGACCTTCGTGTCGGAAGCGGTTCACGCCGTGGAAGTTCCCGCGGAGCAAGAAGCGCATCTGCAGAAATGGCTGTCCAAGCGGCTGCAGAGCAATGTGTCGATCCCCGATCTTCGCAAGATCGGGTATGAGTTCCTGGGCGGGCGGCTGTTGCCTGCCGGCAATGGCGTCGCGGCCCAGCTCATGTACCAGAACAGCTCCGGCAATCGGGCGACGCTCTATTTCACCGGCGATGCGAATTCCGACAGCTCATTCCGCTATGTGCAGGAAGACGGCCTGTCGATCTTCTATTGGCGCGATGCCCATTTCACCTACGCGCTGACGTCCGAGCTGCCGCGCGAGGATTTGGAGAAGATCTGCGACGCCGTCTACACCCAGATAAATCCGGGCAGTCCCTCGATCGACTGGTAAGACCCGATCGACTGGCAAAATAGATAAAGAGAGGGGGCGCCGCAGCGCCCCCTCTTCCAATTCCAGTCCTTCTAGAAATCGATCAGAGATCGCCGCTGCCCTGATCGGGCGTGCCGTCATCATCGCCCGGAATCGGAACGTCATCGCCCGGCCCTTGGTCTGGCGTGCCATCATCGTCGTCCTGGTTCGGCGGAACATCGCCCGGACCCTGATCTGGCGTGCCGTCGTCATCCGGGCTGTTGTCGTTGTCGTCATCATCGTCGTCGTCGTCGTGATCCGGCCCGTGATCGCCGTCATCATCATCGTCGTCGTCATCATGGCCAGCGCCATCATCGCCGCTGCCGGGGCCACTGTTGTCGCCGTCATCGCCATTGCCATCGTCGCCGCTGCCCGGACCGCTATTGCCGCCGTCATCGCCGTTGCCATCGTCGCCGCTGCCATGGCCGCTATTTCCACTGCCGGAACCGCTGTTGCCGCCATCACCGCTGCCGCTATGGGCGAGGGCGGATTTCGCCGCCAGGCTCAGGCTGTTCGCATCGATGGCGACCGGCGCCGCCGCCAGCAGCGCCACTGCGCTGAAGCCGGCCAACAGGGTGAGCCGGCGCGGGATCGCGCGGCTGCCGCGATCGGAGGTGTGCTTGTTTGCAGAATCTCGGGGCATAGCTTGGGTATCCTTGTATGGGTGAAGAAGATGAAAAACACTTCACCCCGACAACGAGACACCCCGACGCTTATTCCCGCCTTGAGATGACAACTATCTTGATGTGAGGAGACAAGTGCGGCGTTAACTTGCGCGGTTGCGGAGGCCGCAAGCCGAAGGTGCGGCAATCAGCCCCCAGCCGAAGGCCGGATCCTTGCCGGCGGCGCCCATGTCCAGCGCAGCATGGCCAAGCAGTTTCACAAGCGATTGCGCATCGCGCGGCCCGTCCTGCATCGCAAGCGCGATTGCGGCCGTCACAAACGGCGCGGCGAAGGAAGTGCCGCTGAAGTAGCGGCCGGCCTTGCTGTCGCTGCTTGGCCCCCAGATGCGCACGCCCGGTGCGGCAAAATCGACTTCGCCGCCGCGGGGCGCGTTCTTGTAGAGCTGACCGCCGCTGTCGACAGCGGTGACGCCGATGACATCCGGCAGAGACGCCGGAAATCCCGGCGCTGACGACGCACCGCCATTACCGACGGCGGCGACGAACAGCATGCCGCGCGCGCTCAAACGGCGGATGGCGAGTTCCACCAGCGCATTCGGTTCGCCCGACAGGCTCATATTCACGATTTCGACCTTGCGTTTTGCCAGCCAGTCGAGCCCGCCGACCAGGGCAATAGCATCCGCGCTCAGCCTGTCATCCGCATCGGCGGCGAAGACGGCGGCGACGCTGAGTTCCGCTTCGGGAACCAGACCCGACACGAAACTTGTTGCAGGCTGCCCGACGAAAATCGCGGCGATCGCTGTGCCATGGGGCGATGGCGCGGCATTCTGCGCCAAGCTCTGCTGCATCAACTGCGCGCCGGAGAATTCCGCCAAGGACTGCTCGATCGCGGTGTCCAGCATGCCGATCTTCATGCCGCGGCCGCAGCCCGGCCCGGTATAGCGCCAGCCGATCATCTGCTGGCCATAACCTGGCGGCGGCAACGTCGCCTGCCCTTGCATGGCGTAGAGGGAGTTCACATCGACGATGACGCCGGGCAGCGCCGCGGTGATCTGCTTGCGCGCCCGGTCCTCCGGCCAGCCTGAGGGCACCGCGAGGCGCAGGATGGTCAGGCCGAGCGCTTCGAGCCGGGTTTCCTCCAGCACGCGGAACCCATAGCCGCGGATCACGCTCAATTCGGCCGCATCCACATCGGCGACGACGATCTCGCCCTGCACGAAGTGATCGCCGCCGCGATTGCCGCTGCCGCCTTTGCCGGCGACGCCGTGGTCTTCGCCTTCCTCCGACTCCC
Source organism: Verrucomicrobiia bacterium (assembly GCA_035544395.1). GTDB lineage: Bacteria > Pseudomonadota > Alphaproteobacteria > Dongiales > Dongiaceae > DATKFM01. Next base: position 26,296 of record DATKFM010000282.1, read on the forward strand.
CGTCATCATCGCCCGAACCAGGGCCGCTGTTCGGGCCGGGGCCGCTATTGCCCTCGGACTCACTGTCACCGCTGCCCGGACCCGAACTGCCGGAGCCGGAGCTGTCGCTGCCGCGACCACTGTTGCCGCCATCATCGCCGCCATGACCGCCGTCGCCACCACCACCATCGGCCTGAACGGCGCCAGCCAGAATCGCCGCCGCAAAGAGGGCGGCGATCGCGAGCGCCGCGGCTATGAGAAAGAGCCGCAGCTTCGATATATCCGGCGACGGCCGTTGAAGCGGCATTTCCAATGTCGCCATCTACTCGCCGGTGGGATCTTCGATCTCGACCACCCAGCTCCCGCCCGCGCCGGGGCAGGCGATGCCGAAACTCGTCGCCGCGCTGGTGCTGCTGACGGCATCGTGACGGAACTCGCGGCAATCGCCGAGATGGGCCGTCGCGACCGGGCCAACCACAGTGACCTTGCCGCTGAGGCCGGCTGCCTCGTCGGCGTAATCCTGGCCGATGCCAATGTCGGGCGAATTCAAGGCCCGCTGCAACGCCGCGAGATACATTTCGCCTTGCGGATCTTCGCCGGCCGGCGTGAATGTACCGCGGTCACCGAACATGGCATAGCCGGCGCCGAAACCGATCAGCAGCGCGGCAATCGAGGCGGCCAACGGCAGCAGCCGCTGAATTGCCGCGCGGCGCGGACGGAAAGCGATAACTTCTGCAGTGGGCGTCGTCATATCCGCCGGCACATCCGCGAAGAGATCGCGCAAGCCTGCCGGCAGCGGCCGTTGCAGCGCCTCGTCATAGGCCGGCTTCACCGCTGCGCTACTGGCCCGCAGCACGCCAACGATGGCGCGGGCCTCCGCATCGCCGCGCAGCGCCTCTTCCACCGCCTGCGTTTGCGCTGCGTCCAGCTGGCCGTCGACATAAGCGACCAGCAGACTTTCGGCCCATGTTCGTGGCTGTTGGTTCATCATGGCTTCGTCCTCGCCGTTTCCGGCAGCTCCTTTGTTGCGCCTGAGAGCGCGCGGCCCAGTGCCAGGCGGGCCCGGGCCAGGCGGCTCATGACAGTGCCGATGGGAATTTCAAGAATTTCCGCCGCCTGCCGGTAGCCGAAACCTTCCACCGAGACCAGCAGCAGCACCGCCCGCTGATCTTCGGGCAGCAAGGCCACCTCGCGCCGCACATCCGCGAGATCCAGCCGCCGGTCCATCTCCCGCGCCGCGTCCACGGTCGCCAATCCTTCCAGATCCGCCGGGTCCACGCTCTGCTCGCGCTGCACCTGCTGGCTGCGCCGGCGGTCGATCCAGAGATTCTGCGCTATGCGGTACATCCAGCTATCCAGCCGCGTGCCGGGCGTGAATTGCGCCAGGCTGCGCAGCGCCTTCTCGCAGGCGGCCTGCGTCAGGTCGTCGCCCTCATCCAGGGAGCCGGTCAGGCCATAGGCGAACCGCCGCAAGCGCGGCAGGAGGCTGACCATTTCCGCCTTCACCTGCTGGCTCAAATGCTGATCTCCCGGGGGCCGGTCCGCCCGGCCCGGGGCCAGCGGCATCCTCGACCCAACAACGGGCGGCCGCGAGCTTTATTCCGCGCCATCGACGTGGCGCAGAGACAATTATGGGAATTGGGGCAGCTCGGGGATTTGCCGGAAAACTGGTGCCGCAGGAGGGACTCGAACCCCCGACCCACGCATTACGAATGCGTTGCTCTACCAGCTGAGCTACTGCGGCGTTCCCTGCATTATGGGTCCTGAATTGTTAAGGAACCCGGGGACTTGAGGGCGGCGGCACGCTAATTCACGCGGCGCGCGGCGTCAACCGGCGCGGCCTCGGCCCCTGGCGGGCCCAAGGGCGTCCGCTGGCCGCTGTCGCCGGGCCGCGGCAAGGCCGGGGTGTCGCCGCCGGCCGGCTCGGCCGGCGCCGCGGCGGCCGGCAGCAGCTCCAGCACATCCTGGGTCACCGCCCGCCAGCGCAGGGAGTCGAAGCTGCGGCAATGGCTGCAATTGGCGCTCCACATCGCCGACGGCGCGCCGCAGGCGCTGCACAGCCAGCCATGCTCCGGCGCCGCCTCGGCCGCCAGCAGCAGCCAACGATGGGCCGCCGACGGGTCCTTGCCCTCGGACTCCTCCAGCCGGGCCATGAGCCGCGCCAGCCGGCGGGGCGGATGCACGCCATTGCCCAGCGCCGTCCGGGCCTCTTCAAGCTGCGCTCGCGCCGGGCCCCAGAGTTCGGCCGCCAGATTGGCCTCGGCCAGCAGTAGCCGGCTTTCCAGATGGGCCGGCGCCGTGGCCACCAGCTTCTCCACCCGCTTGAGCCGCGAAATCGGCGAGTCTGAGCTATCCATGGCCAGCAATGCCGCTGCCAGATCCGGGTGGGGCGCCTCGCCCCATCCCTGAGCCGCCAGCTTGTAGGCTTCTTTAGTACGGCCGGCCTGCAGCAAAGCCCGCGCCAACAGCACCCGCGCCGGCACCAAGTCGGGCGCCAGCTTTGTTGCCTGGCGCAGCCGGTCGATGGCGCCGCTGAGTTCATCCGCCGGGGCCTGCCGCGCCCGTTCGGTCAGCAGCACGGCGCGGATGCGCTTGGCCCGCGCGGTTTCGATCAGGCGCGCGCGCTCGGCGTTGTCCAGCGCCTTCTCCGCCGCCGCGATATCGCCGCGCTTGAGTTCCAGGTCCAGCAGCGCCGATACCGCCCAGGAGGTGCCCGGCCGTTCCGTCACCGCCTGCCGCGCCAGACGCAGCGCCTCGTTCTCCTTGCCGTCGGCCATCGCCTGGTGGAACAGGCCGCGCAGCGCCAGGAACGAAGTCTCCGGACTCGACAGCAGCGCCTGCAGATGGCGGGCCGAGCTGCGGCGGTCGCCTTCCAGCTCCGCCGTCTGCGCCTGCAGCAGGCGCGCCAGCGGCGCGTCCTTCAGCAGCGCCCCCGCCTGCTTCGCGCGGCGCTTGGCCTCCGCCGCATCGCCGGTCGCGATCGCGGCAAAGCCGTGGGTCAGCGCCTGATAGGCCTTCACCCGGCGCCGCTCATGACGGTAACGCGCATAGTCGCTGGGTGCGCCGACCACCGTCCGCCAGATCCAATTGAGGAAGATCGCCGTGGCGATAACCAGGAACAGCAGCGCCGCCAGCACGCCCATGCTGGTGTCGATGCGATGATCGAACCAGTGCAGCGTCACCGCGCCCGGCTGGGTCTTGAACAGCCAGATTGCCGCAAACAGCAGCCCGAGGAGGATCAGGAGTAGCAGGGCGCGCCGCATCGGCGATACCGTCAGCCGCCGGCGCCGTTTGCCGCGGGCGCCGCGAGCTGTCCCAGCGCCAGCGCCTGGAGTTCCTCGATCGCCTTGTCGGTTGCCAGCCGCGCTTTCGCCTGATCGAGCCAGGCGGCGGCGGCATCCCGCGGCGCGCCGCTCAGACCATCGAGCTCGGCGACTGCGTCGGCCAGCTTGAATTCGGCGAGGCGCGCTTCCGCCCGCGCCAGCCGTTCGAGCGGACCGTCGCCCTCCACCTCGCCTTCGGGCCGCACGGTGACGGCGTCGGATACACCATCGCTGATCTTGCGCCATGTTTTGCTGAGGAAGCCGTCATCGGCGGCGGCGCCATCGGCGGTTTCCGTTTTCTGCGCGGCGCGCGCCACGGCATCGGCGACCGCGGGAAATGACGCGGCGAGCATCGCCGTCGTCGGCACGCCCTTGTCGCCGAAGCCGGCAACCGCCATCGCCGCGCCGTCCACTTTCTGCGCCAGAGCGCTGTCGCCGGCGGCAACGTCCTTGAGCGCCGCCAGCGGTGCGGCGAAAGGATCCGAGGTCGCCATCGTCTGGGTCAGATTGGCAACGGCCAGCACCAGCGCGGCCTGGGCGCCGGCGGCGCGGCTGTCCCGCACATTATTTTCCAGCTCGCCAAGGCGCGAGGTGAGCTGGCCGTTGGCCGCGGTGGCCTGCGCCAGCGACTCGCGCAGCGCCTGCAGGTCGCTCTTCATCTGGATGTTCTCGGCCGAGAGGCGCACCGCCGTATCGCCCTCGATGCCGCCATCGGCCGCGGGTGCCGACAGAGTCTTTAGCTTCTCTTCAGCCGCCGCCAGCCGATCGGTAAGCGCGGTCAGTTGCGACACCGCAACGCCGTCATCGCCGGTGCCCGTCGCGAGGCTGGTCATGTCCGTGCGCAGCGTCGCCAGGTCAGCGGCCAGCTTTGTCAGTTCGTCCTTCACCGCGGCGCTTGCATCTTCCGCCGCCGACAAGCGCGCCGCGAGATCGGCCGAAGATTTCTCCGCTGCCGTCAGCCGTTCCTCGACCGCCGCGCTGACGCCGGCCGATGTTGTCGCCGCTTCGGGCCGCAGCAATACGCTGACGATGGCCGCAACGATGGCCGCGGCGATCGCCGCAGCCGCCACGGTGGCGAGCCAGGGCGCGCGGGTCTTCGCCGGCGGCACCCAGGCCGGCGGCGCTGCCGCCGACGGCGTCACGTCGATGATCTTCTCCGGCTCCGGATTCGGCGACTCGCTGCCTGTTCCCGCCATTTTCTCCACCAGCTGCAGCATCGAGGGCAGATCCGGATGATCGGCGCTCTCCATCGAACGGAACGGCAGCGCGCCCAGCACATTGGCCACTGCCGGACTGAGGCACAGCGCCGCCGCGCGGCGGCAGCCTTCCACCGCCTTGTCGCCGGCCGCCTGAGTCAGCGTCGCAAAAGTCGCGGCGGTGCGCGGCGAGAAGAACAGCATGAGGTCGAAGCCGCCGCTCTCCAGCGCCTCGATCGTCGCCGGCGACAGCGAATCCGCCGGCCGCGCCTCATATATCATGCTGCGGCGAAGCTCGAAGCCGCGCCCGCTCAATATCCCCGCGAGATCGCCGGCCACGGCGCTGCCCGCCCCGTGAAACAGCGGCCCTTTCTGCGGATCGAGTTTCGTGGCCGCCAGTTCCGCCAGCGATTCCACATTGCCGGCGGCGCTTTCCACTTCCGTAAAGCCGGCGGACCGGGCGGTGCGCGCGGTGGCGTCGCCGACAGCCAGCACCGGCAGTTCGCGCCAGGCGGCGAGTCCCTTCGCCGCCGCCAATTCTGCGAAAGCGCGCACGCCATTCGCGCTGGTGAACAGCAGCGCCTGCACACCGCCAAGATCGATCTCAGCTTCCGGCAGCGTGCGGATCGACAGCAGCGATTCGATCGAGGTTTCGATGCCTCGCTGGATCAGCGCCGCCGCCAGCGGCGCCGCATCCTCTTCCGGCCGGGTGATCAATGCGCGCAGCGTCATGTTGTCATCGCTTTGAAGAAAGATGGATCGGCGGCACCCTTGAGCGCCGCGCCCACGGCCTTGCCCAGCGCCTGGGGATTTTCCGCCGAGCCGAGCCAGTCGCAGTCATGGACCTTGCTGCCGTCGGGCAGAGCGATCAAGGCCCTGAGGCGGAAGGTCGCGCCGTCGCTCTTCGGTTCCGCCAGCGCGGCGATCGGCGTGTGGCAAGAGCCGTCCAGCTCTGCCAGGCAGGCGCGCTCCGCCGTCACCTGCTGCTCGCTCACCGCGTCGTTCAACGGCGCCAGCACCGCCTGGATATCCTGGTTGTCGGCGCGGATCTCGACCGCCAGCGCGCCCTGGGCCACCGCCGGCAGCATCTCGTCGGTGGACAGCACCGCCTTGGCCTTCTCCGCCAGGCCCAGGCGCTTCAACCCGGCCAGCGCCAACAGCGTCGCATCCACCTCGCCGGCCGCCAGCTTGGCCAAGCGCGTTTGCACATTGCCGCGCAGGGAAACCACCTTGAGATCCGGCCGCCGCGCCAGCAGTTGCGCCTGGCGCCGCAGCGACGAAGTGCCGACCACGGCACCCTTGGGCAATTCCGAGATGCTCTTCGCCTTCTTGGCGAACAGCACATCGCGCGGATCCTCCCGCGGCAGGATGCAGCCGATGATCAGCCCCTCGGGCAGCCAGGTCTCCATGTCCTTGGCCGAATGGATGGCGCAATCGACGGTTCCCTCCAGCAGCGCCTCCTCGATCTCCTTGGTGAACAGGCCCTTGCCGCCGATTTCCATCAGCTTGCGATCCTGCACCTTGTCGCCGGTGGTCTTGATGACCGTGATCGCGACAGCGCCAGGCTTGCGCAGGGCCGGGTGGGCCTCGCCCAGCCGCCGCTTCAATTCCTCCGCCTGGGCCAGCGCCAGCGGGCTGCCGCGGGTGCCGATGCGCAGCGGCTGCTTGCTGGAATAGGGTAAATCGCCCATGGGTCCGGTTTAGGCTGCCCGGCGGCGGCGCGCAAGGGCACCCGGCCCGGTTCAGGGAATGGTCATTGTCATTCCAAGGCCTTAGATTGCGCCAGCCATGACCTACCCCCTTATCCTCGGCATTGAAACCAGCTGCGACGAGACGGCGGCAGCCATTGTCGGCGGCGACCGGCAGATCGTGGCCGAGCGCGTGCTGTCCCAGCTTGCCGAGCACCGGCCCTATGGCGGCGTGGTGCCGGAGATCGCCGCCCGCAGCCATCTGGATCACCTGGACAGGCTGATCGCCGAGACCATGAAGGCGGCCGGGCTCGAGTTCGGCGCCTTGGACGCCATCGCCGCGACCGGCGGTCCCGGCCTGATCGGCGGCGTCATCGTTGGCGTCATGACCGGCAAGGCTATCGCCGCCGTCCACAACAAGCCCTTCATCGCCGTCAATCACCTGGAGGGCCATGCGCTGACGGCGCGGCTGACCGACGACATCGCCTTTCCCTATCTGCTGCTGCTGGTCTCCGGCGGCCATTGCCAGTTGCTGATCGTCGAGGATGTGGGCCGCTATCGCAGGCTCGGCACCACCGTCGACGACGCGGCGGGCGAGGCCTTCGACAAGGGCGCCAAGCTGCTGGGGCTGGGATTCCCCGGCGGTCCGGCGGTGGAGGCGGCGGCGCGGGCGGGCAATGGCAGGCGGTTCGATCTGCCCCGACCCATGCTCGGCCGCGAGGGCTGTGATTTTTCCTTCTCCGGTTTGAAGACGGCGTTGCGCCATCGAGTGCTGGATCTGGCGAACGATCCCGCTCACCTTGGCGACCAGGACCGCGCCAATCTGGCCGCGGCGCTGCAATCCGCCATCGCCGACTGCCTCGCCGACCGCACGCGCAACGCCATCTCGCTGGCCTGTGCCCGGCACCCGCAGATCAACACGCTGGTAGTCGCCGGCGGTGTGGCCGCAAACGGCGCAATCCGCGAATCGCTCAAGTCACTCTGCGCCGAAACCGGCCTGCGGCTGATCGCGCCGCCGCCGAAGCTCTGCACCGACAATGCCGCCATGATCGCTTGGGCCGGCGTCGAGCGTTTCCGCAAAGGGCTGACCGACGGCTTCGACTTCGCCCCGCGGCCCCGCTGGCCACTGGACCCCACGGCGCCGAAGGCGATCGGCGCGGGGGTGAAGGCGTAGATGGCGGATTTGAATCGCATCGCCATCGTCGGCGCCGGCGCCTGGGGCACCGCGCTGGCGACCGTCGCGCGGCGCGCCGGGCGCGAGGTCACGATCTGGGCGCGTTCGCCTGAAATCGCGGCGGAGATCAATGACAGGCACAGCAACAAGACCTACCTGCACGATATCACGCTTGATGCTGGCATCCGCGCGACCGGCGATCTCGCGGCGTTGCGCAACGCCGATGCCGTTCTCTGGGTGACGCCGGCGCAGCATCTGCGGGATGTCGCGGCGCGGGCCGTTTCACATCTGCGCGATGGTGTGCCGGTCGTGCTCTGCTGCAAGGGATTCGAGCAGGGCAGCGGCAAGCTGATGACGGAAGTGGCGGCGGAAGCGCTGCCGCGCGCGGCCATCGCCGTGCTGTCTGGTCCCACCTTCGCCGCCGAGGTGGCGAAGGGTCTGCCGACGGCGGTTACGCTGGCAGCGACCGAATCAAGTCTCGGCCGCGATCTCCTGCAGGCGCTGGGCACGCCGGCGTTCCGGCCCTATCTCTCCGCCGATCCCGTCGGCGCGGAGGTGGGCGGCTCGGTGAAGAACGTGCTGGCCATCGCCTGCGGCATCGCCATGGGCCGCAAGCTGGGCGACAACGCCCGCGCTGCGCTGCTGACCCGCGG
>DATKFM010000283.1:0-5098 GCA_035544395.1 Verrucomicrobiia bacterium
TCCAGCGGCACGGCGCGGCGGCCCTGCTCGGCCAGGACGGAATTCATGCAGCGATGCAGATCGGGCGCGGTGTCGAACAGCGTGCCGTCGAGATCGAAGACCAGGGCGTTGCGGCGGGGTGGCATGGATTCCCTAGATGAGGCCGGGGCGGCGGAAAGGCGAGGGGAAAGTGCCTGCCACCCTGCGGAAAATCAACAAGTCGCCGGATTGCAGCCACGGCGGCGCCGTGGCCAAATCCACTCTTGGTAACATGCTGACGCTATGGCATTTTGCCGCCCCTATCAGATGAAAACCGTGATTCCTGCCATCCGATGACAGACAACCGCGCCGCCGCCATCGTCCTTGCCGCCGGCAAGGGTATCCGCATGAAGTCCGAACTGCCGAAGGTGATGCACCGCATCGCCGGGCGGCCGATGATCGAGCACCTGCTCGCGAATCTGGCGCCGTTGGCTTGCGATCCCGTCGCGGTGGTGATCGCTCCCGGCATGGACAGCGTCGCCAAGGTCGTGGCGCCCCACAAGACCGTGATCCAAGCCGAGCAGCGGGGCACCGCCCACGCGACGCTCTGCGCCCGGCCACTTCTCGGTGGCTTCACCGGCGATGTGCTGGTCCTCTTCGGCGATTGCCCGTTCATCACCACGGCGACGATCCGGCGGCTGCTGGAGCGGCGCCGCGCGGCCGACAAGCCGGCGGTGGCGGTGCTGGGCTTCCGGCCCGGCGATCCCGCGGAGTATGGCCGTCTGATCACCAGCGGCGACGGCAAGCTCGAGGCGATCGTGGAGTATGTTGTGGCGACTCCGGCGCAGCGGGCGATCCGCCTTTGCAATTCCGGCGTCATGGCGATCGACGGGCGTGTGCTGTTCGCGCTGATCGACCGGATCGGCAATGACAATCCGAAGAAGGAATTCTATCTCACCGATATCGTGGCCGTGGCGCGCGCCGACGGCGCCTCCTGCGCCGTGGTGGAGGCGCCGGCGGACGAGCTGCTGGGCATAAACAGCCGCGCTGAGCTGGCGGTCGCCGAAGCGGTGATGCAGGAGCGGCTGCGGCTGGCGGCGATGGCCAACGGCGCGACCCTGACCGATCCCGGCAGCGTGTTCCTGTCCTGGGACACCAAGCTGGGCCACGACGTGGTGATTGAGCCCCAAGTGGTCTTCGGCCCCGGCGTCACGGTGGGCGACGGCGTGGAGATCAAGGCTTTCTGTCATATCGAAGGGGCGAAGATCGAGAAGGGCGCGCGCATCGGCCCTTACGCACGCCTGCGGCCGGGCAGTGCCATCGGCGAGAACGCCCATATCGGCAATTTCGTCGAGACCAAGAATGCGCGGGTGGGCAAGGGCGCGAAGGCCAATCATCTCACCTATCTCGGCGATGCCGCGATCGGCGCCGCCAGCAATATCGGCGCCGGCACCATCACCGCCAACTATGACGGCTTCGGCAAGTATCACACGGAGGTCGGCGCCGGCGTGTCGATCGGCTCCAACGTGGTGCTGCGGGCGCCGGTGAAAGTGGGCGACGGCGCCATCGTTGGCGCCGGCAGCGTCATCACCCGCGATGTCGCCGCCGATGCCCTGGCGGTGGCGCGCGTTGAGCAGACGGAACGGCCCGGCTGGGCGGCGAAGTTCCGTGACTACAAGAAAGGTTTGGCGGCGGCGCGGCCGAAAACAAACGGCAGGGCGAAATCGCCAATCACCGTGACCGTGCGCAAGGCCGATGGAACGGTAGTAAGCCGTCAACCGCAGAAGGCCGTCGCGCCGAAGGTGAAGCCGGTGGTGACGGTGCAAGCGCCGCAGCGCATGACACTATCAAAGCCGGCGAAGTCTCGCGGCGGTAACGCAAAGTCGAAGGCGAAACCGGCCGCGCATAAACCAGCCGCATCCGCCAAAAAGCCGCATTCGGCCGCCAAGAAGGGCAAGCGATAGGCGAAGGGGGTTCTCATGTGCGGAATCATCGGCATCATCGGCAAGTCCGACGCGGCACCCCTGCTGCTGGACGGGCTGAAGCGGCTGGAATATCGCGGCTACGATTCCGCCGGGATTGCGACGCTGGTGAATGGCCATATCGATCGCCGCCGCGCCGAGGGCAAACTGACCAACCTGGCCGCGCTGCTCGCCCGCCAGCCGCTGCCGGGCACCATCGGTATCGGCCATACGCGCTGGGCCACCCATGGCCGCCCCAATGAGGTCAACGCGCATCCCCACGCCACCGATCGCGTGGCCGTGGTGCATAACGGCATCATCGAGAATTTTTCCGAGCTGCGGCAGGACCTGATCAAGCTGGGGCACAAGTTCGAAACGGAGACAGACAGTGAAGTCGTGCCCCATCTGCTGACCCGCTATCTGGAGGAGCAGAAAACTCCGGAACAGGCGATGGCGCTGGCCATGGAGCGGCTGCATGGCGCCTTCTCGCTGGCGGTGATCTTCGCCGGCCGTCACGACCTGATGATCGGGGCGCGGCGCGGCAGTCCGCTGGCCATCGGCTATGGCAACGGCGAGATGTATCTGGGCACCGATGCCCTGGCGCTGGCGCCGCTGACCCAGCGCATCTGCTATCTTGAAGAAGACGACTGGACGGTCGTATCGCCCACGGGCGCGCGCATCTTCAACAACGGCAAGGAAGTGCAGCGGGAGATCCGGCAAACCGCGCTGTCGGGCGCCCTGATTGGCAAGGGCAACTACCGCCACTTCATGCTGAAGGAAATCAGCGAGCAGCCGGCGGTAATCGGCGACACGCTGCACAGCTTCATCAATCCCCTGGCGCGGCGGATCGAATTGCCCGATCTGCCGGTCGACTGGGCAAAGGTATCGCGGCTGACGCTGCTGGCCTGCGGCACCTCCTACTATGCCTGCATGGTGGCGAAGTACTGGTTCGAGCAGGTGGCGCGGCTGCCGGTGGAAGTGGATATCGCCTCGGAGTTCCGCTACCGCGCCGCACCGATGCCCAAGGACGGCGTGACGCTGGTGGTGTCCCAGTCCGGCGAGACGATCGACACCCTGGCGGCGCTGCGCTACGCGAAGAAGGAAGGGCAGAAGATCCTCTCCATCGTCAACGCGCCCGAGAGCGCCATTGCCCGGGAATCAGACGCAGTGCTGCAGACGCTGGCGGGGCCGGAGATCGGCGTTGCCTCGACCAAGGCCTTCACCACGCAATTGACGGTGCTCGCCTGCCTGGCGATTGGGGCGGCACGGGCGCGCGGCGCCATCGGCGACAACCGCGAAGCGGAGCTGGCGGCGGCACTGATGGAAGTTCCGGCACGGGCGGCGGAGATCCTCAATCATGACGACAAGCTTAGGGACATCGCCCAGAAGCTCGCGGAGGCGCGGGACGTCCTGTTCATCGGCCGCGGCTCGTCCTACCCGATCGCATTGGAAGGTGCCCTGAAGCTCAAGGAGATTTCCTACATCCATGCCGAGGGCTACGCCGCCGGCGAAATGAAGCACGGACCGATCGCGTTGATCGACGAGAACGTGCCTGTGATCGTTGCCGCGCCCAGCGACGACGTCTTCGAGAAGACGGCGTCCAATCTGCAGGAAGCGGTCGCCCGTGGCGGCAAGGTGATCGTGCTGTCGGACGCCCAGGGGCTGAAGCGCATCAACCTGAAGCCCTGGGCGGAGCTGGAGCTGCCTCATGTGGATCCCTTCGTGGCGCCGATCCTCTATGCCATCCCGGTGCAGCTGCTGGCCTATCATGCGGCGGTGGCCAAAGGCACCGACGTGGACCAGCCGCGCAATCTGGCCAAGAGCGTTACGGTGGAATAATTTCCCTGCAGGAGGGGAGGCATGAGAGCACCGGTCAACGGTACGGAGATCGCGTACCGCCTGGATGGCCCGGAGAACGCACCCGTCGTCGTCCTGTCCCATTCACTGTCGACCACCATGGAGATGTGGCGCGGCCAGGTACCAATGCTGGCCGCCAAGTATCGCGTCCTGCGCTATGACATGCGCGGCCATGGAGAAAGCGCCGCGCCGCAGGGATCCTACAATTTCGACATGCTGGCGAAGGACGTTGTCGGCCTGCTGGATCATCTGAAGATCGAACGCGCGGCCTTTGTCGGCATTTCCATCGGCGGCATGATCGGCCAGGGCCTGGGCATCAATCACGGCAGCCGCCTCAGCGGCCTGGTGCTGGCCAACACCACCAGCGAGCCGCCGCCGAAGGAGATGTGGGACGAGCGCATCGCCCAGGTGGAAAAGGGCGGCATGGAGAGCCAGGTGCAGTCGACGCTCGGCCGCTGGTTCACCGAACCCTACCGCCGCGGCAACCCGGCCGTGATGGAATGGATCGCCGGAATGATCCGCAACACGCCGACGGCAGGGTTAATAGGCTGCGGCCGCGCGATCCAGAGCTTAGGTTATGCAAACCACCTTCGAAAAATCACCGCGCCGACCCTGGTGATCGCCGGGGACCAGGATCTCGGCACCACGCCGGCAATGGGAAAGGTCATCGCCGGCCGCATTCCGCAGGCGCAATTCCGCGTGATCAAAGGAGCGTCGCATATTTCCGCGGTGGAAAAAGAGGCCGAATTCAACGATCTCCTGTCGATTCAGTTCTCCGCGATCCTCTCCGACACATAGCAATATAGGGTGTCAATTCCTATCACGGGACGGCCGATAGCAATCTCTTCGAAAGGGTTCTCGCGTTACTGCTGATGGCGCAGAAACGCAGAGAAACCGCGGGTTCCTTTTATGTGGTGCCCGCAACAAAATCGACGGAGATTTGAGGCAATGTCAGACAACCAGATCGCGATGGCCAGACGCTTCCGTGACCTGCACGAAGTGCCGGGCATGTTCCTGATGCCCGATGCCTGGAGCCCGAAGAGCGCCCGCATGCTCGAGGCCGCCGGCTTTCCGGCCGTCGGCACTACCCGGAGCGGCATCGCCCAATCGCTCGGCGTCGTCGAGCGGCAAGGCTGCATCACCCTGCGTCAGACCGTGGACGCCATCGCCGGCATCGGCAGCGGCATCGATGTGCCGCTGAGCGTCGATTTCGAGTCCGGCTTCGGCGCCACGCCTGAAGACGTGGCGGAAGCCATTTGGCGCACCATCGACGCCGGCGCCGTGGGCGCCACCATCGCCGATCAGTCGGGCGTCGCCGGCCA
>DATKFM010000284.1:0-14660 GCA_035544395.1 Verrucomicrobiia bacterium
ACAGGCGCTTGCGCAGGCGCGAGAGGTTGGCGTCCACGGCATTCGACTCAATCTCATCGCCTTCGCCGTATAGAGCATCCTGCAGCGTGTCCCGAGTAACGACCCGGCCGGCCCGGCGAAGCAACAGTTCGAGAAGACCGAGTTCGCGTCGCGGCAATGTCAAGGGCTGGCCGTTGACAAGCGCCGCTCGATGGGCGGTGTCGAACTCCAGATTAGCCAGGCGCAACCGAAGATCGAGATTATCATTTGGCCGGCGCAAGATGGCATTGATGCGGGCGACAAGTTCTTCGATGGCGAACGGCTTGATCAGATAGTCGTCGGCGCCGGCGTTTAGCCCGCGCACCCGGTCAGCAACGGAATCACGCGCAGTCAGAACAATGACAGGCGTCTTGTCGCCGCGATCGCGCAACGACTTCAGCACGCCTAGCCCGTCGCCATCCGGCAACCGCAGGTCAAGCAGGATCGCCTCGTAGCTCATCGATCTTACTGCGGCGCCGGCTTCATCCAGGGACTTCGCCGTGTCGACGGCAAACCCTTCCCGCGACAAATTGCCGCTCACCAGCGCCGACAACTCCGGTTCGTCTTCGATCAAAAGCAGACGCATGCCCTAAGAGTTCCTTCTGGATGTCGCGCTCATCCCCGCGCCATGTTAGAGTACGAAGATTACCTCAACCGGACGGATTCTCCCATGCCCGACGGCCGCGAGCCTGCCACCATCCGCAGTCTGCGCGCGATCGACGAGATCGCGCCCGCGGCGTGGGATGCCTGTGCCGGCGACGGCAATCCGTTCGTCAGCCATGCATTCCTGCGGGCACTGGAGGACAGCAAGTCGGTCGGGCCGCGCACCGGCTGGCAGCCGCACCATGTGGTCCTGGAAGATGCCGGCGGCGAAGTTCTCGCCGTGGCGCCGCTCTATGCCAAGACCCATTCCCAGGGCGAGTACGTCTTCGACCATGGCTGGGCCCAGGCCTATGAGCAGGCCGGCGGCCGCTACTATCCGAAACTGCAGGTGGCTGTGCCCTTTACGCCGGTGCCGGGGCCGCGATTGTTGGTGCGGCCCAATGCCGATGGACCGCAATTGCGCGCTGCATTGATCGGCGGGATGGTGGAGATCGCGCGGCGCGCGGGCGTGTCCTCGCTGCATGTCACATTCGCAAGCGATGAAGATACCCAGGCGCTGGAGGCCGCAGGTCTGATGCTCCGCCTCGGCTGCCAGTATCATTGGGCGAACCAGGGTTACGAGACCTTCGACGACTTTCTTGGCGCCCTCGCCTCGCGCAAGCGCAAGCAGATGCGGCGGGAGCGGCGCGACGCCGCAGCCGGTGGCGTTGTCTTGCACACGTTGGAAGGCGCCGACATCAAGGCCGCGCATTGGGATGCCTTCTTTGCCTTCTACATGGATACCGGCGGACGCAAATGGGGCCGGCCCTATCTGACCAGAGATTTCTTCCACCGCCTGGGCGAGACGATGAGCGACAGTTGCGTGCTGATCCTCGCCGAAAAAGACGGCGCGTATGTCGCGGGCGCGCTCAACCTGCGCGGTCGCGACGCCATCTATGGCCGCCACTGGGGCTGCCTGGGCGAATACAAATTCCTACATTTCGAGGCCTGCTACTACCAGGCCATCGACTACGCGATCAGGAACAAGCTGGCGCGGGTGGAAGCCGGCGCCCAGGGCGAGCACAAGATCCAGCGAGGCTATCTGCCCACACCCACCTGGAGCGCCCACTGGATCGCCGACAGCGGCTTTGCCGCCGCCGTGAAGGATTTCCTCCGCCGGGAACGCGCCGCCATGGAGCAAGAGATCGCGGGGCTAAGCCAGTTCTCGCCGTTCCGGAAGGACGGCGACGGCGGCGAGGCAGAGTGACTGAATGCCGCGAGCCGTGCGCGCACTGCTACCCTGGCCCCTCGCCAGCGCGAGAATGAGAATCTTCAGATCGATTGAGTAGTGCGTTCCCGCCCCTACCGCTCCACCAGCTCCGGCTCTTTCTTGCCGCCATCGTCGCGGGGGGCCGGGAGGCGGGGGGTGGGGAAGCTGAAGTCCAGCTTGCCGTCCTTGGCGTCGACGCGCACCACGCCACCCTTCTCCAGCTTGCCGAACAGCAGCTCCTCGGCCAGCGGCTTCTTGATGTGCTCCTGGATGATGCGCGAGAGCGGGCGGGCGCCGTAGAGGGGATCATAGCCTTTCTTGGCCAGCCACTCGCGGGCAGCGTCGGTCAGCTCGATGGTGACCTGGCGGTCGGCGAGCTGCGCTTCGAGCTGCATGACGAACTTGTCGACCACGCGGCCCACCACTTCTGGCGTGAGGCTGGCAAAGCTGATGATCGCGTCCAGGCGGTTGCGGAATTCCGGCGTGAACAGGCGGTTGATCGCCTCCATGTCTTCGCCAACGCGCACCTCCTGGTTGAAGCCGATGGCGGGCTTGGCCATGTCGGCGGCGCCGGCATTGGTGGTCATGATCAGGATGACATTGCGGAAATCGATGGTCTTGCCGTTGTGATCGGTCAGCTTCCCGTGGTCCATCACCTGCAGCAGGATGTTGAACAGGTCGGGATGGGCTTTCTCGATCTCGTCCAGCAACAGCACCGCATGGGGATGCTGGTCGATCGAGTCGGTCAAGAGGCCACCCTGGTCGAAGCCGACATAGCCCGGGGGTGCGCCGATCAGGCGGGAGACGCTGTGCCGCTCCATATATTCGGACATGTCGAAGCGGATCAGTTCGATCGCAAGACTACGCGCCAGTTGCCGCGCCACTTCGGTCTTGCCGACACCCGTGGGGCCGGCAAAGAGATAGCTTCCGATCGGCTTTTCCGGCTCGCGCAGGCCGGCGCGTGCCAGCTTGATGGCGCTGGCCAGCGCGTCGATGGCCTTGTCCTGGCCAAATACCAGCGTCTTCAGATCGCGCTCCAGATTGATCAGCACTGTTCGATCGTCGGTGGAAACGCTCTTCGCGGGTATGCGGGCGATCTTGGAGACGATCTCCTCCACATCCTTGACCGTGATCGTCTTCTTGCGCCTGCTTTCCGGCAGCAGCATCTGCGCCGCGCCCACCTCGTCGATCACGTCGATGGCCTTGTCCGGCAGCTTGCGGTCGTTGATGTAGCGCGCCGCCAGCTCCACCGCCGAACGAATCGCCTCGGCTGTGTAGCGCACCTTGTGATGCTTTTCGTAGTAGGGCTTCAGGCCGCGCAGGATCTTCACCGCATCCTCGATCGACGGTTCGTTGACGTCGATCTTCTGGAAGCGGCGCACCAGGGCGCGATCCTTCTCGAAGTAGTTCCGGTATTCCTTATAGGTTGTAGATCCGATGCAACGAAGCGCCCCATTCTGCAAGGAGGGCTTCAGCAAATTTGAGGCGTCCATGGCGCCTCCGCTTGTGGCACCGGCGCCGATCACCGTGTGGATTTCGTCGATGAACAGCACCGCGCCTTCCAGATGCTCCAGCTCGGTGAGCACGGCCTTCAAGCGCTCCTCGAAATCGCCGCGATAGCGCGTGCCGGCCAGCAGCGCGCCCATGTCGAGCGCGTAAATGACGGCGTTTTTCAATACCTCCGGCACTTCGCCATGGACGATACGCCGCGCAAGGCCTTCGGCGATGGCGGTCTTGCCGACGCCGGGATCGCCGACATAGAGCGGGTTGTTCTTGGAGCGGCGGCAAAGGATTTGGATCGTGCGATCCACCTCCTGCTCCCGCCCGATGAGCGGATCCACCTTGCCGCTGGCGGCCTTCTTGTTGAGGTTCACGCAATAGGAATCCAACGCCTCGGTACCCGATTTCACCACCTTCTCCGCGTTGGCGTCCTGGTCGGCGCCGCTGACGCGCCGCGCTTCGGACTGGCCGGGAGTCTTGGCGATGCCGTGGCTGATGTAGTTCACGGCGTCGAGCCGCGACATCTCCTGCTCCTGCAGGAAGAAGACCGCGTGGCTCTCTCGCTCGGAAAACAGCGCCACCAGCACATTCGCGCCCGTTACTTCTTCGCGGCCGGAGGATTGCACATGGATGGCGGCGCGCTGCAGCACCCGCTGCAGGCCGGCGGTGGGCTTGGCCTCGGCGACACTGGTGATCAGGCTGGAAAGCTGGTTGTCGACATACTCGCTGAGATCGCGGCGCAGGCGCTCGATATCGACGCCGCAGGCACGGAGTACGGCGACCGCGTCTTGGTCCTCCGTCAGCGCCAGCAGCAGATGCTCCAGCGTGGCATATTCATGCCGGCGCTGGTTGGCGAGGCCAAGGGCCCGGTGCAGCGTTTGCTCCAAGCGCGGGGACAGCATGGGTTATTCCTTTTCCAACGTGCACTGCAGGGGGTGCTGGTGGCGGCGGGCGAAATCGATCACCTGGGTGACCTTGGTCTCCGCCACTTCGTAAGTGAAGACGCCGCAGATGCCGACACCCCGGCGATGCACATGCAGCATGATCTGGGTGGCCTCGTCCCGGTTCTTGCCGAAGAAGCGTTCGAGAACATGGACGACGAATTCCATGGGCGTGTAGTCGTCATTCAGCATCAACACCTTGTACAGCGACGGCTTCTTCGTCTTCGGCCGCGCCTTGACGACGGTGCCGACGCGATCATCGCGGCCGATGCGATCCTTGTCGCTCATCGTTCCTTAGCGGAGTCCTTTCGATCGGGGGGCGACTCCCTCAATGATATGGGATTGGACGCAGCATCGCAAAGACCCCTGTTGCGTCGCACCTCTGCAAACCTATGGCCCATCAGCGAGTAACTCTGACTTGTCGCCGGTAACGAACGCGTTACAAGGCGGTCACTACAGGTTGGGAACGCCGCCAAGGCCATTCTCGCCGACCTGTAGCCAGAATTTCGTCTGCATGTCGTCGCCGCCACGGCCGCTGGAGCGGTATTTCTCCCGGTCCACCATCTGCCGGGGAGGATTGACGGGGATGCCGGTGGTATCGCGGGCATAGAGGAAATCCGGGAATTTCAGCCGTTCATAGGGCGGTTCTGGATAGAGCCAGGCGGAATAATAGAACTTCCCGTCCTTGCAGCCGCTGGCCACCCAGTAGAAATCCCCGGACCAGAGCCTGAGGCCATCAGGCGGTCCGGCATACATGCCACCGGCCTCCAATACCTTCCCGAAGGCCTGAAATTCGGCTGGCGACAGGTTCCGCTCGGCCTTCGCCCAGCGCCAGGGGGCGAGAACGTCATTGAGGGTCATCTCAGTAAGGTCGCCCCGCTTCTGCATGGCGCGAGCGGTCATGGCGGCCCCGCCGGTGCCATCGGCGGTCAACTCATAGCTGCGGAGTTGCTCATCGTAGCGGGCATTGTACACCAATCTGTAGCGGTCCGGGGCGTCCTCGACGCAATAGGTGCGTATGTCAGCACCGTCCAGGTAGCTGAACCACTCCACCTTGCGGACTACCGGGTTGTCGATGCCGCCGTCATAGGCGCATCCCAAGAGCGCGGTTAGAGCCGCCAGAAGCCCCCAGACGCCCGCCTTCATAGGTCGATTAACCATAACAATGGAGTATTTCGCCACAATCGCCATCAATTGGCCATTGTCGTTAATCTGATATTAAAACCGAATATGCTATATAGACAGTGATTCCAGAATTTTTTACATTTTATTAACCTAGTCCGCCCGGTGGGAGCTATTATAGGTCATGCTAATTAAGGCGAATTGCCGCCAGGCGGCGTATTCATTTGTAGGTGTTTTGTCATTCATAGGGCTTTTTTCCGCCCTGATGATGGCGGGCGCGCAGCCTGCTTCGGCGGCCAAATCCGCATCCATTGTCGTCGATGCCGAGACCGGCACAGTGCTCTATGAGAGCAACTCCCGCGCCCAGACCTATCCAGCGTCGCTGACCAAGATGATGACGCTGTATTTGCTGTTCGAGGCCATCGAGAGCAAGCGATTCGATCTCGACGACGATCTGCCGGTATCGGAGCGGGCAGCGAATCAGCCGCCGACGGATCTGCGGTTGCAGGCCGGCGCGACAATTACCGTGCGCAAGGCGATCCAGGCGATCGTCGTGCAGTCCGCCAACGACGTCGCCGTCACCATTGCCGAGGCGGTCGGCGGCAGCGAGGACAAATTCGCCCGTCTGATGACCAAGACCGCCAAGCAGCTGGGCATGAAGCAGACCGTGTTCAAGAATGCCTCCGGCCTGCCGGATAGCGGCCAGCTGACGACGGCGCGGGACATGGCCATCCTGGCCCGGGCGCTGATGTCGCGTTTCCCCGACTACTATGAATTCTTCAACACCCAGAGCTTCCGGTACAACGGCCGCACCTATCAGACGCACAATCGCGTGCTGAAGAACTATCCGGGCGCCGACGGCCTGAAGACCGGCTACACCCGCGCCTCCGGCTACAATCTCGCCACCTCGGCGGCGCGCAACGGCCATCGCCTGATCGGCATCGTGCTCGGCGGCAAGAGCGCCCGCGGCCGCGATGCTCAGATGATGTCCCTATTGGATGAGGGCTTTGTGCTCGCCGATTCCGGCGCCATGTCGGTCGCCACCTCGCTGCCGAGCGCCCAGCGCCCGGCCGATAAGGAAGTGAAGCCGGCGCCGTCCGATCTGGGCGTGTCCATCGCGATGATCCCGCCGGTGAAGCCGGCTTACGAAATCGACAACCCCAACGCCGCGTCGCTGGACAGCCTCGTGGCCCAGGTCGTGCCGACGGCGGAAGCCGAAGGCGACGGCGGCATTATCGCCGAAGCGCTGGCCGCACCGGCGCCCACGCAGGTTGCCCTGCTGGTGCAAGCCCCCGTCCCGGCGAAGGCCGGAGACAGCGGCAAGGTCACCTGGGGCATTCAGGTCGGCGCCTTCACCGCCGAACAGCCGGCCGCGAAGGCCGCCGCAGCGGCGGCGGAGAAACTGCCCAAGCTGCTGAAGGGCATGCGAGTGGCCGTGGACGAGATCACCGGCGAGGACGGGAACAAGCTGTTCCGCGCCCGCCTGATCGGCCTCGGCGAGCAGGATGCGCGCAAGGCCTGCACGGAACTGCAGAACCAGAGCATGCCCTGCATGGCCTTCAAGGCCAACGTCACCATCGCCTTCAACCAGGCGCAGTAATCCGGCTACCAATCCGGCGGAGTTGCTCCGGCGCTTTTCAGCGCCGCGGTGACGTCCGCCTTTAGCCGCGCCAGGCCCGCTTCATCCGCGGCCTCGCAGCGCGCCACCAGCACATCCTGGGTATTCGAGGCCCGCAGCAGCCACCAGCCGTCCTTGGTGCGCACCCGCACGCCGTCGATGTCGTTGACGTCAGCGCCGGCGGCCTGCAGGCGCTGCTTCACCTCCTCGACCACCGCGAACTTGCGCTCTTCGCTGGAGGGAAAGCGCACTTCCGGTGTGTTGACCACTGCGGGGAGCCCATCCCGCATTTGCGCCAATGTTTGATCCGAACGCCCGACGATAGCGATCAACCGCACCGCACAATACAGCGCATCATCGTAGCCGTAGAACGGCTTGCCGAAGAAGATATGCCCGCTCATTTCTCCGCTCAGCGGCGAGGCCATTTCCGCCATTTTCGATTTGATGATCGAGTGACCCGTCTTCCACATCAGCGGCTTGCCACCGGCGCGCGCAATCTCGTCGAATAGCGTCTGGCTGGCCTTGACGTCGGAGATGATCGTCGCGCCGGGGTGGGACCGCAGGACCTCGCGGGCGAACAGGATCATCATCTGGTCTGCCCAGATCACCCGCCCATGCTCGTCCACCGCTCCCACCCGGTCGCCATCGCCATCGAAGGCTACACCGAAATCGCATTTGTGGGCCCGAACAGCGTCCACGAGTTGACGGAGGTTTTCCGGGACTGTCGGATCAGGATGGTGGCTCGGAAAGCGGCCATCGATCTTCTCGTTCAGCAGGAAGTGGCGTCCCGGAAGGCGCTTGGTCAGCGCCGCCATGGCTTCGCCTGCCGCGCCGTTGCCCGCGTCCCAGGCCACGGTCAATGGCCGGGGCGGAGGGCCACTGTCGGTAAGCCCGGCAACGAGTCGTTCCACATAGGCATCAAAGACCCGGCGCTCGAGTACAGCACCGCGCGGACCCGTGGCGTAATCCGCGACGGCCGTCTTGCGGCCCAGATCCTGGATCGACTCGCCATAGAAGGCTGCCTTTCCCAGCAACATCTTGAAGCCGTTCTGGTCCGGCGGATTGTGGGAGCCGGTGATCATGATGCCGCCGGCCGCGCCCTGGCTCAGCGTGCTGTAGTAGAGCAGCGGCGTCGGACCGAGGCCGGCGCGCCAGACATCCAGTCCGCAATCACGCAGACCATCGACCACGGCGGCCTCCAATTCCGGCGAGCTCAGTCTTCCGTCATAGCCGACGCATACCTGCCTGCCGCCGCCACGCGCAACGAAGCTGCCGAAGCCGCGTCCCACGGCATAGGCGTCGTCGCGGCCGATGGTCTTGCCGACGGTGCCGCGGATATCGTATTCGCGCAGCACCGTGGGATTGAATTTATGTGCCTTGGTCACAGCGCGTCCTTCCGTTCCGCCGGCGCCAGGCTGGTGCGGCCGATGCTGTGATACGCGAAGCCCGCGCCCGCCATCTCTGCGGGACTGTAGATGTTGCGAAGATCGATGATCAACGGCGCCTGCATCAGCTTGCGCACACGCGGCAGATCGAGCACGCGGAACTCATTCCATTCCGTGACAATGACAACAGCGTCGGCGCCGTCGATGGCGCCATAGGCGTCATCACAATAGGTGATATCAGGCAGGAGCTTCTTCGCCTCGGACATGCCGGCGGGATCGAAGGCCTTGATTAGCGCGCCCGAGCCCTGCAGCACCGCGACGATGGAGAGGCTGGGGCTGTCGCGCATATCGTCGGTGTTCGGCTTGAAGGTGAGGCCGAGCATGGCGATGGTCTTGCCCTTCACCGACCCGCCCATAAGCGCGACGATGCGATCGGCCATGCGCCGTTTCCGTGCTTCGTTGACCGCATGCATGGTTTCGACCAGCCGCAGCGGCGCTCCCGCCTGCTCGGCCGTGCGGATCAGGGCCTGGGCGTCTTTGGGGAAACAGGAACCGCCAAAGCCCGGACCGGGATGGAGGAACAGCCGGCCGATGCGGCCATCGAGCCCCATTCCGCGGGCCAGATCATGGACATCAGCGCCGACCTTCTCGCAGAGATCGGCCATCTCGTTGATGAAGGAGATCTTGGTGGCGAGGAAGGCGTTGGCGGCGTACTTCGTCAGCTCGGCTGTCTCCAGTGTGGTGAACACGATAGGCCGTTCGATCAGGTAGAGGGGCCGGTAGAGGCGGCGCATGACTTCCCGCGCCCGTTCATTCTCCGCCCCGATGATCACCCTGTCTGGCCGCATGAAGTCGTTGATCGCCGAGCCTTCGCGCAGGAACTCCGGATTGGAGATGACGTCCACATCGGCACGCGGATTGGCCTCGCGGATGATGCGCGCCACCTCGCGCCCGGTACCGACGGGCACTGTCGACTTCATGACGATGACGGCATAGCCATTGAGTACCGCCGCAATCTCCTTGGCCGCGGCATAGACATAGGTGAGATCTGCATGGCCGTCGCCGCGGCGCGTCGGCGTGCCGACAGCGATAAACACCGCGTCGGCGCCCTTCACGGCGCCTGCCAGATCGGTGGTGAAACTCAGCCGGCCTGCCCGAAGATTGCGCGCAACAAGATCCTCGAGACCAGGCTCATAGATCGGCATCTCGCCCTGCTGCACCCGCTCGATCCGCTGGGCGTCCTTGTCGACGCAGGCGACGCTGACGCCGAATTCGGAAAAGCAGGCGCCGGAAACCAGACCCACATAGCCGGTGCCCACCATGGCGATACGCATCGTCTATGTCCCTATCTTTTCGCGGCGCGAGAGGACAGCCGCGCGCTGTGCTTTTCGAGGATCACGCGCGCCTGGTCGCCGAGCTGTGGGTCCGCCAGTGCGAATGCCAGATTGGCATCGAGGAATCCTGCCTTGTCGCCGCAATCGAAACGCTCCCCGTCGAACCGGTAGCCGTGGAACGGCTCGGTGCCGATCAGTTTGGCCATGGCATCGGTCAGTTGAATCTCCCCGCCGGCGCCCGCTTGCTGCTGCGCCAGCAACGGGAAGATTTCCGGCGACAGAATATAGCGGCCGATTACCGCCAGGGTCGAGGGCGCCGCATCGGGCTTCGGCTTTTCGACCAGGCCCGTAACCTCGGTCAGCGCGCCGGATTGCTTCCCGGGCTTGATCACGCCATAGCGGCTCGTCTGCTCCCGCGGCACATCCATAAGCGCGATCAGATTGCCGCCGGTATGGCGATGCTGTTCCACCATCTGCTTCAGGCAGGGAGTGGGGGCATGGATCAGATCGTCTGCCAACAGCACGGCCACCGGCTCGCTGCCGGCCAAATGCCGCGCACACCAGACGGCGTGGCCGAGGCCGAGTGGCTGTTGCTGTCGCACGAACAGCATCTCGCCGGCGGCGCGCACAATGTCCGTCACGCTTGCCAGCTCTGCCTTCCGGCCGCGCTGGCGCAGGGTCTCGTTGAGTTCAAGCTGATGATCGAAGTGATCCTCGATCGCGCCCTTGTTGCGGCCGGTGACGAAGACGAAACGTTCGATCCCCGCGGCGGCAGCCTCCTCGACAGCGTATTGAATGAGCGGCTTGTCGACGATGGGCAGCATTTCCTTCGGCACCGCCTTGGTCGCCGGCAGGAAACGAGTACCCAGCCCCGCCACGGGGAAGATTGCCGTCCGCGGTGATGCCATAACCCTATGCGATCCTAATTCGCCCTGCGCAGCCACACGGCGGTATCGTGGAAGACGGCTCCACTGTTGGGGCGGCCCGCGTCGGCGCTGATCAGCGTGTTGACGCCGATGCCTTCCTCGAATGCGCTGTTCGGCCAGATGCTCTCGATGACGATCACGCCCGGCTGCAGGCCATCGAACGGCCGGGCATGGACGACGATGGAGCCCTGGCGGTTGCCGACGCGCACCCGGTCGCCCTCGACGATGCCGGCGCGGCCGCAATCCGCCGGATGCACCATCACCGTTGGCCGCCCTTCCCGCGCCTTCGATGCCGGCGTTTCGGTGAAGGTTGAATTGAGGAACTGCCGCGCCGGCGCCGCCACCAGCCGGAACGGATGCTCGGCATCGGCGGCATCGATGATCGGAACATGATCTGGCAGGCCCGGCAGTTCTCCGTGAAAGGGGCCGATGGCCGCCCAGTCCGGCTTGAAGCGGAACTTGCCGTCCTTATGGGCAAATCCGTTGAGGAAATGGCTGCTCTCGAAATCCAGGGCGCAATCATGCCAGTGGCCGGCATGGAGCGTGTCTGCATCTGGCCAGCCGGACATCTTCAAGGTCGCGTCAATCAGCTCCCACTCGGTCATGTGGAAGCCGGGATGCTCCGCGCCCAAGCGCCGCGCCAGCTCGCAAATGACATAGTGATTCGGCCGCGCCTCGCCCGTGGCTTCCACCACCTTGCGGGCCGTCTGCAGAAAGGTGTGGCCGCTGGCAGTATAGATATCGTCATGCTCGAGGAACGTCGTTGCCGGCAGCACAACGTCGGCCAGGATCGCCGTGTCGGTCATGAACTGCTCATGCACGCAGGTGAAGAGATCGTCGCGCAGGAAGCCCGCGCGCACTTTCACAGATTCCGGACAGACGACGGCGGGATTGGTGTTCTGGATGAGGAGTGCCGTCACCGGCGGCCCTTCGCCGAGGTCGCGCTTGTCGCCGGCCAGCACCGGCCCGAGGCGCGACTGATCGAGAATGCGCACCGAGGGATCGAGCAGATCATGCCCTTCGATCAGCGACTTGTTCAGCTTGTAAAGCGCGGTGTTGCCATAGAGCGCGCCGCCGCCCGGGTATTGCCAGGCGCCAGTCACCGTGGGCAGGCACGTTACCGCATGCATGTTGGATGAACCGTTGCGCGAGCGGGTGAAGCCGTAGCCGACGCGGATGAAGCTTCGCTTTGTCCGGCCATAAAGCCTGGCGAATTCGACAATCTGCGCCGCAGAAACACCGGTGATGCCGGCGGCCCACTCGGGCGTGCGCGACTGCAGGTGCGTTTCCAGTTCCTCCGGAACATCGGCATACTTCGCCATGTAGGCGCGGTCGGCGTAACCCTCCTTGAACAGCACATGCATGACGCCGCAGGCCAGTGCGCCATCAGTGCCCGGCTTGGGCATCAGATGCATGTCGGCCATTTCCGCCGTGCCGGTGCGATAGGGATCAACGACCACCAGCTTGGCGCCGCGATTCTTCCGCGCCCGGCTGATTTGCGTCATCACATTGACCTGCGTCGCGACGGGATTGCCACCCCAGACAACGACCAGATCGGACTCTGCGATCTCCCGCGGGTCGACGCCGCGCTTTACGCCCACGCCGGCCTCCCAGCCGGCATCTGATAGAGCCACGCAGATCGTGCTCTTCATACGCGAATACTTCATCGCATGGCGCAGGCGATGGATGCCGTCCCTCTGCACATGCCCCATGGTGCCTGCGTAGTAGTAAGGCCACACCGCTTCCGGCCCGTGCTGCTGGGCGGCGCGTATGAACGCTTCCGCCACCTCATCCAGCGCCTGGTCCCAGGAGATCGGCTGATAGGCCGAAATGCCCTGCCCCTTCGCCCCGACCCGCCGCAGCGGCTGGGTCAGCCGCCCCGGATGGTGCTGCCGCTCCGCATAGCGCGCCACTTTCGCGCAGACCACGCCGGTGGTGTAGGGATGCGCCGCCGCCCCGCGTACCTTGCCGATGCGCGTACTATCGATGCGCTCGACCTCAAGGCCGCAAGTGCTAGGGCAATCGTGGGGGCAGACGGAATGGACGACGTCGAGAGGCATGCCTGGGAAGGATAGCATGCGCCGTTGCCGAGAGCTAACCCTTTGGATAAATGCCAAAATATTGGCGCGTTCCGCGGCCGCGCCGGATTTCCCGCGGGCGCTCGTGCAATGTTGATCACCCAGCGGAATCTTCGGTTGCGGTGACCGGTTTCCCCGGAGGAGATGGTTTCAATGATAGAGTGCCTAATACTGCCTCTCGTTCCCCTCCTGTTGCTCACCGCCCCCGCCTCGGACGACCTGTCAGCCGACGTGACCCTCCAGCAGGACATCTCCTACGGCAGCGATCCAGTGCAGCGGTTCGATGTCTACCTGGCGCCGCATCCGCAGAATGCGCCGATCCTGTTCATGGTGCATGGCGAGGCCTGGCGCGTGGGCGACAAGAAGAATGAACGGGTGGTCGACAGCAAGGTCGGCCACT
This sequence comes from Verrucomicrobiia bacterium, assembly GCA_035544395.1. Lineage (GTDB taxonomy): Bacteria > Pseudomonadota > Alphaproteobacteria > Dongiales > Dongiaceae > DATKFM01. The sequence goes on from DATKFM010000284.1 coordinate 13,175, forward strand.
GGGTTACCGAAGGCATCATCTTCGTTTCCGTCAATTACCGCATGATCTCCGAGGCCGAGCCGCTGGTGCAGGCCGAGGATGCGGCGCGGGCGCTGGCAAAGGTTCAGGAGCAGGCGCCCGGATGGGGCAGAGATCCCGGCAATGTCATCCTCATGGGCCATTCCGCCGGCGCGCATCTGGTGGCGCTGATCAATGCCGCGCCCGACATCGCGACAGCGACGGGCACGAAACCATAGATAAGGTACAGTGCTGTTGGACAGCGGCGCCATGGATGTGCCGGCGATCATGAACGCGCGGCATCTGCCGCTCTACGACAAGGCCTTCGGCGAAGATCCCGACGATTGGCAGGCGGCCTCGCCTTATCATCGCCTCGCTGGCCCAATGCCGCCGATCCTCGCGGTGTGCCGCAAGCGCAGCAAAGATTCCTGTCCCGCCAACCGCGCCTTTGCCGAAAAGGCCGCGAAGCTGGGCAGCAAGATCGAGATCTTGCCGATGGATCTCACACATGGCGAAATCAACAAACAGCTCGGTCTGCCCAGCGCCTACGCGACGCCCGTGGATGATTTCATGCGCAGCCTTGGATGGATTGTAGGACCTGTGCTCGCCGCCTTCCCGCCCCATCCACCGGCAACTCGATGTGGCATTTTTACGAATTTTTCACGCACTACGTGATTCGAGCGCACGTCGGCCTCACGGCGAATTTGCAGCAATAGACTCTTATCCCCTCCCCGCGGTTGGGGTGTTTTATCGATTCTATCTCTGGTTGCGGGGCAAGTTCATCCGCCAGTGACTTTCATCACATCTTAACGAACGATGCGCGTGTAGCACGGCGCCGCATCGCATCAGGCCGGCACGTGTGTGCCCGCCCATGCCGTGCGTCGACAGGAGAGAGCAGAATGTTGTCCAGGAAAATATCAGGCGTCGCGGCGATTGGCGGAATCACAATTGCCGCCCTATTGGCATCGGTGCCTGTAGCGATCAGCGGATCGCCGTCGTCGTCGCAGAGCCACGCCGAATACAGTCCGGTGCAGAGCATCAGCTATGAGTTCGGTTCGAAAGCCATGAGCGGATACTTCGTCCAGGAGGATAGCGCCTGCCTGGTGATGCTGATGATCGCCGAGAACGGCGATCCCGAGATGGCGCTGCAGCCATCGCCCACGCGCGTGCGGCTGGCGCTAAACCCCGGCCAGATCGCCGGCCTTGATAGCGAGGATGGCCGCTCGCTCAATTTCACCTGCGGTGCCGATGCAGCCACGCTGATCGTCGATACCGGCGACACGCGGAAACTGATTGCCCGCCAGTCGTCGAGGCCGCAGCGGGACCTCGCAGAACGGAACTAGGCTTAGCTGGCAGAATCTCCGGCGCACCTTCATCCTCTAATCCGCGGCCAGGGTTGCAGAATAATCGGCAATCCTGGCTGTGCCATCCCATGATCAATATCAAGCGCTCGGGAACTATCGCGCGAGCATATTGGTTTCAACGGGAG
>DATKFM010000285.1:0-21561 GCA_035544395.1 Verrucomicrobiia bacterium
TGATCGAGGCTTTCGCGCAACCCGCCAGCCGCTATCTTTCGCTGCCCGATGCGGATGCGGCGCCGCGCTTCAGCGATTACGGGCATCTGGCGCGGGTCAGGGAATGGTCAGTCGCCGAGAGCGAGGAGACATGAGCAAGACAGTCTCCGCTGCCACCACTCGCGCCACGACGGCGCAGCGCAGTGCCACCAATCCGGCATCGTCGGCCTGGGTCGCCGCCTCGGCGGGCTCGGGCAAGACCAAGGTGCTCACCGACCGGGTGCTGCGGCTGCTGCTGGACGGCACGGCGCCGCAGCACATTCTCTGCCTGACCTTCACCAAGGCGGCGGCGGCGGAGATGTCCGTCCGCATCGCCGAGCAATTGGAGAGGTGGACGTCGCAGTCCGACAAGGAGTTGAACAAGAGCCTGCTCGAGCTGATCGGCCGGGGCGCCAGCGACGAGATGCGCCGCCGCGCACGGCAGCTCTTCGCCCGGGTGCTGGATGCGCCCGGCGGCATGAAGATCCAGACCATCCACGCCTTCTGCCAGTCGGTGCTGAAGCGCTTTCCGCTGGAAGCGGGCATTGCACCCCATTTCCAGGTGCTGGATGAGCGCAGCGCCGCCGAGCTGTTCGTTGATGCGCGGGAAGAGGTTCTCGGGCGGGCAAGAAGTGATGGCGCAGCATTGCTCGGCCGCGCGCTACTGCAAGTGACGCGCCATGTAAACGAGACGGACTTCGTGGCGCTGATGCAGGATCTGGCGCGCAAGCGCAACCGCCTGCTGGAGCTGACCGGGTCGCCGGAAGCATTGGCGGACACGGTCCGGCGGCTGAACCGGCGGCTCGGCGTTGGTGACACTGAGTCAGTGGAGTCGCTGATCACGGCGGCATGCCGCGACAATTCCTTCAACGCCGTGTCTCTGCGTCGCGCTGTCGATGCGTTGAGCAACGGCGGTAAGTCCGACATCGAGAAAAGCGATCGCATGGCAGGCTGGCTCGCCGGCAATGAGCTGCTGCGGGCGCAGTCATTGGACGAATACGCCAAGGCTTTCCTGACGGGCGCCAAGGGGCTTTTTGCAACGGCGGCGACGAAGGCCGTTGTTGCTGCATGGCCTGAAATCGTGGCGGTGCTGCAGGACGAAGGCCGCCGGCTGCAGGCACTGTTTGCGCGCTGCAACGCCATCACGCTGGCGCGCGCGACGGCGGGCTTGCTGCAGATGGCCGGCGCGATGATCGCGGCCTATGAGCAGCGCAAGATCGTCCGGGCGATGCTCGACTATGAAGATCTGATCATGGGCATGGTCAAGCTGTTGAGCCGCGAGGGGGTCGCCCCCTGGGTGCTCTACAAGCTGGATGGCGGGCTCGATCACATCCTCATCGACGAGGCGCAGGACACCAGCCCCGAGCAATGGCAGGTGGTGGCGGCGATCGCTGCGGAATTTTTTGCCGGCGAGGGTGCCAGCCAGCAGCGGCGCACCATCTTCGCCGTTGGCGACGAGAAGCAATCGATCTTCAGCTTCCAGGGCGCCGATCCCCTGGAATTCGCGAAGATGCGCCTCCACTTCGATCAACGAATCCGCGCGGCCAAGCAGAACCTGCAGACCGTGCCCCTGAACATCTCCTTCCGTTCGGCGCAACCGGTGCTCGATGCGGTCAACGGGGTGTTTGGCGCTGAAATCGCGCACGCAGGCGTCATCACCGGTGGCGACTGGCCGGAGCATGAGACGTCCCGGGACGGACAGGCGGGGCTGGTGGAACTCTGGCCGCCGGTGGCGCCGGCGGAAGGCGAGGAGCCGGCGCCCTGGGAATTGCCGCTCGAGCCCCGGCCCGGCGATTCGCCGCGGCAGCGGCTGGCGCTCTACATCGCCGCCTTCATCGCCGACATGATCGGGCGCGGCGAGAAGCTGGATTCGCAAAATCGGGCCGTGATGGCCGGCGACTTCCTGGTGCTGGTGCGCCGGCGCAACGCCTTCGTCGACGAGCTCATCCGCGCGTTAAAGTCGCGGAGCGTCGCCGTCGCCGGCATCGACCGGCTGGTGTTGACGGAGCATATCGCGGTCATGGACTTGATGGCTCTCGGCCAGTTCCTGCTGCTGCCCGGCGATGATCTGACGCTGGCGACTGTGCTGAAAAGTCCGCTGTTGAATTTCACCGAGGAAGCGCTGTTCGATCTCGCCTATGAACGCGGCAAGCAATCGTTGTGGTCGGTGCTGAGCGCGCGGGCCGGCGAGCGCGCGGATTTTGCCGCCGCCCATCGTTATCTCGGCGATCTTCTGGCTCGCGTTGATTTCGCGCGGCCGTTCGATCTCTACGCCGACCTGCTCAGCCGCGGCGGCGGGCGGAAGGCGTTGCAGGCGCGGCTCGGCTTCGAGGCGCTGGATCCCATCGACGAATTCCTTGCCTTGGCGCTGGCCTATGAGCGCGAGCATGTGCCGTCGCTCCAGGGCTTCCTGCATTGGCTCGCGAATGGCGCGGTGGAAGTGAAGCGCGAGCTGGACGAGGGCGCCCGCGACAAGGTGCGCATCATGACCGTCCATGGCGCCAAAGGGCTGCAGGCGCCGATCGTCATCCTGCCGGATACCACCCAATTGCCGCAGGCGCGGCCAAATCTGCTGTGGCTGCCGGACGGCGATGGGGGTGAGCCCGACGAGCTGCTGCTCTGGTCGCCGCGCACGAGCCTGGATGAGGCGGTCGCGGCCGCGGCGCGCTCGGAACATCGGGCGCGGCAGATGGCGGAATATCGCCGCCTGCTCTATGTGGCGCTGACGCGGGCCGAGGACCGGCTCTATGTCGGCGGCTGGCAGACCGGGCAGATGAAACAAGGCGTGCCGGAGGAGAGCTGGTACAGCCTGATCGCGGCCGGGCTGAGCGAGCGGGCCACGGCCGTTGCCTTCGATGCGTCGGCGCTGATCGGCGATGAGGGCTGGCAGGGCGAGGCGCTGCGGCTCGAATCAGCGCAAGTCGCGGCGCCGGACAAGGCGATGGAGCAAGGCACCGCCGAAAGAGCGCCGCCCCCGGCGCCGCCGGCATGGTTCACCGAGGCGCCGGCCGTGGAACAGCCGGGGGCTCGGCCGCTGACGCCGTCGCGGCCGGAAGGCGAGGAGCCGCCGGTGCGCACGCCGCTCGGCGGCGACGATGGCCGCCGCTTCAAGCGCGGACGGATCATCCACCGCCTGCTGGAGTTGCTGCCGGCAGCGCCGCCGGCGCGGCGCGAAGCCGCGGCCCGGCAATTCTTGAAGCGCGCCGTGCATGATCTCACCGCCGAGGCCCAGGACGAGATCGCCCGCGAGGTTTTCCGCGTGCTCGAGCATCCGGAGTTCGCGACGCTGTTCGGTCCCGGCAGCCAGGCCGAGGTGCCGCTGGTGGGCGAGCTCGCGGGCCGCGACGGGCCGTTCATCCTCTCCGGCCAGATTGACCGGCTGATCGTGTCGCCGGAAAAGATTCTTGTCCTGGACTACAAGACCAACCGGCCGCCGCCGACGCGGGAGGAAGATGTTCCGGAGATCTATCTGAAGCAGATGGCGGCCTACCGGGCGGCCCTTAACCAGACTTATCCCGGCCTTCCGGTGGAATGCGCGCTGCTTTGGACCGACGGCCCGTTGCTCATGCGCATTTCGCCGGACAGGCTTGACCGGCATGCGCCTTGACGCTGCCTAGGGCGGTTCCTAGATTCCAGGCCTGTCCGGACAGATTCGACGATTTGGCCGTTTCCATCCGGTAACCTTTAGGCCTTCAGTGGAGCCCTCATGAGCACGCAGATTTCCGATTCCTCCTTCGAAACCGACGTCCTGAAGTCGAGCAAGCCCGTGCTGGTGGATTTCTGGGCGGAATGGTGCGGCCCCTGCAAGATGCTGGCGCCCCATCTGGAGGAGATCGCGCAGACCATGGGCGACAAGGTCACGGTGGCGAAGTTGAACATCGACGACAATCCACGCACCACCAAGAACTATGGCGTGAAGGGCATTCCCACGCTGATGCTGTTCAAGAACGGCCAGGTGGCCGGCACCCGCATCGGCAACCTGCCGAAGAGCCAACTCGTCGCCTGGGTGCAGTCGGTCCTGTAAGTCTCTTCGCCGATTCGTCCGGCATCGAACCCCGCCGCGCAGTCAGCCGGCGGGGTTTTTAATTCAGGCGGCGTCAGCCGTTATCCGCCAGCACCGCTCCCGCGAGATAGAGCGAGCCGCAGATCAGCACGCGGGCAGGCGCCTTGCTTGAAGCGATGATATCGGCGAGGGCGGCGTTAACATCGGCCGCCGGCTTTGCCCTGATGCCTGCCTGTTCTGCCGAATCGGCGACGGCTTCCGCCGGCAGCGTCTTGTGGTCGCCGGGCACGATCACGGTGCGCACTTCCGTGACATACGGCGCCAGCGGCCGCAGCAGGCCGAGCGGGTCGTGAGTGCTGAGCGAGCCGCTGATGAGATAGAGCGGCAGCTTGTCCGATGCCTTCGCCCAATCAGAGGCCATCAGTGCCAGCGCCTCGCCGCCGCTGGCATTGTGAGCGCCGTCGAGCCATAGCTCCCAGCCCGCTGGCAGCGAAGCCGCCAGCGGTCCCTTGGTGAGCCGCTGCAGCCGCGCCGGCCAGTTCACGTCCTGCAGGCCGCGCTTGATCGCCCGATCGTCGACGTCGAACTGAGTCAGATATTTGAGACAGGCGATCGCGGTGCCCGCATTGTCGATCTGATGCCTGCCGGCAAGGCGCGGTATAGGATAGCGCCGCGCGCCGGCCACATCGCGAAACACCATTCCGCCGTTTGCAAGATCGACCTGCCATTCGTGGCCATAGCGATACTGCTCGGAGCCAAGCTCTTTCGCCTTCGCATCGAACACCGCGGCGGCTTCCGGCGGCTGCGGCGCGATGACCGTGGGCACGCCGCGCTTCATGATGCCGGCCTTCTCGCCGGCGATGGCGGCCAGGGTATGACCGAGGAACTGCATATGGTCGAAGGAGATCGGCATCTGCACGGTCAGTAGCGGGCGGTCGATCACGTTGGTGGCGTCGAGCCGACCGCCGAGGCCGACTTCCATCAGCAGGATATCCGCGGGCATGCGCGCGAAGGCGAGGAAGGCGGCACAGGTGGTGATTTCGAAAAAGGTGATGGGCGTGCCGCCATTGGCCGTTTCGCATTCTTCGAGAAGCCGAAGCAGATCGGACTCCGAAATTAGCGTGCCGTCGAGTCGGATGCGCTCGTGGAACCGCACCAGGTGGGGCGAGGTGTAGACATGCACCCGCTTCCCGGCCGCCTCCAGCATGGCGCGCAGATAGGCGATGACCGAGCCCTTGCCGTTGGTCCCCGCCACATGCACCACCGGCGGCAGGCGGCGTTCGGGATGGCCGATCTTCTCCAGCAGCCGCCAGACCCGGTCCAGTGACAGGTCGATGATCTTCGGATGCAGCTTGGTCAGCCGCTCAAGAACAAGGTCTGTACCGGCGGCCATGGAAGGGGCGCGGAGTGCGGCGCCCGCGTTCAGCGGGCGAGAGCGGGCAGATTGCTGCCCGGCCGCGGCGAGGCGCGCAGCAGGCCGATGATGCGTATGAATGTTTCCCGCAGATCCTTGCGCGCCACCACCATATCCACGATGCCGTGCTCCAGCAGATATTCGGCGCGCTGGAATCCCTCGGGCAGCTTTTCCCGGATGGTCTCTTCGATCACCCGCGCGCCGGCGAAGCCGATGATGGCGCCGGGCTCAGCGATGGCGACATCGCCCAGCATGGCGAAGGAGGCGCTGACGCCGCCGGTGGTGGGATCGGTCAGCAGCACGAAATAGGGCAAGCCCGCCTCTTTGACTTCGTCGACGGCGATAATGGTGCGCGGCATCTGCATCAGCGACAGGATGCCTTCCTGCATGCGGGCGCCGCCGGACGCCGGGACGACGATGAGCGAGGCGCGTTGCGACACGGCAAGGCGCGCCGCGGCGATCAGGCCATCGCCGACCGCCATGCCCATTGAGCCGCCCATGAAGTCGAAATTGAAGGCGGCGATGACCACGGCGTGGCCGCCCATCTTGCCGTAGCTGACGACGATGGCGTCGGTCTCCGTCGTCTTGCTCTGCGCCTCCTTGAGGCGGTCGGTATAGCGCTTCTGGTCGCGGAACTTCAGGGGATCGATATCGACCTTCGGCAGCGTCAGCCGCTCATACTTGCTCTCGTCGAACAGCAGCTCCAGCCGCTGCTTCCAATTGATGCGCATATGGTGGTTGCAATGGGGGCAGACGCGATTGTTGGATTCCAGCTCGCGGTGGAAGATCATCTGGCCGCAGGCCGAGCATTTGAGCCAGAGATTGTCGGGCGGCTCGGTCTTGCGGGTGAGCGCCTGCAGCTTCGGGCGAACGAAATTGGTCAGCCAGTTGCTCATGTTGCTCCGTTTTCCGGACTAGCGCTTTCGCGCACCGCGCACGCCATCGGCCAATTCACGCACCAGCTTTAGCATGTCGGCGGCGAGCCCAGGCTTCGCCTTGCCGACTCCGTCGAGCCCGTCAGCGACGCGGCCGACCAGCGCCGAACCGACAACGGCCGCATCGGCCACCCGCGCCACGGCGGCGGCCTGTTCGGGCGTCCGGATGCCGAAGCCGACGGCCACCGGCAGGTCGGTATGGCGCTTGAGGCGTTGCACCGCGGCAGTGATATCTGCGTCGGCCGCCGAGCGCGTTCCGGTGATGCCCATGATGGAGACATAGTAGACGAAGCCGCTGGTGTTGCTCAGCACCTTGGGCAGGCGCTTGTCATCTGTCGTCGGCGTTGCCAGGCGGATGAAGTTCACGCCCGTGTTCAGCGCCGGCAGGCAGAGTTCGTCATCTTCTTCCGGCGGGAGATCGACGATGATCAGGCCGTCGCCACCGGCGGCCTTGAAGTCGGCAAGGAAACGGTCGACGCCATACTGATAGATCGGATTGTAGTAGCCCATCATGATCAGCGGCGTGTCCGCCTCGCCGGCGCGGAACCTGCGCGCGAGCTCCAGCGTCTTCTTCAGCGTCATGCCGTTGCTCAGCGCCCGCAGGCTGGAAGCCTGGATCGCCGGCCCGTCCGCCATGGGATCGCTGAAGGGCATGCCCAGCTCGATCACATCGGCGCCGGCCGCCGGCAGGCCTTTCAGGATTTCCAGCGAGGTATCAAAATCCGGATCGCCGGCGGTGGTGAAGGTGACGAGGCCGCCACGGCCCTCCTGCTTCAGCTTGGCGAAACGCTTGGCGATGCGGCCGGAATCGGCGGCGAAGGCGGGCCTGGCGGCGGCGACGGCGGCGGAACTCACTGGCGCGGCCTCACAGTTTGGTGCCGAGCTTTTCGGCGACGGAAAAGATGTCCTTGTCGCCGCGGCCGCACATATTCATGACCAGCAGGTGATCCTTCGGCAGCTTGCCGGCGATGCGCGAGACATGGGCCAGCGCATGGGACGGCTCGAGCGCCGGGATTATGCCCTCCATGCGCGAGCAAAGCTGGAACGCCGTCAACGCCTCGCTGTCCGTGGCCGATACATATCGCACGCGCTTCAGGTCATGCAGCCAGGCATGTTCCGGTCCGATGCCCGGATAATCGAGGCCGGCGGAAATGCTGTGCGCATCGATGATCTGCCCGTCATCGGTCTGCAGCAGATAGGTGCGGTTGCCGTGGAGAACGCCCGGCTTGCCGCCGTTCAGCGACGCCGCATGCTTGCCGGTCTCGATGCCGAGCCCGCCGGCTTCGACGCCATACATCTGCACCGATGGATCGTCGAGGAAGGGATGGAACAGGCCCATCGCATTCGAGCCGCCGCCGATGCAAGCCACCAACGAATCCGGCAGGCGTCCCTCGGCCTTCATCATCTGCTCGCGGGTCTCGCGGCCGATGACGGATTGGAAGTCGCGCACCATCGATGGATAGGGATGCGGTCCGGCCACGGTCCCGATGATGTAGAAGGTGGATTCCACATTCGCCACCCAGTCGCGCAGCGCCTCGTTCATCGCATCCTTGAGGGTGCGCGAGCCGCTCTTCACCGGAATCACTTCGGCGCCCAGCAGCTTCATGCGGAACACGTTCGGCTGCTGCCGAGCGATATCGGTCTCGCCCATATAGACGACGCAGGGCAGGTTGAAGAGCGCGCTGACGGTCGCCGTCGCCACGCCATGTTGACCGGCGCCGGTCTCCGCGATGATGCGCTGCTTTCCCATGCGCTTGGCCAGCAGGATCTGGCCAAGGCAGTTGTTGATCTTGTGGGAGCCCGTGTGATTCAGCTCGTCGCGCTTGAAGTAGATCTTGGCGCCGCCGAAATGCTTGGTCAGCCGCTCGGCAAAGTAAAGCGGGCTCGGCCGGCCGGCGTAATGCTCCAGGTAGTAGGCGAGCTCGGCGGCGAAGCCGGGATCCTTCTTGGCCGCCTCGTAAGCGCGCTCAACATCCAGGATCAGCGGCATCAGCGTCTCGGCGACGAAGCGGCCGCCATAGTTGCCGAAACGGCCCCTTTCATCGGGGCCTGCGCGATAGGTGTTGGCAAGGGTCAAGACGGTGTTCCGCCGGCGTTGTTGAAGAGCAACGGAGGCATTTCAATCACAGGGCCTTGGAAAGGTCAAAGGCCAGCCGGATTAGGGACTTAAGGCTGCAATATCCAGTACTTCTGACCATCGGAATCGGCCGCCTGCAGGCCGAACCGCTGGTCCGGCGGCATGCCGGTCTTCAGCAGGCTGAAGATGTCGGCCAAGATCGCCCGGTTCTCGCCATAGTAGGAATGGCCGACGATGTCGGACTCCGCCGCGGTTGCGTCGATGGTGTCGACGCCAGGCAGGATCAGTACGCCGTCGCTGGAATCACCGGCGCGCGCCACGTCGCTGAGCAATGCGGCGGCCTGAAGCGCCGTGTCGCCCTTTGAGACATAGAGCGTGAAATGCTTTGCGGCGGGGGCCGCCCGGACGACGAGCTGGCTGAATTCATCCGCCGCCACGTCGGGCGCGGCAAGCACCACCTGGTCAAGCAGCGGCACGCCGGTGGCCGAGGTCGAGGCGGTGTTGAGCGCCAGCGCGGCGAGCAGCGGTTCGTTGCCCATGCTATGGGCGATCACATGCACCTGTGCCGCGCCTGAATAGACGGCGACAGTCTCGATGAATGCCGCCAGGTCCTGCACGGCCGCCACAGCGTTTTCGCGGTCGCTGTCATAGCTGTTGGTGTCGGCCGCCGACGGCCAGCTATAGAGAACCGCCGTGCCCTGCCAATCGAGGTCGTAGGCGATCTGCGCCGTGCGCCGGACCGCCTCGGCGAAGGACACGTTGAAGCCATGGACGAAGATGAATACGGCGTTGTTGCCGGTCTCGCGGATATGCCGCTGCAGCGCGTCAAGAAATGTCGGCTGCGGCGTCGGCGTCAGAGCCTGCAGGACGACATGGCGATCCGACTGCTCGGAGAATTCGAGATTGATCAGGCTGGGCTCTTCGATCCGGCCGGTCTCATGATCGGGCGGAATGCTCACCTGCGCCAGGCCGAAGGTCTGCGGCCCGCGCTCGGCGCCATAGGTGTCCTCCAGATCTGCCGCGGGCGTCGCCATCCGGTCGGTGCCATAGAATACCGGCACCAGAATCGGCGGCGCCGTCGGCGCATCGGGAGTGCTGGAGCAACCGGCAAACAGCAACAGGCCGCCGATGAGCAGGAATGTCTTTTGCATGGTTCCCCGGGTGCTTGTTAGGACTTTTGTAAACAGAATTCACAGATTGTGGCACCAGCAGGGGGTGTTTTCGCCGTGGCACCGCGCGGGCGACAGTTAATGCACCCATATGAACACCGGAGCGGGTGAATCGTTCAAATATGGCCAGCATTTATGATTTGAAGCCGGCGTTCCAGGGCAGGTTGCGACCCCTGGTGGTGCACTTGGCGGCGCGGGGCGTCACCGCCAACCAGGTGACGATTGCCGCTCTGCTGCTGTCGATCGCGGCCGGGGCGCTGGTGGCATTGTGGCCCGAGGCTGCCTTGCCGCTGCTGCTGCTGCCGGTGGCGTTGTTCGTTCGCATGGCGCTCAACGCCATCGATGGCATGCTGGCGCGGGAGCACAACCAGAAATCCCGCCTGGGGGCCCTGCTCAACGAAATCGGCGACGTGCTCTCCGATGCCGCGCTCTATCTGCCACTGGCGACGGTACCGGGCGTGCCGTCCTGGCCGGTGATCCTGGCGGCAATCTTCGCCGCAACCGCCGAACTGACCGGTGTGCTCGGCCAGACCATCGGCGCATCGCGGCGCTACGACGGTCCGATGGGCAAGAGCGACCGGGCTGTGGTTTTCGGCGCTTTGGCCCTGTGGCTCGGCTTCGGCTTGCCGGTGGGACTCTGGATTGACGCGCTGCTCTGGCTGGTCGTCCTGCTGCTGCTCGTCACCATCTGGACTCGCGCGCGGCGCGCGTTGCGGAACGGTTCGCGCTGATGCTGTCCCATCTAGAACCCAATGTGCTGTGGACGGCTGCTGGCGTGTTCGCCGTGCTGACAACGGCGAGCCTGCTCTCCATCGTCAGGTCCAGCGGCGGCGAACTGCGGGCGCGCATCCGCAGCTGGTGGATCATGGCGGGTATTTTCGCGTTTGCCTTGCTGCTGGGCCGGACGGCGATGCTGTTGTTCCTGGGCCTGGTGAGCTTTCTGGCACTCAAGGAATACCTGTCACTGATACCGACTCGCCGGGCCGACCGCACCGTGCTGTTCTGGGCCTATCTCGCGATTCCGATCCAGTTCTACTGGGTCGGCAGCGAATGGTACGGCATGTTCGCGATCTTCATTCCCATTTACATGTTTCTGTTCCTGCCCTTGCCGATGCTGATCAGGGGCGAAACCGAAGGCTTCCTCAAGGCGATCGGCACGCTGAACTGGGGGCTGATGGCCACGGTCTACAGCATCAGTCACGCAGCGTTTTTGCTGGTGTTGCCAGCCGAAGGCAATCCGGGTGCGGGCGGCGCCGGGCTGCTGCTGTTCCTGGTCTTGCTGACGGAATTCAACGATGTCGCCCAATATATGTGGGGCCGTACGCTCGGGCGCCACAAGGTCATTCCGCGGGTCAGCCCCAACAAGACGTGGGAGGGGTTGCTCGGCGGCATCGTCACCACGAGCCTGCTGTCGTTCTTGCTGGCGCCGGTGCTGACGCCGCTGGCCCCGTTGCCAGCGCTGGCGCTCGGCGCGTTCCTGGGCGCCGCCGGGTTCGTCGGCGATATTACGATCTCCGCCATAAAGCGCGATCTCCGTATCAAGGACAGCGGCGCGCTGATTCCCGGCCATGGCGGCATCCTCGACCGGTTGGACAGCCTGACCTACACGGCGCCGTTGTTCTTCCACATCATCCGCTACTTCTACTATTGATGCGGCATGAACCGGTCGCTGCGATTTCTCTTTTTCCTGTTTCTGGTGCGGCCACTGGTGCTGGTGCTCTTGGGCATCAATGCCCGGCATCGCGAACTGCTGCCGATCAAGGGACCCGCGATTGTTGCCGCCAACCACAACAGCCACCTGGACACGCTGGTGCTGATGACGCTGTTCCCGCAAAGGCTGCTGCCGTCGCTCCGGCCGGTGGCCGCTGCCGACTATTTCCTGCGGAACCGGGCGCTGGCCTGGTTCGCCCGCCACATCGTCGGCATCATTCCGCTCTCGCGCAGCGTCAAGGCAGGTGATGCGGATCCGCTGGCGGAATGCGACGCCGCGCTGGCCGAGGACGCCATTCTGATCCTGTTTCCGGAGGGCTCCCGCGGCGAACCAGAGCGACTCGGGGCATTCAAGACTGGCATTGCCCATCTGGCGCGCCGGCATCCGGACGTGCCGGTTGTGCCTGTCTTTCTGCACGGGCTGGGCAAGGTGCTGCCGCGCGGAACCTTCCTCTTGGTGCCGTTTTTCGTCGATGTGTTCATCGGAGAAGCCATTCGGTGGATGGGCAACCGCACGGAGTTCATGGCCGAACTCGACAAACGCATCCGCGCTCTCGCCGATGAAGGGCATTTTGCGCCATGGGCGTGAATGCCATTGCCGCGTTCTGGGGCTTTGCCGAAGCGACGCTGTTCTTTATCGTCCCGGACGTCTGGCTGACCGCGATCACTGTGCGGCTGGGGCGCATGGCGGCATTTCGCGCGGCGGCCTGGACCATTGCTGGCGCTCTCTTTGGCGGCGCGGTGATGTACGATTGGGGCACCGTGAGTTATCCGCAAGCGGTGGCAGTGCTCGATTTCCTGCCGGCGATCTCGTCGGGCATGATCGTGAGTAACTGCGAGAGCCTGAGCGCAGGTGGTCTTTGGGATTTGTTGCTAGGTTCGGTTACCGGTGTACCCTTCAAGGTCTTCGCCGTGACCGCACCGGCGGTTGGCATAGCGCCAGTGCCGTTCCTGCTGGCGAGCATCCCGGCCCGGGCGATCCGCTTCGTCGCGGCGATCCTGATTGCCACCGCAGTGAATAGTCTCCTGCCGTCGAGATTGAACCAACGCCAGCGCCTTTCCATCCTCGGTGGGTTTTGGGTGGCCTTCTACGCCGGCTACTTCGCCCTGATGCCAAACTAGGGTGTCGCGCCGCTCGGCTACAGGGATTGCGCCAGTCGCAAGAACTCCCCGATCTTCGCCGGACTTTTTACGCCCGGCTGGACCTCGACACCTGAAGACACATCGACTACCGGCGCGCCGGTGACGCGCACGGCCTCCGCGAGATTCCCGGCATTGAGCCCGCCGGACAACATCCAGGGCCGGTTCCAGCGCCGGTCGGCGAGCAGCGTCCAGTCGAAGCTGATGGCATTGCCGCCTGGTAGCGCGTTCGCCATTTGCGGCGGTGCCTTGGCATCGAACAACAGCCAGTCGGCGGTACCGTCGAAGGGGGCAGCGCTCTCCACATCGGCATCGTTAGCGACTCTTATCGCCTTCATGACCGGCTTGCCGAAACGGCGGCGGATTTCGCCCACGCGCGCGGGCGTTTCCTGGCCGTGGAGCTGCAGCATATCCAGCGGCACCTGGCGAAGGATTGCGTCGATGCTTTCGTTCGACTCGTCGACGATCAGCCCGACGCGGCTGATGCCCCGGGGAACGCGCCCGGCCAACGCCGCAGCAGCCTCGGCATCCAACGCGCGCGGGCTGCGCGCATAGAACACGAAGCCGACAAAGCGTGCGCCGCCCTTCACCGCCGCGTCCAGCGCCGGCGCGCTGTTGATGCCGCAGATCTTTGTATCGATCGCCATGCTAATGGATCACCCGGTTCGTCATTTTCGCGTCGTAGACCTGTGCCGTCACGGCCAGCAGCAACGCCCGGAGGGCGAAGTTGGCGGTGGCCGCGAGCAGCATCATGGCCAACGGCAGCGTCGTTGCAATCCCGGCCGCATTCAGCAGTTCGCCGATGACCGCCAACAGGACCAGCAATGGAATCGCGGTAAAGGCGGCGCCCCAGAAGAACCGCCAGATGCCTTCCCGGGTCGCCTCCCAGGACCGGCGAAGATCGCAAGTCCCGTCGACCGCCCTGGCGACAACAAACAGCGAGAAGCGGAGGGATAGGTAGAAGAGAAGAGGAAGGCAGGCGCTCAGGACGACCGGCCGCAAATTCTCTGGAAATATCGATGCGATGACGATCACAGGGACCAGGGCCGCCATCAGGATGAAGCGGACCGCGAGGCGCCGTCCGCAGTAGCGGGTGTGGCGGAGGGTCCAGCGAAATGGCAAGGGTGGATCATCGGCACCGGCGCCCAGAATCCAGCGCAGCCATGCGACATCGAACAGGGTTTCCGGGATGAGAATGAGGGCGAGCGATAGCAGCAGTTCCGGCAGATCCTGTTCCAGCGGCCGCAGGAACACGAAGATCAAGAAGTACAGGAGTGTAGGAAGGACCGCGATGCGGAACAGGTGGTCTTGCTCCGTCTTGAGCCTGCGAAAGGCGTGACGGAACAATTCACCGGGAGCAGGAATTTCGCCGCTATGCATCAAGCCGCTGCGGACAAGCTGGTGTTCAATGCAACTCGGCGGCGACTTGCCGCGCGGCATCGGCGGGATTGCCGGCGCCAGTGATGGGGCGGCCGATGACCAGATAGCTGGCGCCCGCGCGCATCGCTTCGCCCGGCGTCATGAAGCGTTTCTGGTCGCCGGCCTCGGCCCAGCTCGGCCGAATGCCGGGAACCACCAGCAGGAAATCCGCTCCGCAGTCGGAGCGCAGCGCCGCCACTTCATGGGGCGAACAGACCACGCCATCGACGCCCGATTCCTGCGCTAGCAGCGCCAGGCGTCGCACCTGGTCCAGCATCGGGCCGCGCTGGCCGACAGTGTCCAGATCCGAATCGGCCAGGCTGGTCAGCACGGTGACGGCGATGATCTTGGTGCGCGGCTGGCCCAGCTTGGTTGCGGTCTCAGCAGCCGCATCCAGCGCGGCGCGCATCATGGCGGCGCCGCCGCTGGCATGGATGGTAAGAAGATACGGTGCCAGCGGCACGACCGAGCGCACGGCGCCAGCGACGGTGTTAGGGATGTCATGCAGCTTGAGGTCCAGGAACAGCCGCTCGCCGCCATGGGTCACCTGGCGCACGCCCGACGGCCCGTTGGCGTTGAAGAACTCCAGCCCCAGCTTGATGCCGCCAATCTGGCCATGCAGGCGCGCCGCCAATTCAGCGGCCTTGAGCGCGTCCGTCATGTCGAGGGCGGTGAAGAAGGGCGGGTTCATATTGATGGCTTTAAGAAATCTGCGGCGGCGAAGCTATAGCAAAACATTTGGCGTGCTGCATATCGCCTGCATGCAGGTCTGTCATGCAAGTCCGGCGATGACCTTCCGCATCGGTATCATCATGTGCCCGACAGTGTCGTGAGATCGCCCGAGGGCGTGACCCGCAATTCCCGGGCCTGCGCCGCCGCCTGGTCGCGCCGCAATTCTTCGATCTGGCGGCTCAGGCTATAGCTGTGGTCCTGCAGATCCCGGCTGCGTTGCCGCAGATGGCGGTCATGGATCCAATGCACGAACACGCCGCCGGCGAATCCGACGACAAGCGCGAAATAGATCGCGCCGCTCAGCGGCAGATTGAAGGGCGACAGGAACGGCCACAGATCAATCGGCACCGAACCGGAATTCTTGATGGCGAAAAGTCCCGCCGGGAGCAGCACCAGCACGGCGATCACCCAGAACAGCCACCGCGGCATGCGGCGGCGGCGGCGGCGCTGGGGTGCGTCTGATGTCGTCAACTAGTCTTCGCTCTCGTCGGTGGTCTCTTTTCCGTTCAGCCGGTCGCGTAACTGCTTGCCGGTCTTGAAGAACGGAATTGTTTTCTGCGATACCGGCACCGGTGCGCCGGTGCGCGGATTGCGGCCGAGGCGCGCGTCGCGCCGCTTCACCGAAAATGCGCCGAAGCCGCGCAACTCCACACGATCGCCGCGAGCCAGCGCGGCCGTAATCTCATCGAAGATCGTGCTGACGATACGCTCAACATCGCGGTGGTAAAGATGCGGGTTGAGTTCGCCGATCTTCAGGATCAATTCTGACTTCGTCATATCGCTTAGACCCCCCGATTCCCCATCCCCAGGCCCTTGTTCACCAAGCCTTGAAGCAAAGGGTGCCAAACCCCGCGCGCAGCGTCAAGTTTAAGTATCTCAAAATTCAGTGTTTTTCGCACTTGTCCCCAGCCGGCCACCGGGCTGCGGTGCCGGGGAAGGCGCGCCGCCCTGAATTACCGGCCAATCGGACCCGAATTCCCCCGGTAAACCGCCGCCGGAATCGAAAAGGCCCCGCTGGGCGGGGCCTTTCCTTAGAACGTTTCTAGCAAGCCAGGCGGCGAATCAGGCTTCGGCACCCGTCTCGTCGTCAGCCTTGGACTTCTTGGCCTTGGCCTTTGGCTTGGCGTCGGCTTCGCCTTCATCGGCCTTGCCGCCCTTCTGCGCCTTGGACAGGGCCGCACCCAGGATGTCGCCCAGGCTGGCGCCGGAGTCCGAGGAACCGTACTCGGCCATCGCCTGCTTCTCCTCCTCAACCTCGCGGGCCTTGATGGAGAGCGACAGCTTGCGACTCTTGGCGTCGATTGCCGTGATCTTGGCGTCGATCTTCTCGCCGACGGCGAAACGGTCGGTGCGCTGGTCGCTGCGGTCGCGCGCCAGGTCGGCTTTGCGGATGAAGCCGGTGACGCCCTCGCCGAGCGACACCTCGATGCCGTTGTCCTGCACGGCAGTGATGGTGCAGGTGACGACGTCGCCCTTCTTATGGACGCTCGCCGCCGCGGCCAGCGGATCATCTGATAGCTGCTTGATGCCGAGGGAGACGCGCTCCTTCTCCACATCGATATCCAGCACCTTCACCTTGACCATGTCGCCCTTCTTGTAGGCGGCGATGGCCTGCTCGCCCGGCTTCTGCCAGTCGAGATCGGAGAAATGCACCATGCCGTCGATCTCGCCGGGCATGCCGACGAACAGGCCGAACTCGGTGATGTTCTTGATCTCGCCTTCCAGAATTGAACCACCCGGCTGCTTTTCGAGGAATGCCTGCCAAGGATTGTCCAGGCACTGCTTCAAGCCGAGGCTGATGCGGCGCTTCTGGGAATCGATATCCAGCACCATCACCTCCACCTCTTGGCTGGTGGAGACGATCTTGCCGGGATGCACGTTCTTCTTTGTCCAGCTCATCTCGGACACGTGCACCAGACCTTCCACGCCCGGCTCCAGCTCCACGAAGGCGCCGTAGTCGGTGATGTTGGTGACGCGGCCCTTGAACTTGGTGCCGACCGGATATTTGACCTCGACGCCCTCCCAGGGATCCGCCTCGAGCTGCTTCATGCCCAGGGAGATACGCTGCGTCTCCGGATTGAACCGGATCACCTGCACCTTCACCGTCTGGCCGATATGCAAGGCCTCGGACGGATGATTGATGCGCTTCCAGGCGATATCGGTGACGTGCAGCAGACCATCGACGCCGCCGAGATCGACGAAGGCGCCGTAGTCGGTCAGGTTCTTCACCACGCCCTGCAGCACCTGGCCTTCCTTGAGGCTGGCCACGAGCTCGGAGCGGGCTTCCGCGCGGCTCTCCTCGAGCACGGCGCGGCGCGACACCACGATGTTGCCGCGGGCGCGATCCATCTTGAGGATCTGGAACGGCTGCGGCGTGCCCATCAGCGGGCCGACATCGCGCACCGGGCGGATATCAACCTGGCTGCCGGGCAGGAAGGCCACGGCGCCGGAGAGGTCGACAGTGAAGCCGCCCTTGACGCGGCCGAAGATCACGCCGGTGACGCGCTGGTTCTCCTTGAAGTTCCGCTCGAGCTGCGCCCAGGCTTCTTCGCGGCGCGCCTTCTCGCGGCTGAGCACGGCTTCGCCATGCTTGTCTTCCATGCGCTCGAGATAGACCTCGACCAGATCGCCGATCTTGATCTCGGGCTTCTGTCCGGCCGGAGTGAATTCCTTGAGGGCGACTCGCCCTTCCGACTTCAAGCCCACATCGATCAGCACGGAGTCGGCTTCGATCGCGACGACGGTGCCCTTGATCACGGAGCCTTCGAGGCCGCTAGATCCGCCGAAGGATTCCTCCAGCAGCGCGGCAAAGTTCTCTTTCGATTGTTGTACAGCAGTGGCGGCTTTAGCCATTTAGGCAAGTTCCTTTCCGAATTTATTCTGGCCGGCCGGTTGTATCCGGCGGTCTGGCAAAAAACACACGCCCCTGCGCCCCTGCCACGGGCGCATAGACGAAATCCATGCACTAAAGTTCTCTGACGGCGAGTTCCGGAGGCGGCCTGTCCGGCGTTAGTCGCCGGCATATTCCTCCCGACAGCCATGGCCTGATTGCGGGGTTAGCCGCGCCACAGCCGATTGATATGATCTACGGCCACCTGAAAAGCCGCATCGGGCGATAGTGTCGTGGTATCGATCACCAGCGCATCCGGAGCTGCGGCCAAGGGCGCGACAGCCCGGGTGCGATCCCGTTCGTCGCGTTCCTTCATCTCCTCGAGAACGCGCGAATATATACTCGTGCCGTAGCGGCTGAGCAACTCCCGGTGCCGCCGCTCCGCCCGTGCCTCCAGGCTGGCGGTTACGAAAAACTTAACGTTTGCATCGGGGCAGACCACGGTTCCGATGTCCCGGCCGTCCAGGACCACGCCGGCGACCGCGCCCTTGGGCCCGGGCGGCGGATCGGCCGCGAAACTGCGCTGAAATCCTAGCAGGGCGGTGCGCACACCGGGGATTGCAGCAACCCGCGAAGCCGCCGAGGAGGCATCCTCCTCACGCAGGCGCGGATCAGATAAATCGCTTGGTTTCAAAGACTTGGCTGCTTTCTCGGCAGCCTCGGGCTGATCCGGCGATTGGCCGGTCCGGAGCAGGGCGGCGCCGACGCCGCGATAGAGCAGGCCGGTATCCAGATAGGCCAGATTGAGGCTATTGGCGATCCGCTTGGCCAGCGTACCCTTGCCGGCCGCGGACGGCCCATCGACGGCGATCACCAACAGCCGCCTGCCCTCGCTCGTCCCTGCCATCCCCTGTCCCCCAGTTCTGCCTGGATTCTTGTTGTCAGTTCTTATGGGCTATCTTGGCGCCCAGCCCATTCATCAGCACCGCAAACCCCGGAAAGCTGGTCTCGATCGGCGAACCGTCATCCACTGAGACCGGCTTTTCGGCCACCATGCCCATGATCAGGAACGCCATGGCGATCCGGTGGTCCAGATTGGCGGCGATCTCCGCCCCGCCCCGCGGCCGGCCCTGTCCGCCATGGACGACCAGATGGTCCGGTCCATCCTCGACCTCGACCCCGCAGGCGCGCAAGCCGTTCGCGACCGCGGCCAGACGGTCGCTTTCCTTGACCCGCAGCTCCCCCAGACCGCGCATGACCGTGGTTCCCTTGGCCAAGGCCGCCGCCACCGACAGAATCGGATACTCATCGATCATCGATGGCGCCCGACCCGCCGGCACCTCGACGCCGGTCAGCCGGCCGCCGCGCACCCGGAGATCGGCGACAGGCTCACCGGCCTCCTCGCGCCGGCCACCCAGGGTGATATCTGCGCCCATTTCGCGCAAGGTCTCGATCAGTCCGATTCTATGGGGGTTGATCCCCACATCGGTCAGCGTCACGTCGGATCCCTGCAGCAACGCCGCCGCGACGATGGGAAAGGCGGCCGAGGAGGGATCTGCCGGCACCTTGATGCGCCGGCCGGTGATCTCCGGCTGGCCGACGACGGTGCTGCGGCGGCCTTCCGATGTCTGCTCCACCCGCACGGAAACGCCGAAATGCCGGAGCATCAGCTCCGTATGGTCGCGGGTCGGCTCCGGTTCGATGACGGAGGTTTCTCCCGGCGTGTTGAGCCCGGCCAGCAGGACGGCGGATTTCACCTGGGCGGAAGCGACCGGCAGTTTGTAGGCGATCGGCAACGGGTCCTTGGCGCCGGTAATGGCCAGCGGCAGGCGGCCGCCCTCGCGGCTGACGATCCGGGCGCCCATTTGGATCAGGGGATTGGCGACCCGGGCCATCGGCCGGCCGCGCAGCGAGCGGTCGCCGGTCAGGAAGCAGGTGATCGGGTGGCTGGCCAGCAGGCCCATCAGCAGGCGGACGCCAGTGCCGGCATTGCCGAGATCCAGCACCTCCGCTGGTTCGGCCAGGCCGCCGATGCCCCGGCCTTCTACCAGCCAGCTGCCATCGGGCCGGCGTTCGGCCCGAGCGCCAAGGGCGCGCATGGCGCCGGCCGTCATCAACACATCCTCGCCGTCCAGCAGCCCCTGGATCTCGGTCCTGCCGACCGCCAGGGTGCCCAGCATGAGAGAGCGATGGGAAATCGACTTGTCGCCCGGCACCCGGCAAGTCCCGGAAAGGGCCTCGGCGGGCGCGGAGACCAGGGCATGGGAAGCCAAGACGGAAGCACTCCTCTGGAGCGGTTCGCGGGATCGGCATGGGTGGCCGGCCGCGCTGTCTAGCACAAGAGAAAATGGCCTGTACAAGGCGGATAAACCTTAAGGCGCTTTCGGAAACCGGCTTTCCACCGCGATTTGGCGGCCTCAAATTCTTTTGACAGGGGCAACCCGGCATGGCATTGGGCTGCCCTTCCTTCAGCACCCTTAGTCGAACAGGAGTGGCAAGATTGGCTAGTCCAGCCTGGGGCATGAAGCGCACCTGCCAAAGTTGCGGCACGCGTTTCTATGACCTCAATCACAGCACGATCGCCTGCCCGAAATGCGGCACGGTCTATGATCCGGAGGCGGGCTCGCGCTCGCGCCGTGGCCGTAGCGCCGCCGCCAAGGCCGCCGCCCCGCGTCCGGTTCCCGTCCCCGAGGCGGTGCCAGAAGAGGTCGCCGAGGTCGAGGTCGCCGAAGAGGAACTGGTGGCCGAGGTCGCGGAGGGCGACGAGGAGGAGGAATTGATTGAAGACACCTCCGAACTCGGCGAGGACGAGGACGACATGGCCGAAGTCATCGAAAAAGTCGAAGGCGAAGAAGAGCGGTAAAAGTAAGCCGGCGTTAATCGACGCCGCATAGTTTCCGCTTGAACCGGCGCGGCCGAAGTCTTTAAGGTTCGCGCCACCCCCAGACCGGGAAGATTTCTCGGGGCCATAGCTCAGCTGGGAGAGCGCTACAATGGCATTGTAGAGGTCAGCGGTTCGATCCCGCTTGGCTCCACCATCTAAGACAAGGGCCTGGCCGCCAGCGGCCGGGCCCTTGTCGGTAATGGGCTTGCACGCGCCCGCCACTTCGCGCAACGCTGGCGCAAGAAGAAGAAAATGTGAGGGAGGGGGCACGGCCCGTGTCATCCGGGTTCAGGAAAGGCAATATTGCCGCGCGAAATCCGGAGACGGTGCGCGCGCAATACGATGCCTATTGGTCAGTAGTGCGCGGCTGTGTGGAGCGTGTCCTGGCGCGTCGGCCGCGAACGCTGGCCCATGCGCTGCGCCTGCTGCAGCGGGAACTGGTGGCGGGACCGGCAAGAAAGTCCCGTTTCCTCCGGCTGCGCCCCCTGGGCGCCGTGATGACCGGGCGGCCCCTGCCGCCGCTCGCCGAGGCCGACCTCTATCCGGTCATGGCGCGGCAGATGGTGGCCGATATCGTTGCGGAAGCCTGCGGCGACGACACGCGGCGCATTGTCGAGCTGGGCAGCGGCTGGGGTGGGAATTTGTTCCACCTGCGCTGTGGCGGCGCACCGCCGGCCGCGGAATTTCACGCGATGGAGTTCACGGAAACCGGACGGCAGGTGACGCGGATGCTGGCAGCGCTCGACCCCGCGATGAAGCTATCGATCCATGCCTTCGACTACCTGAATGCGGATTTTGCACCGCTCGCCGCACCTATGCCGACGGTGGTGTTTTCCAATCACTCGATCGAACAGATCACCGAACTCGGGCGCGGGTTCTTCGATGCCCTTCTGGCGGTGCCGGGACTGCAGCGCGTGGTCCATATCGAGCCCGTGGGCTGGCAGCTCGGAGATACCGGTAGGGTTTTTGCGCTGGGTGGCCTGTTTTCCCGTGTCCTGCCGCCGACGATTTCCCGCCGCGCCGATTTCCGCCGCCGCGCCCGGCGCCACGCCTACAACATAGATTTGATCCCCCAGCTGCGTGCGCTGGAGCGGGAACAACGGATCGTGATTGAGGGAATCCTCGCCGATCACATTGGCGCTAACCCCTTGAATCCCGGGACAGTAGTGACCTGGCGCCCGCGGTCAGCCTGAGGCTCTCTCAGAGCCGGTTACCTTGAAAAACTGCTGG
>DATKFM010000286.1:0-10426 GCA_035544395.1 Verrucomicrobiia bacterium
GTACCGTCATGGCCGATGCGCATGTCGATATCGCCGCAGAATTGTTGACGCGTCTGACCGTCCCGCTGGGCTGCGGCGGGTCCGGCGCCCAGATCGTTGAGGGCGCGGCCGATGGAGGATAACGGATCCGACATGCCCGCTAATTTCCGCCAGAATTCATTGCTGCAACAGATATAGGAGAAGCCGGCGTGAGCAACATCGACGTCATGAACCCTTCGGGTCCCAGCGGCGAAATCTCGGCCGAGAGACTGGCGAGCGAAATCGAAACGCTGGGCCAGCGGCTGGCGCAGGTGCGCCAGAGTATCGGCCGCGTCATCTTCGGCCAGCAGGAAACCATCGAGCAGACTCTTATCACCCTGCTGGCGGGCGGTCACGTGCTGCTGGTCGGCGTGCCCGGTCTGGCCAAGACGAAACTGGTGGAAACGCTCGGCGTGGTGATGGGCCTCGATGACAAGCGCGTGCAGTGCACGCCCGATCTAATGCCTGCCGATATCATCGGTTCCGAAGTGCTGGAGGAGAGCGACGCCGGCCGCCGCTCGTTCCGGTTCATCCAGGGTCCAATCTTCTGCCAATTGCTGATGGCCGACGAAATCAACCGCGCCAGCCCGCGCACGCAATCCGCGCTGCTGCAAGCAATGCAGGAGCATCGGGTGTCCGTCGCCGGACAATATTATCCGCTGCCGGGCCCGTTCCATGTGGTCGCGACGCAGAATCCGCTGGAGCAGGAAGGCACCTACCCGCTACCGGAAGCGCAGCTCGACCGCTTCCTGATGCAGGTGGACGTGCCCTATCCGGAAGAGGATGCGGAACGGAAGATGCTGATCGCCACCACCGGCAGCGCCGAGGAAAAGCCGCTGGAAGTGATGTCATCAGAAGATCTGCTGTCGGCGCAGCGGCTGGTGCGGCGCGTGCCCGTCGGCGAAAGCGTGGTCAACGCCATCCTCACCCTGGTGCGCAACGGCCGAGCCGAGTCGACGAATGTCGATGAGGTGCGCCGCCATGTCGCCTGGGGGCCCGGCCCGCGTGCCAGCCAGGCGCTGATGCTGGCCTGCCGCGCCCGGGCGCTGCTGGGTGGACGCTTCGCGCCCTCCATCGACGATGTGGTGGCGCTGGCGCATCCGATCCTGCGTCACCGCATGGCCTTGAACTTCACCGCCCGCGCCGATGGCGTGACCTTGAACGAGGTCATCGACCGGCTCTGTGCGCCGCTGAGATAAGCGCCGGAGACCCGCGCGGCATGGCCAAAGACGCGCCCGCGCTCCGCCAGAGGGCGGAGGCATTGGCATCGACGCTGCCGCCGCTCCAGGTGGCGGCGGAACGGATCGCGTTGACCGTGTCCCAGGGCGTCCATGGCCGGCGGCGCGTCGGCCAGGGCGAGACCTTCTGGCAGTTCAGGCCCTATCACATCGGCGACGCCGCCCAGCGCATCGACTGGCGGCAATCCGCCAAGCGCCAGCGGCTGTTCGTGCGGGAAACCGAATGGGCGGCGGCGCAGAGCGTCTGGCTGTGGCGCGACGGTTCCGCATCGATGAAGTGGCGCTCCCGCGAGATCTGGCCCGAAAAGCTCGAGCGCGCCGATCTGCTGACGCTGGCGCTGGGCGCCCTGTTGATCCGCGGTGGCGAGCGCATTGCGCTCCTGGGGTCCGGCCGGCGGCCTTCGACGGGCCACACCGCGCTGAACCGCATGGCCGTGCAGTTGCTGCGTCCCGGCGCGCCGGATGCCAGCATGCCCAAGGCGGAGCCCCTGCCCCGCCATGCCCATGCGATCTTCATCGGCGATTTCCTGTCGCCGCTGGAGACCGTGGAGAAGCTGGTCCGCGGCCTGGCTGCCGAAGGCGTCACCGGTCATATCCTGCAGGTGCTCGATCCTGCCGAAGAGGCGCTGCCGTTCGCCGGCCGGGTGGAATTCGAAGGCATGGAAGGCGAAGGCAAGGTGCTGCTCAGCCGTGTCGAATCATTGCGTGGCGACTATGTGGCGCGCATGGTCAAGCATATGCAGGGCATCGCCGATATCGCCCGCTCGGTCGGTTGGAGCTGTGTGCGCCATCGCACCGACCAGCCACCGCAGGCCGTCCTGCTGGCGCTTTATCTGCGCCTCGCCGACCGCTTCAGCCGCACGGATCTGGGGGCGGCCTGAGTCATGTGGAGCATCGGCAGCTTTGCCTTCGTCGAACCGCTGATCCTGCTGACGCTGGCCGGCCTGCCGGTGCTGTGGTGGCTGCTGCGGCAGACGCCGCCGGCGCCGCAGCGGCTGCGGTTTCCTGCCATCCGCCTGCTGCTCGACCTGATTCCCAAGGAAGAGACGCCCCACCGCACGCCCTGGTGGCTGGTTCTGTTCCGCATGATCGTCGCGGCGATCCTGATCTTTGCCCTGGCCCATCCGTTGATCAATCCGCTGCAGAATTTCGCCGGCAGCGGGCCGTTGCTGCTCGCCGTGGACAATGGCTGGGCCGCGGCGCCCCACTGGCAGGAGCGCCAGGCCGCCATGAAGGAATGGATCGAGCGGGCCGACCGCCAGGGACTGCCAGTGCAGATCCTGGCAACAGCCGTGGGCGGCGACGGCCAGCCGATCGCCCTCTCCGACGAGATGGCCGGCGGCGAGGCCAGCCGGGTCGCGCAAGGCCTGTCGCCTCAGCCCTGGCCCACCGACCGCGCCGCGGCGACCAAGGCGCTGGCCGGTCTGCCGAACGGCGCCGGCTACAATGTGGTCTGGTTGGCCGATGGTGTTTCCACCGGCAAGGACGACGCCTCGGGCGCCTTCGCCGACCGGTTGCAGCAACTGGGCAGCGTCACGGTGCTGCGCAATGCGCCGGAAGACCTGGCGCTGCTGCTGTTGCCGCCACCTGTCGAACCCGGCGCGTTCGAATTGCGGGTGGCGCGGCCCGAGGGCGGCCCGGCCCGCAATATCGCCATCCGCGCCACCGGCCCCGACGGAAGACTGATCGCCCGCGAGGAAATGACCATCGGTGCCGGGGAAACCTTGGCCAAGCATCGCATGCGCTTGCCGGCGGAGATGCGCAACCGCATCGCCCGGCTGGATATCGAGGGACAGAGCTCGGCCGGCGCCGCCATCCTGCTGGATGAAGGCTGGCGCCAGCGGCCGATTGGCCTGGTCGGCCAGGAGGAAGCAAGCGCCACCCAGCCGCTCTTGGGCGATCTCTTCTATCTCGAGCGCGCGCTCGCGCCCTACGCCGAGCTGCATCGCGGCAGTATTGCGACGCTGGTGCAATCCAAGCAGGCGGTCATCGTGCTGGCCGATGTGGGCACGCTCTCCGAGTCCGACCTGCAAAAGCTGAAGATCTGGGTCGATAAGGGCGGTGTCCTCCTGCGCTTCGCCGGCAACTGGCTGGCGCAGAAGCCCGACGAACTTCTGCCGGTGCAATTGCGCGGCACCGACCGCGCTATGGGCGGCGCCATGTCCTGGTCCGAGCCGCTGACCTTGTCGGCATTCCCGCAGCAGAGCCCGTTCGCCGGCCTTCCCATTCCCGAGGATGTGGTGGTGCGGCGCCAGGTGCTGGCCGAGCCTGACATCAATCTTGGTGACAAGACCTGGGCGCGCCTCTCCGACGGTACGCCGCTGGTGACGGGCGCACGCCGCGGCGATGGCTGGGTGGTGCTGGTCCATACGACCGCCAATGCCGATTGGTCGACGCTGGCGCTCTCCGGCCTGTTCGTGCAGATGCTGCAACGCCTGATCGGCCTCAGTCAGGGCGTCGCCGATACCGATTCCGCGGAGGCCATCCCGCCGCTGCAGACGTTGGACGGGCTGGGCCGGCTGGGGACGCCGCCGGCTGCCGCCGTCGCGATCACCGCAAAGGAGATCGAGGGCGGAACGGTCAGCCCGCGCCATCCCCCCGGCTATTACGGCCGCGGCGACACCAAGCGGGCGCTGAACCTGTCGGCGACCATCAAGGAACTGAAGTCGCTGCCGGCCCTGCCGGTGCGCATGCTGCAGACCGGCTATACCAAAGCCGAGGAAATAGATCTCAAATACTGGCTGCTCGCCGCTGTCATCGCGCTGCTGGCGGTCGACCTCATCATCTCGCTGGCGCTGCGCGGCCTGCTGCGTCCACGCCGTCTCGCGCAGGCCACTGCCGCGTCGCTGCTGCTATTGCTGACAGCCGGCGGCGCATCGGCGCAGGAGGATGCCGATGCCTTCGCGCTCCGGGCCGTGAGCGAAACCCATCTGGCCTATGTGCATACGGGCATTCCCGAGCTGGACGCCACGTCGCGCGCCGGGCTGATCGGACTCACATACATTCTCAACGACCGCACGGCGATCGAAGCCGGCGACCCGATCGGCGTCGATGTGGAGAGCGACGAGCTGGCGTTCTTCCCGCTGCTCTATTGGCCGATCTCGCCGGATCAGCCGAGCCTGTCCGACCGCGCGCTGGCCAATCTCAATACCTACATGAAGAACGGCGGCATCATCGTCTTTGACACGCTGGATCAGAACAGCGCCCGCGCATCCGACCCCAACGGCGCCGGCCCGGGGCTGCAGCGGCTGCGCGATCTCGCGGTCAATCTCGATATTCCGCCGCTGGCGCCGGTGCCGCCGGATCACGTGCTGACGCGCTCATTCTACCTGATGCAGGCCTTCCCTGGCCGCTGGGCCGACGGGCAGGTTTGGGTGGAGGAAGGCCAGGACCGGGTCAATGACGGGGTTTCCAGCGTGATCATCGGCGGCAACGATTGGGCCAGCGCCTGGGCGCTGGATGACAACCAGAAGCCGATGTTCGCCACCGTGCCCGGCGGCGAGCGGCAGCGCGAGATGTCCTACCGCTTCGGCGTCAACCTGGTCATGTACGCGCTGACAGGCAACTACAAGTCCGACCAGGTGCATGTGCCGGCGATCCTGGAAAGGCTGGGCCAGTAATGCTGAGCCGCATGCAGATCGACTTCTCGCCGCTGCTGCCGCCCGGCGTGCTGCTGGCGCTGTTCATTGTCATCGTGGCGGTGCTGGCGCTGGCGGGCTGGCGCCGGGCGAGGGGACTGTTGTGGCGCGGCATTGCCGCCGCCTGCCTGTTCGCCGGCCTGCTCAATCCGTCGCTGGTGTCGGAGGAGCGCAGCTACTTCGACGATGTCGCCGTGATCGTGCTCGATCAGAGCGCCAGCCAGAAGGTCGGCGACCGGCAGAAGGTCAGCGAGGCGACGTTGGCGACGCTGCAGGAACAGCTCAAGCAGTACGAAAATCTCGACGTGCGGGTGGTGCGCGCACCGCTGGACGCCCGCCGCGGCATGGGCGAAGGCACGCGTCTGTTCGATGCGCTGACCGGCGCCCTGGCCGATGTGCCGTCGCGCCGCGTGGCCGGCGCCATCCTGATCACCGATGGGCAAATCCACGACGTGCCGGCGACGCTGGCCGATCTCGGCTTCAAGGCGCCGGTGCATACGCTGCTGACCGGCACCGCCGACGAAGGCGACCGGCGGCTGCTGATCACCAAGGCGCCGGCCTATGGCATTGTCGATCAAGAGGTCCAGCTTAGCCTGCGGGTCGACGATCTCGGCGGCGGCGGCGGCCGCGCCAATGTCACGCTGTTCCAGGACGGCCAGCGCAAGGCCGAGATGGTGCTGCCGATCGGCGTCGAGCATGAGATGTCCCTGAAGCTCGACCGCGCCGGTCCGACGGTGCTGGAGTTCAAGGTCGACCAGGGGCCGAAGGAGCTGAGCCTCGCCAACAACAGCGCAGTCACCGTGATCAACGGCGTGCGCGACCGGCTGCGGGTGCTGCTGATCTCGGGCGATCCACATCCCGGCGAGCGCACCTGGCGCAACATCCTGAAGTCCGACCCTGCCGTTGACCTCGTGCATTTCACGATTCTGCGGCCGCCGGAGAAGCAGGACGGCACACCGATCAACGAGCTGTCGCTGATCGCCTTCCCGATTCGTGAATTGTTCGAGGTGAAGCTGGACGAGTTCGATCTCGTGATCTTCGACCGCTACCGCCAGCGCGGCGTGCTGCCGCGGGCTTATTTCGACAACATCGCCCGTTATGTCGAGGCTGGCGGCGCGCTGCTGGATGCCGCCGGTGCCGGCACCGAGGGCGCACTCGGCCTGACGCTGTCGCCCCTGCAGGTGGTGCTGCCGGCAGAGCCCAGCGGCAAGGTGATCGAAGCCGGCTTCCGGCCGCAATTGACCGCGGCCGGCAAGAAGCATCCGGTCACCGCCGGGCTCGACGGCGGCCGCGGCGACAAGCCCAACTGGGGCCGCTGGTTCCGCATCATCCAGGGCAACGCCATGCGCGGCGTCACCGTCATGAGCGGCACCGACAATGCGCCGCTGCTGATCCTCGACCGGGTCGGCGAGGGCCGCGTGGCGCAGCTGATGAGCGATCAGATCTGGCTCTGGTCCCGCGGCTTCGAGGGCGGCGGACCGCAGGCCGAGCTGCTGCGCCGCATCGCCCACTGGCTGATGAAGGAGCCGGAGCTGGAGGAAGAGGATCTCCGCGCCGTGGTCATCGACGGCCGGCTGGAAATCACTCGCCGCAGCCTGGGCGACCAGCCCAAGCAGGTGGACGTCACCACGCCTTCAGGCGAGGCCAAGAAGGTGGCGCTCACCGCCGACGACAGCGGCCGCGCCACCGGCGCCATTCCGGCCGAGGAGGATGGCCTCTACCGCGTGACCGATGGCACCCGCACGGCCTTTGCCGCCAGCGGCGATCTCAATCCCGTGGAGATGGCAGACCTGCGCTCCTCCGAAACCGCCATGGCGCCGCTGGCCGAAGCCTCTGGCGGCGGCATCTACCGCCTGGCCGAGGGCGGCTTGCCGCAGATCCGCCGGGTGCGTGCCGACCGCGACACCGCCGGCTCATCCTGGCTCGGCCTCAAGGCCAACGAGGATCACATCGTCACCGGCGTCGACCAATTGCCGCTGCTGCCGGCGATCCTGCTCCTGCTGCTGGCCCTGGGCATGACCGTCACCGCCTGGTGGCGTGAGGGCCGGTAGGCCTCAACCGCACGAAACGTCCAAAACAAAACGCGGCGCCGAAGTTGGCGCCGCGTTGCCGCGTGATAGAGGCAATTGCGGACTACAGCACCGGCAGCAATTCCTGCTCGAACAAAGTGCGGTACTCGCCGACCTTGTCGCTGTCGCAGCCCCATTTCGTCACCAGCTCGTAGGCGTTGGATTTCGCCTGCTCGATCAGATGCAGCCGCTCGCCGGCGCCAATCTGGTTGTTGACGTGCTGATCGATATAGGTCGCCATGTGCGACTGCTCGACATCGTTGAACACCTTCTCCTCGCACTTGGCCGTCACGGCGATCGCCTGGTGATAGCGGAGATATGTGTCTTTCGTCGCCTGGTCCTGGGCCGCCGCCGGCAGCGCCAATGCGGCGATCGCGGACAAGGCGCCCGCCGCCAGCAAACCGCGAACCGTAAGATGCTTCATAGCCGAACTCCTTGATGAATGTGGGCCCGAGACCTGTCCCGGGGAGAAACGCCCGCGACAGCGGAAGGTTCCTGCCGGATATCCCGGTGCGTTGCGAGCTTGGCCTGCCTTGGGTACCGTCGCAAGAGGGCAATATCGCGGCAGGTGCCGCCGCCCTTTTTCGGGAGGCCAGCGATGAACCGGACCAGCAGATTCCGCCAGATGATCGAAGCGCCGGAGATCCTGGTCCTGCCGGGGGTGCATGACGCGCTGTCGCTGCGCATCGCCGAGCAGGCGGGCTTCCTGGCGGTCACCTGCGGCGGCTACAGCGCCACCGCCGGCCTGCTGGGCCAGCCCGACGTGGCGCAGTTAACCATGACCGAGATGGCGGAGATGTATGCGCGGCTCTGCGATTCCACCGAGCTGCCGCTGTTCGCCGATGCCGACACCGGCTATGGCAACACCACCAATGTGGCGCGCACGATGCGCGCCTATGAGCGCGCCGGCGTCGCCGGCCTGTTCATCGAGGACCAGGTGTCGCCGAAACGCTGCGGCCATATGGAGGGCAAGCGCGTGGTGCCGGCGGCGGAGATGGTGGCGAAGCTGAAGGCAGCGCTGGATGCTCGAGTAGATGCCGACCTGATCATCTGCGCCCGCACCGATGCGCGGGCGGTGCATGGCCTGAGCGAGGCGATCGACCGCGCCCAGCTTTACCGCGAAGCCGGCGCCGACCTGCTATTCGTCGAAGCGCCGGTCACCGTGGAGGAGATGCGGCGCGTCTGCTCGGAGATCCCCGCTCCCTGCCTCGCCAACAACATCGAGGGCGGCCGCACGCCGATCCTCTCGGTGCGGCAGTTGGAGGAGATGGGATATGCCACCGTCACCTGGCCGGTGAGCGCCTGCTACACCATGGCCAAGGCTTTGCGCGAGACCTATGCGGCGCTGTTGCGCGACGGCCACACCAATAATGTCCGCGATCGCATGGTGGATTTCGAGGAGTTCAACAACCTGATCGGGCTCCCGCAAGTGCGGGAGGCGGAAGCCGCCTATGACGAGTATGCGCGGGAGATGCTGGAGACGGGCGGGACCTCAGAGGCGGTTTAGTCCGCGCGAGCGCATCCGCCGGCGATTTGGCTCGATCTGGGCATGGAATCCAAAGGAAGGCCGGGCTATGCTCGCAACCGCATCCTTTCAGGAGAATTCCCATGGCCAAAGGTCAACAACGCAGCAATCGTGAAAAGAAAAAACCGAAGCAGGCGAAAAAGCCCGCCGTATCCGCGACGCCCTACGCCGTCGCATCGGTGAATCCCGGCGCCGCTACACCGGGGAAAAAGAAGTAACCACTGGCTTTGATCGGCCGGCCGTTTCCAGCTGGAATGGTGCTGACCGCCGACGCTGATTTGGCGCACGAGGATATGACTGAGCGCGTGACTGTCAAAAGCTCGTCAGTCAGTCACGCTTTCAGTCGTCCACGGCCATGCCGATCACGATGAGAACTTCGTAGTCCTGCTTGTTGCAGCCTTCGACCGGGGGCATCGGCCCGCCTGGAGCGACGGGGAAGGAACTCATCTGCGCCTTGGCGGGCGAGCAGGAATTGCTGCCCGCCGCCGGTGTGTATCTGGCGGAACGGCAGCGCAAATGCGTCACGTCATGGAGCGTGGCGCTCCTGTCGAGTTCCCAATGCTGGACGCCGTCATTGCCCTTGGGGTGAACGGTCAGAACGGCCGTTATCGCTCGGCCGCCGGTGACGACGTATCGGCCGGGAGGAATTGGGAACTCCGGCTGCTCCATGATCAGGCCGTGCTCTTCCAGCCACCAGTCCGCGCCGTCGAACTTCCACTGCGCCGGCGCAACGCCACCTTCCGCATTCAATGTCTCGTAACTGCTGAGTTCGACGCCCCGAGGCCCCGGATCCAGGCGCCACAGGCCCCACAATTCAGCGCCGGTCCCAGAGGTCGCACCTGGATCGCCCAGCGCCGCGATGTACTGCGTCGGAATTGGCTTGAACGCCGTCTCGGCTTTCACGTTCGCAGATAGCGTGAGCAGGCCCATCCACAGCAGCATACAGCCCATGAGCCGCTTTGTCGTGTTGATGGCCGCCGGACTCATTTGTCATCCCCCGTGTGTTCGCTTCGCAGAAGCCCACTCAACTGAGCCGGCCTCCACGCGATGAGCGGTTTATCGAGTTGAGACTGCCACCATGTGCGGGCATAGGCAATTTCAAGCTAGGCACCAAGCGCCCCGAGGCGTTCGGCCAGGCGATTCAGCTCCCAGTCGCGGGCGAGTGCGGCCGCCCTGGCCCAGGTCGGCTTCTGATCCTTTAGCGATGGAATTGGCGCCGCGGCGTCCATCGTGGCGATGGACCGGTAGATGCGCAGTTGCTTTGCCTGTGGTGCAAGCCGTTCGTCGGCGAGGGCGGATTCGAGTGTTCCATACTGTTCGAGAAGTTTCGCAGCCCCCTTTGGGCCAACTCCCTTGGCGCCCGGCAGCTTGTCCGAGGGATCGCCGCGCAGCGCGATGAAATCGGGCACCTGCTTGGGATCCACACCGTAGCGCTCCCGCACCTCCGCCGGCCCGATGCGCGCCATCTCGCCGGCGCGAAGCGGCTGCAGGATCGTTGTCGATTTCGAGGCGAGCTGAAAGGAGTCGCGATCGCCGCTGGCCACGATCGCTTTGCCGCCGCGCTTTTCCTCGGCGCCAACGGCGGCGGCCAGGAAATCGTCGGCCTCATAGCCGGCGGCCTTTGCGTTGGCGAAACCGCAGGCGGTCACGAATTGCGGCAACAGCTCGAGCTGCTCGACCAGCTCATCGTCGAATTCACGTCCGCTCTGATACGCTTCAAATGCGCGGTTGCGGTAGGTCGGCGCTTCGAACGTGTCCCAGCCGACGAGCACCGCGCGGGGTTTTTCGTCGGCATAGAGCCGCACCAGGAAATTGGCGAAGCCGAGGATCGCGCCGGCGCTCTTGCCGCCGCGGCGCCGGATCGAACTCGGCAACGCATGATAGGCGCGATGGGCGAACGAATCGCCATCGACAACGAGCAGCGGCCTTTTGGCCGCT
>DATKFM010000287.1:0-17921 GCA_035544395.1 Verrucomicrobiia bacterium
GGAGCTGGTGTCGAGCAAGCCGGGCGCGCTCAAGGCCGCCAAGCTGCCGGCACTGCGCACGCTCGTGCAGATCGGCGGCAAGTCGCCGGGCATGTACGGCTTCGACGAGATCGCTGGCCTTGCCAACGACAGCCATCGCGCCCACTTGAAGGACCTCGCCGGCAAGCTGCAGTTCGACGATCCCATCAACATCCAGTTCACCAGCGGCACGACCGGATTCCCGAAAGGAGCCACGCTCACCCACCATAACATCCTCAACAACGGCTTCTTCATCGGCGAGACCATGCGGTTGACCGAGAACGACCGCATCTGCATCCCCGTGCCGCTCTATCATTGCTTCGGCATGGTGCTGGGCAACCTCGCCTGCATCACCCATGGCTCGGCCATGGTCTATCCGGGAGAGGCCTTCGATCCCCTGGCCGTGCTGGAGACGGTCGAGGCCGAGCGCTGCACCGGCCTCTACGGCGTCCCCACCATGTTCATCGCGGAGTTGGGCCATGCCGAGTTCAAGCGCTTCGATCTTTCTTCGCTGCGCACGGGCATCATGGCGGGCTCGCCTTGTCCCACCGAAGTCATGAAGCGCGTGGTCGGCGAGATGCACATGCGGGACGTAACCATCTGCTATGGCATGACGGAGACCAGCCCCGTCAGCTTCCAGACCGCGGCCGACGATCCGCTGGATAAGCGCGTCGGCAGCGTCGGCCGCATCCATCCCCATCTGGAGGTGAAGGTCGTCGACGAGTCGGGCCGCATCGTGCCGCCGGGCATGCCCGGCGAACTCTGCACCCGCGGCTATTCCGTCATGCGCGGCTATTGGAACGACGCCGACAAGACGGCGGAGGCGATCGATAGCGGGCGCTGGATGCATACCGGCGATCTGGCGACGCTGGACGAGGACGGCTATTGCAACATCGTCGGCCGGATCAAGGACATGGTGATCCGCGGCGGCGAGAACATCTATCCCAGGGAGATCGAGGAATTCCTCTACCGCCATCCGAAGGTGCAGGATGTGCAGGTCATTGGCGTGCCCGATGCGAAATATGGCGAGGAGCTCTGCGCTTGGATTCGCCTGAAGGCCGAGCAGCAGGCCAGCCCCGAGGATATCCGCGAGTTCTGCAAGGGCCAGATCGCCCACTACAAAATCCCGCGCTACGTCAAGTTCGTCGACAGCTTCCCCATGACCGTGACCGGGAAAATCCAGAAATATCTCATGCGCGAGCAGATGACCCGCGAATTGGGCCTGGAAGAGGTGTCTCGGGAAAGGACGGCATAGCTGGAGAGAGTTAACGGCGCCCGCGTTGCCGCAGATGCCGGGATTGGCCGAGATCCCTAGCGATTGCGATCGAGGGCAAGCTGTGCCTGATCCCTGTTGGTCTGCGCCTGAACATAGTCCGGATCGAGCGTGATAGCCTGCTCGAAGGAAGCGAGGGCCGTCGCAGGGTCACCCAGCGCGAGCTGGCAGCAACCGAGATTGTTGTGCGCGGCCGCCATCTCCGGGTTCAAGCGGACAGCGGCCTGAAGATGCGATTGCGCTGCGGCATGGTCCTTGCGAAGCAGCAGGGCCAGGCCAAGCAGATAGCGAACAATGAAATTCTCGCGGTCAATCGTCGCAAGAGCTTGCAACTGGCGCTCGGCTTCTTCCGGCTTTCCCTCGCGCAACAATTCGCCGGCCTGCTTGATCCGCGCTGCCTTCGCGCTCTCGTCTTGGAACTGCGCAAGGATCGCACGCGCACCGGCATGCTTCGGGTCGACTTCCAGAATCTGCTGGCATCCCATCACGGCTTTGTCGGCTTGGCCTGATCCAATCAGAAATTTGACCCGTTCGAAAACGGTGGGCAGGCAGCGCGGCTCGATCTGGCCACGCAGATTCCTTCGATTGGACGTGGTCACGATGTGCGAGTCGATCACATGCTCGACCGGTCCGAAATCATACTTGTAGGTGTGATTTCCAAGCTGCATGTCGTAGACGGCGAAGCCCTTCTCGATCGCCCAGCGGATGCAGTGAAGATGCAAGAGGAAGCTTGGCGCCGGCTTGCGCACGGCCAGATCGCGGCTGCCGACCAGACATATCACGCTGTTGTTCTTGCGATCGATCAGGCTCCCCTGGCCGGCAAGCGGCGTGTCGCCCTGCCACAGCACCGCAACCAGGGCATCTCCGGCGGTAAAGGCCGCACGCAGCATGATACGGTGGTCTTCCGCCTGCATGCGCGTATTCGCGTCACCCTTGATCGGCGTCCATTTTGTCGCCCACAGGTCCATCAGGACACCCATGTCGCGTCCGAGTGTTGCCGCATCAGCGTGCGTGACGCGATACTCGCCGCTGTCGAGCTTCCGCAGGCCAGATCTGGCGTTCTTGCGTGTTGCGGGACCCATCGCGGCGGCCAGATAGCCGTCCATGGAGTCTTTCAGTATGACGCGCGGATAGATGGAGTAATTGAATTTGTCCTTGGCATCGATGCGCGGCTTGGTCCGGATCGTGAACTTGGTCTTCGGCAGGGCCCCGGTGAATAGCGCCAAGCGTTTCGGCGAGGCGTTGACGCCGTTTAAGAAAAGAAAAGTCCAATTAAGGCGCCGTAGCGCATAGGCGATGGCCGGAATTGCCCTATCCTGCCATGCCGGATCGCACAGGAAGCCGGTGTAGCCCGAAAGGTAGTGTCCTCCCATGTGGATCTCATTGTAGAAGCCCTCCTCCGGATTCATTTTGGTAACCAGCAAGATTGGAAGGAGGGCGACCGGTGCACGCCCGGGATTTGGTCGGGCGGCTAGCACGAGCCACTTTGCCTGGACTCGTTTGAGCCATGCGGACATCCAAGTCCAAGACAGAAAATAATTCGCCTCCGGATCTGTGTCATAGAGGGCCTGCCAATGGGCCTGCAAGCTCTCGAGAGTCGAAGGTTCGTCGATTATGTCGATCTGCACTGCCGTTTTCCGTGGCCGCTCACCAAGAGAATTTCATATATCAGGCGGCATACGCTTACGCCACGCGCTACCTTGTTGTTGACCCGCGTGGAATCGACTCAGAGTGGCGCAGATGGAAGCCTCTCGAACATACCCGGCTCAGAAGTGGCAGTAGCCAATCCAGTTTCACAATACGGACAGCCGCAGGCTCCGATCCACAAGGACACCCCCTGAAAATGGGCCGTTCCAACCGGTCGCGAATTCCGCCCGGTTGACGCTTTGTGCCGCCTGCGGTCTACTGGCCGGCAGAAATCAACGAGCGCAGACAGCGCCAAACCAGGGAGAAGAAGCTCATGGATAACAATGGCTTGATTCGCGTCCGGTCGTTCGGATCGGTGACGCGGCGCGACGTCATGAAAGGCGCCGCGGCGATGGGCGCGATGGCGGTGGCCGGTCTCGGCACAACCGCCGCGTCGGCAAAGACCACGGTGTCGCTGTTTGGCTGGCAAGGCTATGACGAAGGCCTGCGCATCGGCGACTTCCTCGCCAAGAACGATATCGAGGTGAACTTCACGCCAATCGGCAACAATGACGAGATCGTCACTCGGCTCGCCAGCGGCGGCGTCGGCCAGATGGACCTGGTCACGCCGTACATGGGCTACATCCCGCTGATGGTCGCGGCCGACCTGCTCGATCCCATCGACGAGTCACTGGTGCCGAACCTCGCGAAAGTGCCGGACGTGTTCCGCAACGATCCGAACGTGGTCGTCAACGGCGTCCGCTATTCCGTGCCGTTCACTTGGGGATCCGGGCCGATGGCCTATGATCCCGCCGCGTTCTCGACACCGCCGACATCCTGGAAAGTGATCCTCGAGGATAGCCTGAAGGGCAAAGTCGGCATGATGGACGATCCCATCGGCAACCAGATGCTGGCGGCCATCATCGCCACCGACGCCAAGGTGGCGACGGAGCTGACCAAGGACCAGCTCGACCAGGCGACCGAGTTCCTGATCAAGTTGAAGAAGGACCATGTGCGCACGCTTTCGGCCTCGTGGGGCGAGCTGGCCGACGCTCTCGCGCGCAACGAGATCGTCGTCACCTTCAGCGGCGGTGAGTTCCTCAAGAAGTTTGCCGCCGACAAGGGCAAGGTGATCGAGTTCACTTATCCGGATGAGGGCACCTTCGGCTGGCTCGACAGCTATTGCATCGGCAAGAACGCGCCGAACCGCGAAGCCGCTCACAAGCTGGCCAACCAGGTGCTGGAGGTGGATGCGCAGATCGCCTTCACCAAGAGCACGCTGCAGGGCATCGTCAATCCCGATGCGATCGCCCAGCTGCCGCCCGAGCTGAAGATCTATCCCTATGACGATCTGGCGGGCTTCCAGAAGAAGGCGGCCTTCTATCCGATGCCGCCGATGGAGTCTGGCGGCGAATATGCCTCCTGGACCGAGTGGCAGGAGGCCTATCAGCGCTTCAAGGCGGCGTAACGGCTGTCTGCTGCACCGCCCTCCCCTGCAATGCGGGGGAGGGTCGGGGAGGGGTGGCGGCGATGACCGATCTTTCCGGCAAAGTTGCTATTATCACCGGCGCGGCCTCGGGTATCGGCCGCGCCGGTGTCCGTGCTTTTGCCGCCGCGGGCGCCCAGGTCATCGTGGCCGACATCAATGAGAAGAACGGTCGGGCCGCCGTCGAAGAGATCGGCGCGGGCAAGGCCGCTTTCGAGAAAGTCGACGTGCGGGACAGTCAGTCCGTGCAGCGCATGGCGGCCAACACGGTGGCGAAGTTCGGCCGGATTGATGCCCTGTTTCACAACGCCATGAACGTGCCGCTGGTGAACAGGGGCGATGGGCGGGCCACCGAGCTGCCGGAAGAAACCTGGCACGAGATCGTCAATCTCGTGCTGAACGGCACGTTCTACTGCTGCAAATATGTCGGCCAGCAGATGCTGCGGCAGAAATCGGGCTCGATCATCCTGACCGCCACGACCGACGCCCTGATTGGCCAAGCGGGTATCGACGCCTACACAGCGGCCAAGGGCGGCGTCGTGGCGCTGACCCGGTCCTTCGCCGCCGGTGTGTCGCCGGAGGGAGTGCGCGTCAATGCCATCTGTCCTGGCTTCGTCGAGACGCCGCACCAGGCGCCGTTCATGGACAATCCCGCCGAGCGCAAGAAAATCGAAGACCTGCACCTCATGGGCATACTGCAGCCGCAGGAGATCGCCGATTTCGCCGTCTACCTCGCCAGCGACAAGGCGAAGCGCATGACCGGCGGAATCCATGTGGTCGATGCCGGCTACACCGCCTTCAAGGGGCGGATGGACATCAAGGCGGCGGTGGCGAGCTGAAATGGCCGAGCGCCGCGTGATCGCGATGCAGCTGGCGCCGGCGGCGCTGATCTTCACCGGTCTGTTCGGCGCCTCGTCGTTATTCTATTTCATTGTCAGCTTCTGGAGCGTGAAGCTCTACAAGCTGCATGCCGATTTCACCTTCGTGAACTATCTCAAATCGATCCAGCAGCAATGGAGCGTGCTGCTGTTCACGCTCGAGCTGTCATTCGTCATTGGTGTCGTCACCACGATCCTCGGCTTCGTCTTCGCCTATATCGTGCGGTTCAAGGCCGGCCGGCATGGTCAGCTTCTGCTGTTCGCCGCGATCATAACCTTGTTCGGCGGCTATCTGATGAAGATATACGCCTGGAAAACCATCCTGGGGAATGAGGGCGTTCTCAATACCGCCCTCGCAGCGCTGGGGCTGATCAACACGCCGCTGACCTTCCTGTTCTACAATCCCGGCGCGGTGGTGGTGACGCTGGTGCATTTTCTGCTGCCGCTGGCGATCCTGCCTATCTATTCCAGCATGCGCGGCATCACCGATATCGAGATGGAGTCGGCCAGGGATCTTGGCGCCAGCGGCTGGCGC
This sequence comes from Verrucomicrobiia bacterium, assembly GCA_035544395.1. Lineage (GTDB taxonomy): Bacteria > Pseudomonadota > Alphaproteobacteria > Dongiales > Dongiaceae > DATKFM01. Next base: position 5,817 of record DATKFM010000287.1, read on the forward strand.
GCCCTCAGCGATATCGTCATTCCCCGCTGCCATACCGGCCTGATCGCGGCCTTCGCCCTCTGCTTCCTGGTGTCGGTCGGTGACTATGTCACGCCCGCGTTCGTGGGCGGCACGATCAGCATGATCGGCAGCAACATCCAGGATATGTTCGGCCGCGCCCTCAATCCGCCGCTGGGCGCCGCGACATCGTTCATCATGCTGTTCGCATCCTTCGTGATCGTTCTCGTCGTCAGCGCGTCGATCAAGGCGTGGCGGCCGCGATGAACAGGACCGGCGATATCATCTGGCGTTTTGTCGGCGCGCTCTATGTCGTCTTTCTGCTGACGCCGCTGTTTCTTGTCGTGCTGTTTTCGTTCACCAACAGAGGTATCGCCGCGTTTCCCATCGACTATCCGTCGCTGCAATGGTGGCAAGCGATGTTGGATGATCCGGAATTCGTCCCGGCGTTGAAGAACAGCCTGACCATCGGGTCGACCGTCGGCGTGATCTCGGCCATCATTGGCACCATGGCGGCCATGGGATTGTCCCGCATCGATCCCCGGCGGGCGCAGTCGCTGACGGCTTTGCTGTGCCTGCCCTTGATGCTGCCGCCTCTGCTGCTCGCTGTTTCATTGCGAACGTTCTACACGCAGCTCGCCGGTATTCCGCTGACTCTGGGGACCGTCATCCTAAGCCATCTGCTGTTCACGCTGCCCTTCGTCGTGCTCGTGGTCTATTCGCGGATGCGCAACTTCGATTACCGGGTGGTGGAGAGCGCCCGCGACCTGGGCGCGTCGCCGCTGCGGGCCTTCTTCACCGTGACCTTGCCGATCATCCGTCCGACGGTCGTCGGCGCTGCGCTGATCGCGGTATCGCTATCGGTCGACGATTTCATCATCACGAACTTCACAATCGGCGGCGGCGTGACGTTGCCGACATTTGTCTTCGGCATGATCCGCACTTCCCTGACGCCGGCCGCCAATGCCGTGGGAACGCTCATCCTGGTCATGACGGTCGGCACCACGCTCATCGCCCTGCGACTCACGCGCTACCGGGGCTGATGAAAGGGGATATCCTGGCATATGCGACGTCTTTTCCTTGGCAATGCTGGGCCGGGCAACGCCTTGATTTTCCAGACGGCCCGCGATGATTGTCCTCTTCGCCGCAGTTCTGGCCCCTAGTCCGTTTGCGCCCGGCCGGAATTCATGTAATGGAACCCGGAATTCGTCCCACTCATCCTTTGCCCTCCATGGTCGCATCCGTCACGGTCTTCGATAACTCCCAGGTGCTGGGCCGCGTCCTGGCGGCCGAGATCCTGGAACGGATCCGTGTCGTCGCCGGCCAGGGCCGTCCCTATCTGCTCGGCTGTCCCGGCGGACGCAGTTTGCGCAGCACCTACCAGGCCCTGGCGCAACTCGCCGGCAAGACCCGGCAGGACCTGTCGCGCCTGGTCATCGTCATGATGGATGAATATCTGCACCGTCTCGCCGACGGCAGTTTCGAGAATTGTCCCACCGATGCACCCTATGGCTGCGTCAACTTCGCCCGCCAGGAGATCCGCGGCCAATTGAACGACGAACTGCCGCAGGAATTCTGGATGCCTTTGGAGAATATCTGGGTGCCGGACCCGTCTGATCCCGCCGCCTATGACACCAAGATCGAATCCGCCGGTGGCATCGATCTCTTCCTGTTGGCAAGCGGCGCATCCGACGGGCATGTCGCCTTCAATCCGCCGGGCGTGGCCATCGATAGCGGCGCCCATATCCAGGAGCTTGCGGAAGAAACCCGGCGCGACAACCTGGAGACCTTTCCCGAGTTCGGCTCGCTTGAAGTGGTGCCGAGCCACGGTGTCACCATCGGCTTGGGAACGATCCGCAAATACTCCAAGGAAGCGGTGCTGGTCATCCACGGTTCGCACAAGAAGGCGACCGCGCGCCGCGTCTGGTCGGCCAAGGAGTTCGATCCTGCCTGGCCGGCAACAATCATCCACGCCTGCATGAACGGGCGGGTGTTCCTGGATCGCGCCGCCGCCGGCGCGTGATCGCGCGCCGCTGTCCCCGAGCGGAACATCGGCGCCGGCGATGACAGACCTGGCGAACCATGGAATTGGCATCGATGTCGGTGGCACCAAGATCGCCGGCGGTCTCGTCGATCTGAGCAGAGGCGCCATCCGCTCGCGCCGGCACCAGCCGACCTTGCCGCAACGCGGCGGCGACGCCGTGCTCGCTGATGTGATGGCTCAGGCGAGCGATCTCGCGGCCGAGGCCCGGGCGCTCGGAATCGCGGTGGCCGGCATCGGCGTCGGTCTGCCGCAATTGGTCTCGCCGGATGGCCAGGTGCGAAGCGCGCATCTTTTCGATTGGCGCGATTTGCCGGCGATTGAAAAGCTGAGCGGCATCGCCCCGGCGCGCCTTGACTCCGATGTGCGCGCCGCGGCCCGGGCGGAAGCCCGCTTCGGCGCCGGCCGGAGCCACAGGATTTTTTGCTACGTCACTATCGGCACCGGCATGAGCTATTGCCTGGTGGAGGATGGGAAACCCTTCGAGGGCGCGCGCGGATATGCCATTCACTTCGCGACGATGCCGCAATGGACAAGATGTGGCGCCTGCGGCGAGGTCCATGCGCCGGTGCTGGAGGAGATCGCTGCCGGGCCGGGCATTGCCGGCGCCTACGCCAAACGCTCCGGCCGCGCGGTCGCGGATGGCGAGAGCGTGCTCGCCGCCGCCGCCGGCGGCGATGTCGAAGCGACCGCGGTCATTTGCGATGCGGCAACGGCGACCGGTGCGCTGATCGGCCAGATGATCAACATGCTGGATCCGGAAGCCGTGGTCATCGGCGGCGGGCTGGGCCTCGCGGGCGGCCTTTACGGCGACCGTTTGGTCGGCTCCATCCGCCGGCATGTTTTTGCCGAGGACGCGCGGCGTCTGCCGGTCCTGCCTGCCGCCCTCGGTTCGGACGCCGGCATCATCGGCGCAGCGCTGGCAGGCGTGAAGGCGACTTAGGGCAATCCAGATTTGGTAAAATAGCACAACCTGTCCAGTGCGTTAGCAGATCATCGGCTGCTCCGGGCCGGATAAAACGAGACCCCGGCTTAACCACGCCGCCCCGATAATGCCAGGGCTTGGAGAAGGCTTCGGGAGCCGACTCGGCAAACCGGCGGCGCGGAAATGATCTTCACATTCCAGGACATTCTGGTGGCTCTGGCGGCCAATCTGGCGCTGCTGGCGGTGGCCGTCATCTCCTATACGCAGATCAAGACCTTCTCCCAGCTCAAGATCGTGTTGCACCGGCTGCCCAGCCGCTTCGAACCCTGGCTGACCGGCCTGGCCTTGGGCCTGACGGCTGCGCTCGCCATGACCCTGCCGCTGGCCATCGCGCCCGGCGTGATTGTCGACGGCAGCACCGTGCCGATCGGCCTGGCCGCGCCGGTCGGCGGCCCAATCGCCGGAATCATCGCCGCGCTGCTGGCCGTGGTCTACCGGTTGAGCCTGGGTGGCGCGGGAGACGTCGCGGGCACGATCGGCATTCTGGCAGCGGCCGCGGCGGGATTGTTTGTCTGGAGCCTGCTGCGCTATCGCCGGCGGCGCCTGGGTTTCGCCCATCTGCTTCTGCTGGGCACCCTGTTGGTGCCCTGCTACATGATCGGGCTGTGGCATTTGCCGACCACGGAGCTGGCGAATTCCCTGATCGCCACGGCTCTGCCGCCGGCGGCGGTGGCCCTGCCGCTGGGCGCGCTATTTCTCGGCACCTTGCTGCTTCAGGAACAGCGGCGGCGCGAATTCGAGACCCGGATTGCCGAAAGCGAGCGGCGCTATCATTCCATCACCGACAACATGCCGGGAGTCGTCTATCAGCGTGAGCTGACCGCGGACGGCGAAATCCGCTATCCGTTTCTCAGCTCCCGCCTGATCGATCTCTTCGGGGTCAGCGCCGAGGAGGCGATGGCCGACTCCGCCAGCCTGATGAAGTCAATCCACCCCGAAGATATCGAGGGGATGAAACGGTCAGTCGCGGAATCGGCGCAGGACCTCACGATATGGGCTCACGAATATCGCGTCCTGCATACGGATGGATCGACGAAGTGGCTGCATGCCAAGGCGGTCCCCCATCGCCGCGAGAACGGTGACGTCGTGTGGGACGGCTTCGTCACTGACGAGTCCGACCGCAAGGCTGCCGAGATGGCACTCAGCGTGGCCAACGGCCTGCTGACCATGACCAACGAGCGGCTGGCGAAGATGTATGACGATGCCCACCAGTTCGTCGACGATGTTGCCCATGAATTCCGTACGCCGCTGACCGTTATCCGTGAGTTTGCCGCCATCATGAACGAAGGCCTGGTCGGCGATCTGACCGACGATCAGCGTCACTATCTTCGCGTGATCTGCGCACGGGTCGACGACCTCAACGGCCTGGTGAACGACATGCTCGATCTCAGCCGGCTCGAAGCCGGGCTGATCAGCGCCGCGCGCCGCGAATGCGCGGTTCAGGAGATCGTCGAGCGCGTGGAGACCGTGCTGACCCGCCGGGCCGCGGCGAGCCGCGTCGAGTTCAAGCTGGAGATCGATGAGGGTCTGCCGTCGCTATATTGCGATGCCGAGAAGATCGGCCGCGTCCTCGTCAACCTCGCCATCAACGCGTTCAAATATGGCGGTGACAAGGGCGGCGTGACCCTTTGGATGCGCCATATGCCGGCGACCTCGCAAGTCATGATGGGCGTCACCGACAATGGCCCGGGGATTCCGCAGGACAAGCTAGAGATGATATTCGAGCGCTTCAAACAGGCCGGCCGCCTGCGCGACACCGCAAAGGGATTTGGCCTTGGACTCAACATCGTGCGCGAACTGGTCGATCTCAATCTCGGCGATGTCGCCGTGCAGAGCAGCCTGGGCAAGGGCTCGACCTTCTCCTTCACCGTGCCGATCTTCGACCATGCCGGCATCGTCTCGCTGTTTGCCGACAAGCTCGCACGCGAGCGATCCGACCTGTTCTTCGTTGCCGATATCCGCATCGATGTGGCCGCGGAAATGGACGAAGTCATCGCCGCCGATTTCGATTCGATCCTGCAGCAGCAGGTGCGGGGCGACGAACTTCTGATCCACGTCGGCCCGGCATCGTGGGCGCTGTTGACCCCCGACAAGCAGGAAGTGGAAGTGCGCGCCCGCGCTCGCGACCTGCGGGAGCGTATCGGTGAAATCTACGGAGAGATCGGCGACGGCTCGCCGGCCCTCGAAGTGGAACCGACGGGCATATGGCGCCTGCCGGGCCAAACACCTGCCTTGCTTGCGAGATTCGGCCGGCGCGACGATCACGAAAATCTGCGGCGGCGGGCGTGAGGCATCGATGAGCCGGCCCTTGAAAATCACATTGATCGAAGATGACCGCGAAATCGCGCGCGGCCTCTTCGTGCGACTGACCGCCGCCGGCCATCAGGCGACGGTGATGCATGACGGCGCCACTGGCCTGGCAGCGGCGATTTCCGGCCTTCCCGACGTGATCCTGTTGGATCTCCGGCTGCCGGACATGGACGGTTTTACGGTTTTGCGGCAGCTGCAGCAGAACGACCTGACGAAGATGATTCCGGTCATCATCGTTTCCGCCAATACGGCGGAGCGGGCGAAGCGCGAAGCCTTGCTTCTCGGCGCCCATTCATTCGTGGAGAAACCCTACGATTTCCGCAAGCTGATGATCGCGGTGGAACGGGCCTGTGCGATCCAGGACCGCAATCCCGACCGCGCCTCCAGCAGCGTATGAGGTGAGCGATGACGAAGACGATCCTGATTGCCGATGACGATAAGACGTTCCTCGATGCCATGGCCTTGCGCTGCAAGAGCCTCGGCCCGCGGGTGGATACCGCCTGCGACGGAGCACAGGTCTTGATGCAGGTATCGCAGAATCCGCCGGATCTGCTGATCCTCGATATCAACATGCCGTCGGGCAATGGGCTCGACGTCGCGGCGCGACTGCTGCAGGACCCGCGGATTCCGCCGGTGCCGGTGGTCTTCTGCACCGGCCGGTCCGATCAGGAGACGATCGACCGCTGCAAGGAACTCGGCGCGCACTATATCGTGAAGGATGGCGATACCTGGGGCAATCTCCGGCCAGTGATCAGCCGAATTCTCGGCATCGCTACCAATGCCGGAGAGGCTGCCAGTATCGCAAAGGCGGTCGTCTCGCCGTTGCCGAAGCCCGAACAGAAACCCAGATTGCCGCGCCTGCTGTTCGTCGATGACGACGCCGATCTCCGGCGCGCGATGCAGATCCGCCTCCGCGCCTGCGAGGTCGAAGTGATTGCGGCCTCCAACGCGATGCAGGCCTTGTGGATGGCCGTGAATGAGGCGCCTGATATCATCGTTACCGACTACTGGATGCCGGCCGGGTCCGGCGAGTATCTGCTGTCGCGCCTGCGCGCCGTGCCGCTGCTGAAGCAAATTCCCGTGGTGCTGCTGACCGGTGCGACGGATCCGCGGAAGCCGGATTTCGCCATGGAGCGGCGCTGGCGGGGCGAATTCAACGTCTCGGCGCTGCTGTACAAGCCGGTGAACTTCGACGCCCTACTCGAGGCGATTTCGCCCTATATCAAGGTCAATATCGATGTGTGGAAGGCCGCGTCGCGGATGCGGCGGCGCTAACAGCCTGGCGCTATTCTTCCAGTACCCGCTGGTCGCCTGACGACCAGCCGACCTTGACCGGCTCGCCGACAGCGATGGTGCGCCGGCCGGCGATGTCGCTGCTATGCAGGGTCGCGCGCTGGCCGTTGCTCAATGTCACGACATATTTGATGAACGAGCCGAGATAGACGGCATCGGCAAGCCGGCCGTCGAGTGTCGCGGCGGATCCGTCGCCTGCCAGCGTCAGGCGCATCTTCTCCGGTCGGACCACCAGGGTCACCGCGCCGTCGGGTCCGGCAGAGGGAAAAGCGGCCCCCGCGTCCAGTTGGATCATGCCGCCGCGGCGCTTTCCGGAAAACACATTGGCTTCGCCGATGAAGGTGGAAACAAAGCGCGTCTTCGGCGAAGCGTAGACCTCCTCCGGCGAGCCTTGCTGCACGATCACGCCCTGGTCCATCACGGCGATGCGATTGGCCAGCGCCAGCGCCTCGCCCTGGTCATGGGTGACGAACACGAAGGTGCCGCCGATCTCGCTATGAATACGGCGCAATTCGTCCTGCATCGCCTGCCGCAGCTTGAGGTCCAGCGCCGCCAGCGGCTCATCGAGCAGAAGCACACGCGGCCGCATGATCAGCGCCCGGGCCAGGGCGACCCGCTGCTGCTGCCCGCCCGACAGTTGATCGATGGAGCGCTCGACGAAATCCTGCAGCCGCACCAGGGCGATGGCCTCTTCGACCCGGCGCTCGATTTCATCCTTGGGACGCTTGGCCGTCTTCAGGCCGTAGGCGATATTCTGCCGCACGGTCATGTGGGGGAACAAGCCGTAGCCCTGGAACACCGTGTTGGTCGGCCGCCGCTCCGGCGACAGCGCGGTGACATCCTGGCCGTCGATCTCGATGCGGCCGGTCGTCGGCGCGACGAAACCGCCGATCATCCGCAGCAGCGTGGTCTTGCCGCAGCCTGACGGGCCGAGGATGGCGAGAAAATCGCCGCGAAGAATGTCGAGGTCCTGCTCGCGGACAGCGGTCACGGGTCCGTAGCGCCTGGAGACGCCCCTGAGCCGGACAAGCGGTGTGCCCTCGCCACTACGGCTTGAGCGTTCTTCCTGCGTTCTGTTCAACACACCACGCCGCTTCTGGTTTTGGCTGCCACTGCAGGGCCGCTGGAACGGCCGCCGAAGAATGATTGGTCAATTCCGAGGCCATGTCCAGCCGGACCGCTGGCGCGGCGCTCGGAATTCTATGCGCGATCAGTGAAGCGGCGTTTTGGCGTTGCTGTCCAGGAGGCGTGGCACCACATCGCCGACATGGGATCCATGGGATCCCTTGATCAGCACCACATCGCCTGGTGCCAATTCCTTGCGCAGAATTTCCGCCAATTCCGCAACCGACCCAGCATGGGGCGCCAGCAGCGATGCGGGCAGGGCGCCACGCAGGGCGGTCAAGCTGTCGCCAAGCGTAAACACCCGCGTCACCTTGGCATTGATGACCGGCTCCGCAAGTTCGGCATGGAGGCGTTCCGACTCGGCGCCCAGCTCCTTCATCTCGCCCAGGACGGCAATACGCCGTCCCCCAGATGGCGGCGCGATGGCGGCCAGGGTTGCCAATGCCGCTATCATCGAAGCGGGATTGGCATTGAAAGCGTCGTTGATGATGCGGACATCGCCCCCATCGAGCGTAATCGTGGCTTCTTCCATGCGGCCATGCACGGGCGCAAAGGTCGCGAGATCCGCCGCCGCCTGGCGCCAGTCGGCGTCAAGGGCCACCACGGTGGCCAAAGCCGCCAGGCTATTCATGGCCATATGCCGGCCGGCGATCGGAAGTTGATAGCTTTCGCGCTGGCCGTCGACGGCGACTTGAATGACGGAGCTCCTGTCCATCGGCAGCCAGTGCGTGAGCCGCACATTGGCGAGCGGGTCGGCTCCGAACGTCACCAGATTGGGAATCAAGCGGCGGTCGGCATGCTCTTTCAGCCGCCCGAACGTCGCCGAGTCTCGATTCAGAATGGCCGTCCCGCCCGGCTCGATCCCATCGAAGATTTCCGCCTTGTGATCGATGATTGCGTCCAAGGTCGGAAAATCATCCAGATGCGCGAGTGCGACCTCCGTTATGAGCGCGATGTGCGGCCGCGCAATCTTGGACTTTCGCGACAAGGCGCCGTGAGCCAGTTCGTAGACGACAAACTGGGAATCGGCCGGTGTGCGGGCGACGCTGAGGGCGACTCCAGGCGATGTATTCGAATTGGCTTCAGTCGTGGAAGTGCGGCCCTGCCGCATCAGGACATGGTGCAGCATTTCGCGGGTGGTCGTCTTGCCCACCGATCCGGTCACGCCGATCACCCGGCCAAAGAGCCGTTCACGCGAGTATTGAGCCAGTTTGGTCAGGGCTTGCCGTGTATTCGGCACCTGCAAGATCGGCAGGCCCTTCGGCAGCTTGCCGGGCAGATTGTCGGACATCACCGCCGAAGCGGCGTGTCGCTCGACGACCGGCAAGCTGGCGATCGTATTCTTGAACTTGTCGCCCCAGGTTTCCGGATTGGTCACGACAAAGAGATCGCCCCGCTCGACGCGCCCAGGAAAAAGCTCGATGCCGCGGATATCGGAATCAACAGGCGGATTGCCGATCCATAGGCCGCCGGTGATTTCCGCGAGAGTTTGCGCCGTCCAGAGTGGGCGATCTAGTGACAACATTCCCAGCACTTAAAAATTGACAGCGGAGTCTAATACGGCGTGATCTTGGTGGACGATGCGGAGTCCGTGCCAGTGACCTTTGAGTGGCGGGGTGCGCCGGCAACCGAGCAGCACACGCTTGTGACTGAGCATATGCTGCAGTAACAAGGAAAAAGAGGCCAAGTTCCGGCGGCGCGGAAGATTTATTGTCTGGAGGTTTCCGGCGATGAATTTCGTTCGGACAAGTAAAGAGGCGTTCTGGATCTCAAGTGAAATTGCCACGATAGTCGGCGTCCGGGATTCATGAATTGAGGCCTGGGTGGCCCTGGCGCTGCGGGGCCAGCACGGGCTACTGTCCGTTATTATGGGGGCACACGATCAGGATGCGCGGGGTCGGCGAACCGAGCGGCTGCTCGATCATGGCTTGAAGATGTGCCGGGCTGATTCAGCTCCATCCCAATAAATCACCGGTAAAAGATCGCTGCCCAGAGGGAGTGCCGGAACTGTGACCAAGCTTGAATGCGTTCTCGACAGCAAATGCTGGCTCGGCGAAGGGCCAACCTGGCATGCGGGCGAGCAGGCGCTCTATTGGACCGATGTGCCGTCGCGCAAACTGCATTGCTGGAATCCGGCCACCGGCGCCCACGAGACCTGGACGACGCCGGAGATGGTCACATCGATCGGTGTCAGGCGGAAGGGTGGCTTGATCGTTGCCAGCCTGACGGGCATCGATTTCTTCGATACCCAGACTGGTGCCCTGACTCGATTCGCCGAGCCCGAGAAGGACAGGCCGAAGAACCGCTCGAACGACGGCAAATGCGACCGCCAGGGGCGCTTCTGGTACGGCACTATGATGAACAATTTGGGTGACGACGGCAGCGATTTGCCCATCACCGGCAATACCGGTGGGCTCTATCGCATCGATCCCGATGGCAAGGTCACGCGTTTCGAAGACGGCCTCGGCATTGCCAATACCTTCGCCTGGACGGCCGACAACAGGACGATGTATTTCGGCGACACCCTCGATGCGATCTACGCATACGATTTCGACGCCGCTGCCGGCCGCGTTTCCAACAGGCGAGTCTTCGCCCAGGCCGACACGACGAAATACGGATTCGCCGACGGCTCCACGATCGATGCCGAAGGCTGCCTGTGGAATTGCCGCTGGGACGGCGGCTGCATCATCCGCTGGACTCCCGAGGGCAAGATCGACCGGGTCATCCAGATGCCCTGCCGTCGCGTGACAAGTTGCATCTTCGGCGGTCCGTCGCTCGAAACGCTCTACATCACCACAGTCACTTTCGGTTTTAGCTCTGTGGAATTGGCCGATCAAAAGAACGCCGGCGGCATCTTCGCCCTGGATGCGGGCGTCAAGGGCGTGCCGGATGGTGATTTCGCCGGTTAACGCGGTACGCGCCGCGATTGTGAACGCCGAAAGTGATATGCTATCTGCGCACCATGGATGCCGCCGCCGATAACGCCGCCCTTGCGGACCTGAGTCGCTGGATCGCCGAGCGCACCCTCGCTGGCGATGCGGAAACCCGTATGCTCGAAGGCGTCTGCGAGCGGCTGGTGCGCCAGGGCATTATCCTGAAACGGGTATTGATCGGCGCCGACACGCTGCATCCCGTGCTGGAGGGGCGTGTTTTCGAATGGCATCGCGACCAGCAGGATGTGAAGGAAGTGGAGTACGGACCAGCGACCTCTCCTGTTTCGGAGGAGAGCTGGCTGCGCAGCCCGTTCTACTATCTGTTCGAAACCGGCCAGACCACGATCCGCAAGCGGCTGCCCCAGGACCCGAATGATGATCCAATCTTTCCGATCCTGACCGACCTCGCGGCTGATGGTACGACCGACTATATCGCATTCTCCAACCGCCTCGGTGGTGCCCTGGTCATCGGCGAAATGGATGCCGTGTTCTCTTCCTGGACCACGGATCGTCCTGGCGGATTTTCCGATTCTGATCTCGCGGCGCTGGAATACATTGTGCCAGCAGTTGCCAGCTCGATCCTCGGTGCCTCCCTCGGCCGCATTGCCGGCACGCTGGTGGAGACCTATCTGGGCCGCGATGCCGGCCGTCGCGTGCTCCGAGGCACGATCAACCGCGGCGTCGCCGAGCGGCTGCACACGGTGCTCTGGTTCAGCGACCTCAAGGGATTCACGCGCCTCGTGGATACCGTGGCGTCGGAGCAGATCATCCCGCTGTTGAACGATTATGCTGACGCCATTGTCTCCTCGATCCATGAGCATGAAGGACAAGTGCTGAAGTTCATCGGCGACGGGTTGCTGGCCACCTTCGAGGCTCGCGATCCTGCGGCGGCCTGCGGTCGTGCTCTGGAAGCGGCGCGAGCCGCACTGCATCGTGTCGAGGAACTCAACACCACGAGGACCCAGAGTGAGCTTCCCGTCACCGGCTTCTATCTCGCGCTGCATGTGGGCGACGTGTTCTACGGCAATATCGGCAGCGCCGAGCGGCTGGATTTCACGGTCATCGGCCCGGCGGTGAACGAGGTATCGCGCATCGCCGGCATGAGCCGCTCCCTCGACCAGGATATCCTGCTGTCGTCGGCGTTCGCCGGTGCCGCGGGCGCGGCTCGCGAACAGCTGGTGTCGCTCGGCCGCTATGCGCTCCGCGGCATTGCCCGGCCGCAAGAGCTGTTCACGTTGGATCGTTCGGCCTGACCGAACCTCTCAGCGGCCGAGCCGGAACGGCTCCGCCGCCACGTCCGGCACCCGCCCGGCGATCAATGCCGCGGTGACCAGCGCCGAACCACAGGCCAATGTCCAGCCCAGCGGCCCGTGGCCGGTATTGAGCCAGAGATTGCGCCACCGTGCCTGGCCCAGGATCGG
>DATKFM010000288.1:0-7418 GCA_035544395.1 Verrucomicrobiia bacterium
ACGTAGTCCGTCGACATGTGGATCAAAGCCGCACCGCGTCGTGCACATTCCGCGGCGATCAATCCAGGCGCTTCGCCATTTATCCGCAGAGCGGCAGCCGGTTCGCTCTCCGCCTTGTCGACGGCAGTATAGCCGCCGGCGTTGATGACGATATCGCAGATGCTGCCGTCCATTGCGGCGGCGACCGCCGCGGCATCGCCGATATCGGCCTGGGCATGAGTCAGGGCGGTGATCGTTACTCCGGATGGCCACACCGCCGATCGCAGCGCGGTGCCGACCTGGCCGCCGGCGCCGAAGATCAGCAGTTTCATGACGCCTTGGCGGGCGCCGGCTGCGTCAGCCCCAGGCGCTCGCCCGCGTAGCGGCGCGACATGATGCCCTGCCACCAGGCGGTATGGCCGAGATACCAGTCCACGGTTTCGGCCAGACCTCGCTCGAATGGCAATTGCGGGCGCCAGCCGAGTTCGCCCTCGATTTTGTCGGGCTTCATGGCATAGCGGCGGTCATGGCCCGGCCGGTCGGTGACGAACTGGATCAGCGAGCGCCGCTTCTCGCCGTTGGTCAAAGGCTGCTTCGCGTCCAGCCGATCGCAGATTGCCTCGATGATCGAGAGATTTGTCCGTTCGCAGCGCGCGCCCACATTATAAGACTCTCCCGGCCGTCCCCCCGTCAGGATGGCCCGCAGCGCGCGCGCGTGGTCGGCCACATGCAGCCAGTCGCGGATCTGCTGCCCGTCGCCATAGACCGGCAGCTTCTCGCCGCGCTCGGCTTTGATGATCATCAGGGGGATTAGCTTCTCCGGAAACTGATAGGGACCGTAATTATTGGAGCAGTTCGACACCAGGACCGGCAGGTCGAAGGTACGATGCCAGGCGCGGGCCAGATGATCGCTCGCCGCCTTGCTGGCGGAGTAGGGCGAGTTCGGCGCATAGGGAGTGTTTTCATCGAACAAGCCATTTTCGGGCAGTGAGCCGAACACTTCGTCGGTGGAGACGTGGAGGAAACGGAACGAGTCTCTCACTGTGCCCTGCAGGCCTCTCCAATGCCGCAGCGCCGCTTCCAGCAGCACGAAACTGCCGGTGATGTTGGTGTCGAGAAACGGCTTCGGCCCGTCGATGGATCGGTCCACATGGGTCTCCGCCGCCAGATGCATCACCGCATCCGGCCGCTCACTGGCGAAGATCCCGCGCACCGCGGCTTCGTCGGCGATGTCGGCCTGTATGAAGCGGTGCCGCTGATTGACGGCGAACTCGCCCGGCAGATCCGGATTGGCGGCATAGGTCATCTTGTCCAGGTTCACGACGAACCAGTCGGTCTCCGCCAGGATCTGCCGCACCAGCGCCCCGCCGATGAAACCGGCGCCGCCGGTGATGAGGACACAACGGCTCATGACACCTCAGAACAAATCCGGTTGTTGGGCGAGGAGCGGGCTGCGGCGATCTCGATCGCTGATGATCGCCGCGGCCTCGCTGACCGGCCAGGGAATGCCGATCGCGGGGTCATTCCACCTGATCGCCCGCTCATGAACAGGCGTGTAGTAGTCGCTCACCTTGTAAATGACCTCGGTTTCGGCCGTCAGCGTACAATACCCATGGGCGAAGCCGGCGGGAACATAGAGCTGATTCCACTCATCGGCGCTGAGTTCAGACGAAGCGAATTTGCCGAAGGTGGCCGAGCCGCGCCTGATGTCCACGGCGACATCGAAGATACGGCCGCGGGTCACCCGCACCAACTTCGACTGCGCCGCCGGCGCAAGCTGGTAATGCAATCCTCGCACCGTGCCGGCCGGGCCGGACAGGGCTTGGTTGTCCTGCACGAACTCCAACCCGATGCCGAGCACCGCGAAATCCCGCCGGTTATAGGTCTCGGAGAAGAAACCTCTGGCATCGCCATGCTTGCGGAGCACCAGCAGCTTCACATCGGGGATCTGGGTCGGCCGAACGTCCATGACCGGTTATCCTCGGGAAAAAGGTCAGAAGTCCCCATAACATGGCCCGGCGACTCTCGGCAAATCCTTGCGCTCGTTGCGCTTTTTCACGCCAAGGAAGCTTGGCCCGGCGGCCGGGCCAGGGCTATGATCCCGCGCTTTTTCGCCGGATCGCCCTGCGGGGCAACGGCCTTCCCTCAAGCGGGTTCGACAAGGTGCTTTTCCTAGGCTTCGATACCGGCGGCACTTACACAGACGCAGTGATCTTCGACCCCGGCGCCAGCCAGGTGCTGGCGGCGGCGAAGTCGCTGACCACCAAGCACGACCTGGCGATCGGCCTGCGCAAGGCGATGGAGCTTGTGCTGCCGGCGGCGAACCGGGAGATCAGCCTGGTGTCGCTCTCCACCACGCTCGCCACCAATGCGCTGGTGGAGGGGCAGGGCAGTCCGATCTGTCTGTTGCTGATCGGCTATGACCAGGGCTCGCTGAAGCGTGCCGATTTGGGCCGGGCCTTGGGCACCGATCCCGTGGTGTTCATCGCGGGTGGCCATAGCGCCACTGGCGACGAGCAGGCGCCGCTGGACCGCGTGGCGCTGGAAGCCGCCGTGCGAGAGCATGGCGCCAAGGTCGCATCCTTTGCCGTGTCGTCATTCTTTTCCGTGCGCAATCCGGCCCATGAGTTGGCGGCGCGGGAACTGATCCGCGAGATCACCGGCCTGCCGGTCACCTGCGGCCATGAACTGACTTCGAAGCTCGATGCACCGCGCCGCGCGCTAACCACCGCGCTGAATGCGCGGCTGATCCCGCAGCTCCAGCATCTGATCCGCGCGGTGGAGGGGCTGATGCGGGAGAAGGGCATTCTCGCGCCGCTGATGGTGGTGAAAGGCGACGGCTCGCTGGTATCGGCCGAGTTCGCCCTGAACCGGCCGGTGGAGACCATTCTGTCCGGCCCTGCCGCCAGCGTCGTCGGCGCCCGTCATCTCTCGGGCGAAGGCGACGTGCTGGTTTCCGACATGGGCGGCACCACGACGGACGTGGCGCTGCTCCGCGACGGGCGACCGATCCTCGACCGCAACGGCGCCACTGTGGGCGGCTGGAAGACCATGGTGGAGGCGGTGGCTGTCCATACATTCGGCCTCGGCGGCGATTCGGAAATCCGGCGCGAAGGCCACCGGCTGGAAGTGGGGCCGCGGCGGCTGGTGCCGCTCAGCCTTCTGGCGCGGGAGCATCCGCAAGTCCTCGGGATATTGCGCAGCCAACTGGAGGCGGACCGCCTGCCGCCGCAAGCCGGCCGTTTCGCCCTGCGCAACCGGACGCTGGATGCCGGGCTGGAGAGCCTGAGCCAATCCCAGGCGGAACTTTGGAACATGCTGGGCGGCGGCCCGATGCCGCTGTCGCAGATCGCCCAGCGCTATGCTTCGCTGAAGGCCGTGGACCGGCTGGTGGAGCGCGGCCTGGTCATCGTTTCCGGGCTCACGCCCAGTGATGCGGCCCACATCCTCGGTCGGCAGACGGAATGGAATATCGAGGCGGCGCGCATCGGCGCGGAACTCTGGATCAAGGACGATCTCGCCGCCGCCCGACCCGCCGACGCCAATCCGGTGACGCTGGCGTCGCGGATCGTCGAAGCTGTCGTGGTGCATACGGCACGGGTGCTGATCGCCTCCGTGCTCGGCGCCGACGAAGGCAAGCAGCTCTGGGAGCTGGACAGCCTGGGTCGCCGGCTGGTGGATCAGGCAGTCGGGCCGATGCCCGCAGGCGACCTGCTGCAGACCAACCTGACGATCGCCCGGCCCATTGTCGCTATCGGCGCGCCGGTGGCGTCCTATTATCCGGAGGTGGCGCGGCGGCTGCATACGCGGCTCGTCGTGCCGCCCAATGCCGGTGTCTGCAATGCGGTCGGCGCCGTGGCCGGCGGCGTGCTGCAGACGGTGAATGCGCTGATCACCTCGCCGGCGGAGGGCCGCTATCGCACCCATCTGCCCAGCGGTAACCAGGACTTTTCGTCGCTGGAGACGGCCGCCGATTTCGCGCTTCGCGAAGGGCGGACCCTGGCAACGCGGATGGCGCTGGAAGCCGGTGCTGCCGAAGTGGAGATCACCCACAGCCGCAAGGACACCATCCACCGCGATCCCATGGGCTTCGAGCTATTCATCGAGAGCCGGATCGAGGTCACCGGCCTCGGCCGGCCGCGGATCGCCGCAGCCTAGAGTCTACTCCGCCAGCACCAGCGTGTCGGCCGGGTTCCAGGAAATCCACATCTCGTCGCCGATGGCGAAGGGTGCGGCCGTGCGGCGCGCATCGTTCGGCACGTTGACGTTGATGTTGACGCCCGTGGCATTCTCCAGGAACACGGCGCTCTCGTCACCGAAGTAGGCGACTTCGGTCACCTTGCCCCGCAGCTTGATGCGATCGTTGCCGGGCTCGGTGTGATCGACGCGGACCTTCTCCGGCCGCACCGCCACGCCGACATTGCCCTGGGCATCGCCCGAATAGGGCACGGAAATGCGGTTCAGGCCCTTTACATCGATCAGGATATTGTTGCCGGCGGCGCCGGATACGCTGCCCTCGAACAAATTCATCTTGCCGATGAAGTCGGCGACGAAACGGCTGTTGGGGAATTCATAGAGATCGGCGGGAGCCGCGATCTGCCGCACCTTGCCGGATTCCATCACGGCGATGCGGTTGGCCATGGACAGCGCCTCGTCCTGATCGTGGGTGACGATGACGAAGGTGATGCCCACCGCATGCTGCAGCCGCACCAGCTCGAGCTGCATGGCTTCGCGCAGCTTGGCGTCCAGCGCCGACAGCGGCTCGTCCAGCAGCAGCACGCGCGGCTGCTTCACCAGGGCGCGGGCCAGAGCGACGCGCTGACGCTGGCCGCCGGAAAGCTGGTTGGGCATGCGGTCGGCGAACCGCTCCATCTTCACCAGCGCAAGGGCCTCCAGGGCGCGCTTCTGCGTCTCGTCTGCCGGCACGCCGGTTACCCGCAACCCGTAGCCGACATTCTTCAGGACGCTCATATGCGGGAACACCGCATAGGACTGGAACACCATGTTCACCGGGCGGCGGTTGGGATCGACGCCTTCCATGCGGTGGCCGTCGATGAGGATCTCGCCCTCGCTCGGGTTCTCGAAGCCGGCGAGCATGCGCAGCAGCGTGGTCTTGCCGCAGCCCGAAGGTCCGAGCAGGGCGAAGAACTCGCCTTCGCCGATCTCCAGGTTGGCGTTGTCGACGGCGACGACGGAGCCGCCGAAACGCTTATAGACATTGCGGATCGAGATGATCGGTTTGCGGTTATCCATTTTTCTTGACCGTGTTCCTGTCGCTGCGGGCCTGCAGGGCCATGGCGGCCACCGCGAAGGTGAGGGTGATGATGATCAGCACAGTCGACGCGGCGTTGACGGTCGGCGTCACGCTGAATCGAACCATGGAGTAGATCTTGATCGGCAACGTGGTCGAGCCCGGGCCCGATGTGAACTGGGTGATGACGAAATCATCCAGGGACAAGGTGAACGCCAACAGCGCGCCGGCAATGACACCGGGCATCATGTAGGGGACCGTAACGTTCCAGAAGGTCTGCCAGGCGCTGGCGCCGAGATCGCGCG
This sequence comes from Verrucomicrobiia bacterium, assembly GCA_035544395.1. Classification (GTDB taxonomy): domain Bacteria; phylum Pseudomonadota; class Alphaproteobacteria; order Dongiales; family Dongiaceae; genus DATKFM01. The sequence continues at coordinate 5,536 of DATKFM010000288.1, forward strand.
AAGCCTCCTCGAGGGATTCGTCGAACCCGGCCATTCGCGTGACAATCACCACGGCAACGAATGGGAAACTGAAGGCGATATGGCTGACGGTGATCGTGAACAGATTCAGACTCATCTCGATGCCGGTCAGATCGGTGAACATTGGCATCACGATGCCGGCGAAGTAAGCGAGCATGGCCACCGCCATGGAGATCTCGGGAATAACGATCGGCAGGAAGACCGTGCTCTCGAACACCGCCTTGCCGGTAAAGCGGTAACGATACAGCGCGAGGCCGAGCATGGAGCCGATGAGCGTCGAGACGATGGTCGATATGAAGGCGACGGTCAGGCTGTTGACCAGCGCATTGAACAGCGATGCATCGTTATAGGCCTTTACATACCAATCGAACGTGAATCCCTTCCAGGTGATGTTGCGCTTGTCCTCGTTGAACGAGGTCGCCATCAACGCCACAATCGGGAAGTAAAGAAAGAAGAACCCGAGGACCAAAACCGCCTGCAGCCAGCGCTTGCGCAGATATTCTAGCGGCAGCGGCTTGTCGCGATGCACGATGCGAGTGGCGGGAACGGCGCCTGCGGTGGTTGCCTGGGCCATGGTCACAGTCCTCCCGCGTTGCCGCGGCCGGCGGCCATGGCGCGAACCCAGAGGATGATGAAGGTGACATAGAGCAGGAGGCAGGACAGCGCCGACCCGAATGGCCAGTCGCGCGACGGGCCGAATTGCCGGGCGATCAGCGTGCCTATCATCTCGCTGCTGGTGCCGCCCAGCACGTCAGGCACCAGGTATGTACCGAGGGAAATAATGAAGACCAGCAGGGATCCCGCGACGATGCCGGGCATGGCGATCGGCACCATGATCTTGAAGAAGGTCTGCCATTGGCTGGCGCCGAGATCGAGGCTTGCTTCCAGAAAAGAGCGGTCGAATTTTTCCAGCGTCGCATAGAGCGGCAGAATGAGGAACGGCAGTCCGACATAGACCAGGCCGACAACAATCGCGTACTGGTTGTACAGGAATTCGATCGGCTCATAGGGCGCGATCACCGTGGGGTCGCCGCCGCCAACAAGACGGGCAATGCCGTCATAGAACCAGCCGATCGTTTCGTTGACATAGCCCTTGGTGCGCAGGATGGCGATCCAGGCATAGGTGCGGATCAGCAGATTGGTGAAGAACGGCAGCGCCACCAGCAGAAGGAGCAAATTCTTCCAGCGCGCCGGGGCGAAGGCGACGCCCATGGCCATGGGAAAGCCCAGCAGCAGGCAGAAAATCGTCGTCACGCCGGCGATCCACAGCGACTTCCAGAATATCAGGATATGAATCGGCTCCAGCGCGCGGGCGTAGTTCTGGAACGAGAAATCCCAGACGATCTGTCCCTGCGGACCGCGATCCAGGAAGCTGTAGATCCAGATAAGGGCGATGGGGATCAGGAAGAAGAAGACCAGCCAAAATGCACCGGGGCCCATAAGTATGACAAAGGCCTGCCATTCCTTGCGCCAATACCGCATGATTCCAGCGTATCTCCCTCGCTGTCATGGGCCAGCCGGTTTCCGGCTAATTTACCACCGGGTTCGCCCGCGGCATTTGCGGCCGTCATTATCGAACCCGACGATCGGCGACAGCTTTATGTTGGCATCCCTGTAGATCTCGTCATTCGGGCCCCGGATACCGTTGAAACGGCGTCCGGGGCCCGATGAGTGTAGCGTCTGAGGAAGATGCGTCCAGCCCTTTAGGCGGCTTGCACCTGTGTCCAGGCTTCGTCGTACAGTGTCGTCGCATCGCCGATGTCGAGGATCTGCTCGCTCTTGGCGACAATATCAGAGGCGGGATAGATCGCCGGGTTGCTGAGCGTCTCAGGCGGCAGAAGCTTGCGCGCCTCTATATTGGCGGT